>JADLED010000235.1 GCA_020846335.1 Bacteroidia bacterium
CCAATGCCGTGGTGGGCTCATCGGCAATCATCACCGAAGGTTGGCAGCTCATGGCCATGGCAATCATTACGCGTTGTTTTTGTCCGCACGAAAGTTGGTGCGGATAACGGTCGAGCATGGCCTCGGGCGTGGGAAGCTGCACTTCGGTAAATAAATTAATGGTTTTTTTGCGGGCTGCGTCTTTACTTATTTTTTGATGCAACAAAATGGCTTCCATCACTTGTTCACCGCAAGTCATAACCGGGTTAAGCGAGGTCATGGGTTCCTGACAAATCATGGCCATTTCGCTGCCACGGTATTGGCGCATTTGGTTGGTATCGGTTTTGGCGAGATTAATAACGTCTCCGTTTTTAGCATGGTAAATTATGTCGCCACTTAATATTTTGCCGGGAGGATTAGGAATCAGTTGCATAACCGAAAGTGAAGTTACCGATTTGCCGGAGCCGCTCTCACCAACAATACCAATGGTTTCTCCCTTATGCAGTGTAAATGAAATATCATTTACGGCCTTAACAATCTCAGTTTCGGTTTTAAATCCTGTAACCAGGTTTTTTATTTCGAGCAATGGTTGCTTTTCCATCAGCGTTTAAACACGATTAAAGTAGCAAATATTTCGAAAGGGCTAAGGGCCTTTTAAAAAGAGAAATACAGTAAAATTGTTTAAAAGTAGAGAATGTAGAAAAAGCAGTTTATTTCAATTTTTGGTTATTATGGTGGCGGTCTTTATCACGCAGCGATTTTTTTTGAAGGTTGTTTTTTAACGCGGTTTCTAAATCAATGCCGGTTTGATTGGCCAGGCAAATGAGCACAAATAACACATCGGCCATTTCGTCTTCGAGGCTTTTGTTTTTATCGCTTTCCTTTTCACTTTGTTCGCCATAGCGGCGGGCCATAATGCGGGCCACTTCGCCCACTTCTTCCATTAAAATGGCAGTGTTGGTGAGCTCGTTAAAATACCTTATGCCAAACTCTTTTATCCATTGGTCAACTGTTTGCTGTGCTTCCGAAATTTTCATGCTGTAATTATTTGTTTTGCACAATGCGTTGTTGCACGGCAGGTAAAATGTGGTGTTTGTCGAACGCGGTTTTTAATTCCGAATACAGTTCGCTGGTTAATGCCACCGTGTTGGCCGGATGACAATAGGGTTTGATGTTAATGTTTACAGCCCCATCTGAAATTTTTCCAATAAAAATTCCGGGCCTGGGGTCTAAAAGAATTTTGTCATTATTTTCAAGCACCTGTTGAATGATGGTTTGTGCTTTTTCAAGATTATTTTCGCTGCTAATTATCACATGAACATCTACCCTTAGATTACCATGACGTGTGGTGTTAACAATGGTTCCATTAGAAAGTGGACCATTTGGAAGGATGACCGTTTTGTGGTCGGCTGTTAAAAGAATGGTGTTGAAAATCTGAATTTCTTTCACTTCACCGCTTTGTCCACCGGCTTCAATGCTGTCGCCCACTTTAAAGGGTTTAAAAATAAGAATCAATACGCCGCCTGCAAAATTGGAAAGTGAGCCCTGTAGCGCCAATCCCACGGCCAAGCCGGCAGCACCAAGTATGGTAACAAAACTGGCGGTGCCAATGCCCAACATGCCTGCTACTGTAACAATTAAAATAATTTTAAGACCAATGCTTACCAGACTCTTCAAAAATGTACGCAGGCTTACTTCAAGATTGCGTTTTGCCATTGCCTTTTCGGTTAAACGGGCAATGCGTTTAATCAGCCAAAGGCCAATAAATAGAACAATGATGGCTGATATAACTTTGGGAGCAAAATCCACCAATCCACGCAAAAAAACGTCGAAATAATTATCCAGAACTTGTTCTTTCTGTACAATTTTTTCTTTCACCTGTTCCACATTGGGAATAATTTTTTTTATTCCTTCGGCTGTCTGTAAATAATAGAACATCTTTTAAAAATTTATACCTTCACAAAGCTAAAGAAAAAATGAGATTTATTTTTTTATTACTGGTACCGGTCCTTCACTCATTTGCGCAAACGGCCGAAAACCGCTGGGACACCCTGAAGTATCAGAAATTTCACAGTAATTTAATTGTTGGTGTTTTTCAGTCTTATGTCAATTTTGTAAATCAGATTGAATGTAAGGGTGTGCAAGATACCACAGGACGTATTCACACCAATTACAACGCACAATCCAAACTGATAACTGGAGTTGAAATTTATTTTGACAAACTGAGCATCGATATTTTTCTTAAGAGCAAATTGCAGGAAAGCGATGGTACCCGTGGGAATACAAGAGCCTTTAGTTTTAATTTTAATTACGGTGATAATAAATGGTACGTCGAAAATTCGTTCCGCTACTTTAAAGGGTTTTACGACGCTAACACGTCGAGCTACGACACATCATTTAAGCGTACTTATTCATATTACCGTCAGCCCGACCTTACAAATGTTCTTCTCAAGAGCAAGTTGTTATTTTTTACCAATCACAAAAAATATGCTTTCAGGGGTGCCTATGCGGGAAACTACCGTCAAATAAGGTCGGCTGCCACCTGGATATTTGGCGGCAACATTAACTTTAATTCGTTGCGGGCAGACAGTGCATTTTTGCCCTATCAGGTACGCACGTTATATGGCGATTACGGCACATTAAAAGGATTTAAAGTGCTCGGTTTTTCGGCACATGTGGGTGGAGCATTTACACTTGTTATTTTTAAAGGTTTTTTCATAAACATGATGCTAACCACTGGGCCCGAGCAACAATGGCGCACTTATTCCTATGCCGATAACAGTAAATTACTTTCCTACATTTCCTTTTCTACAGATTTCAGAACCTCCATTGGTTTTAATTTAAAACGCTGTTATTTTATTTCCTACAGCCTAACCGATTTTGCTTTTTATAACAATGTGGCTTTTAACCTGCATAGTCAGGCCATTTCAGGTGGTTTGGCCTTTGGTTGGCGATTTAACACACAAACACCGCAGTTTTACAAACGTTTCCAAAAAACAAAATTATATTCGTTAATTTAAGAGATGAAAGCTAAAGTTACGGAGATAAAACCAATGGTATGAAGTATAAAAATTTAAGCGAGTGCCTAATCGACCTTGAAAAAAACGGGCACCTTGTTCGTATAAATGAAGAGGTTGACCCTGAACTGGAAATGGCGGCCATTCACTTAAAACTTTTCGAAAAACATGGCCCCGCGGTTTTATTCGAAAACGTAAAGGGCAGTAAATTTCAGGCAGTGAGCAATTTATTTGGTACGGTTGAACGCAGTAAATTTATGTTCAGGCAAACTTTCACCAAAATGCAGGACCTGGTGCAATTACGTAACAACCCAATGGCCGCTGTAAAAAAACCCTGGAATTATCTCTCAACAGGACTTGCAGCGCTTAAAGCACTCCCCAAAAAAACATCCTTTGCCTCAGCCGGATTTAAGGAAATTAATATTTCCGATTTACCCTTAATTAGGCATTGGCCCATGGATGGCGGTGCTTTTGTTACGCTTCCTCAGGTGTATTCCGAAGACGCTGATAAACCCGGAGTAATGGCTTCCAACCTGGGCATGTACCGCATACAATTGAATGGCAACAATTATGTAACGGATAAAGAAATTGGCTTGCATTACCAGTTGCACCGTGGTATTGGTGTGCATCAAACCAAAAGCAATAAAAAAAATCAACCCTTAAAAGTAAGTGTATTTGTAGGCGGTCCACCGGCACATTCTCTTGCCGCGGTAATGCCATTGCCTGAAGGAATAAGTGAACTAACTTTTGCCGGGGCTTTGGGTGGCAGAAGATTCAGATACGACTATGTGGATGGCTATTGTGTTTCTTTAGATGCTGATTTTGTCATAACAGGCGACGTGTATCCCAACGAAAATAAACCCGAGGGGCCTTTCGGCGATCATTTGGGATATTACAGTTTAACGCACGACTTTCCTATGATGCGGATACAGAAAGTGTATGCCAAGCCCAATGCCATTTGGCCGTTTACGGTGGTTGGGCGGCCACCTCAGGAAGATACTGCTTTTGGCGCGTTGATTCACGAATTAAGTGGTAGCGCAATTCCTAACGAAATACCTGGCGTTAAAGAGGTGCATGCAGTGGATGCCGCCGGGGTACATCCGCTTTTGTTGGCAGTGGGAAGTGAACGCTACACACCCTATTTAAAAAGCAAACGTCCGGCTGAATTACTCACTCAGGCCAACCGCATTTTGGGAACAGGTCAGTTAAGTCTTGCCAAATATTTGTTTATTGCTGCCTCTGATGAACCGGGATTCAATTGTCACGATACCGAAGCTTTTTTTGAATATGTTTTTGAACGAATAGATTTGGAAAGAGATTTGCATTTTTATACCCGCACTACCATAGATACACTGGATTACAGTGGCGATGGCCTCAACGAGGGAAGTAAGCTTGTGGTGGCTGCCTGTGGCGAAAAAGTAAGAGAGCTTAATACAGAATTGCCTTTGGTGATAAAACAATCTGAATATGCCGAAGGGGCTGAACTTTTGCTACCCGGGGTGTTGGCTCTGAAATTAAACGATTTTACCACTTATGTAAACGCTCAAAACGAAATTCACAATCTGGCCGTGTGGCTAAAAAACAATTTGGATGAATTAAAAGGAATTGTTCAAGTAGTGATTTACAACGATTTCGAATTTTCACATGGCCTTCAACGATTGAACGATTATGTTTGGATAACGTACACTCGTAGCAATCCCAGCCATGATATATACGGTGTGGCCGAAGCTATGGTAAATAAACACTGGGGCTGCAAAGGACCCATGATTATTGACGCCCGTAAAAAACCGCACCATGCCCCTGAATTAAAAATAAATCCCGAAACCAAAAAAAGCATTGAACGGTTTTTTGCGCCCGGAGCCAGTCTTGAAAAGTGGGCTTAGAGTTTGAATAATTTGGAAGCATTCAACGATATTAATTCTGAAAAATGGGAAAAATGGTTTGGGTTTTTCTTTTACCTTTTTTTAGGATTGATACTTTATAATCGCCTGTTGCTCTTCACTAATATTAACACAGATTTTATTGATTCTGATCAACCCTTTATGTGGGCCGGCGCCATAGATTATTCAAAGGGAATTTTTATGGAACCGCGTTTTTACGGACAAAACTACAACACCTTTATGGAACCTTTGTTTGCTGTACCTCTTATTTGGTGCGGCTTACCGGTTTACCACGCCCTGCCTATAGCCACGCATTTTATATTTTTGTTTCCGTTTTTGTTTACCACGGTTTATTTGTTTGTGAAAAGGCACAAAGTACATTCGCTCATGGTGCTGGCAATTTTGTTATGTTTGCCTTCGTCTTACGATATTTTAACCAGTTTGCCACGTGGCTTTGTAACCAATGTTTTTTTTGGAAGCTTTTTTGTTTTGAGTTTTTTAAACCCACAACACGTCCGGTTTATGGCGCTGAATTTATTCATGGTGGTGCTGGGCTATTTTGTGAGTGCCAACTCTCTTTTATTAAGTGTTCCGTTTGCTGGCTATTTGTTTTTAAACAATTACAAAAACAAAACGTTTTACCTTATTGGTTTTGTAGCACTATTGCTCTTTGTTCCGTTTTATTTTTTGTTCGATGATTTTTATAAACAGCATCCATCCTATGTGATTTACAGTTTTCATCACGATTTTTCGATGACTTATCTCAAAGAAAATTTGTTTCATCCCAATCGGGCATTTGCACACGTGGGCTTTTTTATGGAACAGAATGCCATTTTTCTGCTTTTGGCATTTCTATTTCTTGGTTACTTTTTGTTTACTAAAAACCGCAACGGCTTTTATTCCTTTTTGTTGTTTATAGGCGTTCTCATAGTAACCTTGTTATCGGAAAAATCAGTCGACGGCACATTTTGGCCCTGGTATTCATATAGCCGTTTGTATGTAAGTATTCCTTTGCTAATGGGCCTTTTGCTGATTTTGGTTTCAATAAAAAATAAATACTTTATACTTTTTGTTTTTGTAGTAAGTTCTGTTTTTGGTTCCTATAAGCTTTTCAGGTTTAAACAAAATGTGGCATTACACACGCAGGAAAGTTTATGGAACGGCGTGCATTTGGTGCCATTAAAGTCTGCCATAAATGCCATGGATTTTTACAAAGAGGCGTGCCGTAAAAACAACGCCGGGTTTTTTCTAATATCCAATGGGTTTTGGCTCAACACCTTTCTCGATTACGGTGGACCCGCTGTTTACAAGGATTTTCCTGAAACCGAGGAGAGTAATTCAGAGCGACGTTATTGGGTGCGAGAAGGCAATAAAAACAGGGTGATTACAGATTTTGTATTTCTTTCTTCCAGTTATAATTTTGATAAATTGGTGCAGGAGCAAACTGATTTTAGCATAGTACGGTTGGACGATTACGGTTTAATCCACATTAAAAATAATCGCCTTACATTGGGTGAATTCATAAAACTGTCGCGGGCGCTTGAGGCAAAGGGCGAATAAAATTTATTTAGTCTTTTCTTAATAAAGCCATTTTGGCGCCTGCCAATGAGCGAGAAAAAGAGGCCTCGCTCATTGCCACCGGGCTTTCGCTGCAATGCTGTTTGTCCTTTGCTATGTTAGTAGGCTTGCGGTGGCTTCCGCTGGTCGCCTCCTCAGCCAACAAACATAACGCAAAGTCCTGCACAGCATTTCCGCTACAATCCCATGGCGCAGATATTTCGCGTACTCCTGTTGATTTTAAAACCTGTAATTTCCCAGTAATTTAGTATACTATTTTAAATATGGCGCAGAAAATTAACTGCCTTTTTTCAATAGTTTCCTTTAGCGATGGGTTTTGAAAGCACCCTAAACAAGGACTATTTAGCAAATACTTTTTTAAGTAAATCGCTGACCCTTGCAGAGGCATTGTTGCGTATGTTTATCTCTTCTTTAGAAATTAACAACATCAGGCCATTAATGGTTTTGTCGGTAACATAAGCTTCCAAATCGGGATTTTGTTTTTTTACCAACGGAATTTTATTGTAGGTAGTAACCAATGGATTCCATAAAGCCGTAACATTTACTTTGGCAATAGCATCTTTTACAATCGGCGAAAATTGCGATCGTAAGGACGCATAGGTGCTTTTACGCAGGTAATTGGTACCGGCAGTATCGGTGCCTTTCAAAATGGCAAAACCATCCTGTAAACTCATATTGGTAATGGCATTTAAAAAAACCGGCGCGGCTTTAAGGGCAGCTTCTTCGGCGGCACGGTTCAAACTCATTTCAAATTCATCCACTTTTTTCGTGAAGCCCATTTTAACCAGTTTAGCTTTCATGTCTTTTGCTTCCTGAGGCCAGGGAATAAAAATGTCTTTGTTCTTATAAAAACCATCAAGTTTAGAAGCCAATTGTGTAGAGCTATTGGTGCCTACTGAAAGTGCTTCTTTTAAACCTTTAATAACTTCCTCGTTGGTTAATTTGCCAGGCGTGATTACGTTGGTAATAGTTTTTACTTTTTTGGCCAAACTGTCTTTGTTTATAATGCCTTTAAAAATTTGTGCGGGTAATAATTGGGTGGCCGCAATAAAGAGAACAAGAAGAATTTTTTTCATAACTGAACTGTTTCAAATATTTGTCAAATTAAGGCATTTACCTTCAATTAGTAAAGCTAAAATATGTTTTAACACAATGTTTTGCAATTATTTGCAGTTACTCCTTAAATCCAATTAAGGCGCAGCGATTATTTCATAACTATTTATTAGTGGCTTCGGCTAAAAATAAACTTATTCTTAAATTCAGTGCTGTAAATTTTAAGTGACTATGAGAGCGGAAATTTTAACCATTGGTGATGAGATATTAATAGGGCAGATTACCAATACCAACAGCGTTTGGATGGCGCAACAACTTAATCAAATTGGCATTAAAGTGGTTCACATGGCCAGCGTGTCGGACGATGATTCGGCCATTGTAAGGGCTTTTGACGATGCCATGACCCGTGCAGATTTTGTATTTATAACTGGGGGATTAGGGCCCACTAAAGACGATATTACCAAAAAAACTTTTTCGGCTTATTTTAATGCACCACTTCAAATGGATGAACGGGTATTGGAAGACGTGTCCTTGTTTTTTTCGAAACGTAAGCGGCCGTTAACAGAGCTCAATCGCAATCAGGCTTTGGTGCCTCAGGGTTGTTTTGTGATTCGCAATCCCGATGGAACTGCACCGGGCATGTGGATGAAAAAAAACAACACGGTATTTATCAGCATGCCGGGTGTGCCATACGAAATGAAAGCCATGATGACGGAAAGCATCCTTCCAAAAATTGTGAATGAAAACAACTTGCCAAAAATATATCACCGCACGGTTTTAACCCAGGGCATAGGCGAGAGCACCCTTGCCGAAATGCTCGAAACATGGGAAGATGCGCTGATTCATAAAAACATTAAACTGGCCTACCTCCCTCAACCGGGGCTGGTTCGGCTTCGTTTATCCACTTTTGGGCCCGATATGCAGGTGTTGAAAAATAACGTGGACGGTGAAATTGAAAAACTGGAAGCACAAATAAAAAAATACATTTTTGCTTACGAAAATTATGGCGAAGAACCTCCTACAATTGAAAAGGTAGTGAGCGATTTGTTGCGGGAGCGGGGGCAAAGCCTTAGTGTGGCCGAGAGTTGCACGGGAGGTTACGTATCGTCTTTATTCACGGCCATTGCAGGAGCTTCCGAAATTTTTAAAGGGGGCATTGTGCCTTATGCCAACATAACCAAACATACCTTATTGGGTGTTGACAAACAACTTTTTGAAACTGTAGGCGCCGTGAGCGAGGAATGCGTGGAGCAACTGGCAAAAAATGTACGGCTAAAATTTAACAGCGATTATGCCATTTCCATTTCGGGAATAGCAGGACCGGGTGGAGGAACACCCGAAAAACCGGTTGGAACGGTTTGGGTGGCCGTGGCCGGTAAAGAAAAGGTAATTACCGGTAAATTTTTATTCGGCGATAATCGTAGCCGGAACATAGTAATGACGGCCAATGCAGCCATTAATATGCTACGAAAATTTATGCTTGAAACCGTTTAACAATCATTAAAAAATTACAAAGCACCCAACCAAACTACAACTGGGTTTGTATTAGCTATTTCAGACAGGAATAGCTCTACTAGAGCTGGATATTTAGTATATTTGGTTGAGTGTTAGCAAAATAGCACATTTAAAGAGTATTAACCCAACCAAACGGCCAGCCCATTTGTATGGTGGGTATGGAGAACCGGCTTATATGGATATTCAGCAAAAACTGATAGAGTTGTGCATTAAAGGAGAGCGGAGGGCTGAGTACGAACTATTTAAAGCAACTTACAGTTACCTGATTAGTATTTGTTTGAGGTACACCCGAAATGAAGAAAAAGCGAAGGAGATACTAAATATTGGTTTTTATAAAATCCTTACCAATTTAAAAAAGTATAATCCTGAAATTCCTTTTAAGCCATGGGCACGCAGAGTGATGATAAACACTTTGATAAATGAGTACAAAAAGGAAAAAATACATTATCAAAACGTACACTATGTAGATGATTATATTGAGACAGAAAAACATTCAGAAATTAACGAAGCTTTGCCAAGGTTGGATGCAGACAGGTTGTATCAGTTTATAGCCCAACTGCCGCCGGCCAGCCAACAGGTGTTTAACCTTTATTTTATTGATGGTTATAAACACCGCGAGATTGCCGAAATGCTCAATATCAGCGAAGGCACATCCAAATGGCATTTAAACTGGGCACGCGAAAAATTAAAAGAAATGCTGAATGAAATTGTTGTACCAATACAAAGTGCAGTAAATGAATAAAGAAGAAGAAATAAAGCAATCGCTCAACGATATTTTGTCATCAAAGGAATTTCCTTTTGACGAAGCTGCCTGGAACTCTGCCAGTGCTTACATCGACAATGCCCGCAAACAAAAGCGAAGAAGGGCGTTTTTTATTCTTTTTCCGGCATTGTTGTTTATTGCAGGCGGTTTTGCTTTTTATTTTTATTCCGGCAATACAAACACAACGCCATCACTTGTTTCTCAAACCAACACCTCTGAGCAAGCACCCGCACCTGCCATTTCACAGGATAACAATCCTTCGGAAGTAACTGCCAACAAGGCTCCTGAAATTGCCAATCCACCGGCTCCGGCAAACAATCCTCCTGCAAAAGAGGACAAACAACCTCAACCCACAAAACCGACAGATGTGCCAAACATTGTGGGTACTAATGAACCTGCCATCAAACAACAGCAATCGCAAACGGTTAAAACACCTAATAACACGGTTCCGGTAAAAACAATTATTCAAAAAGTGCTGCCGCAGGTTGTGCAAGCAACAGCTCCAATCATAAAAGAAAAGACTAATCCAAGCTCTGTACTGCCTGTTAAATCAGGTAATGGAAAAGAAAAACAAACTAGCCCTGCAACGAATGTAGCCGAAACATCAGGTACTTCGGTTCCTGAAAATACTTTTGCCACAAGTAATACAGCTTCAGTAAATCCGGTTGCTACAAACTCAACGGAAGTAGCTCAGGTGCCTGCAGTGCAAAGCCCGCCACCTTTGCCTTTGCCGGCCGAAGAAGTTGTTACATTAACTGCGGTGCCTGCATCTACGGTTGCACCTGCAAAACCAGACTCGGCAAACGCTCAGGCCATAAATACACCAACGCTCAGTAATCCAAGGTGGTGGTTCTTTGCCGAAGGAGGTCTTTCCTATGCCTTTGGCTGGAAGAATCCGGGCATTCGTGATGGCAATGGATTTAATCCGGTAGTGGGTGTTCACATAAGTCATGCACTTACAAATAAACTTACTGTTGGTTTGGGTGCCCAATACAATCAGGTATCTCAAATGGAATACAGCACCAAGGTGTCGAAAGTTATCAGCTACAAATACACCGAAGAGAGCGATGTAACCGTGATTACACCACAAAAAATGTATTACGCTGTGCTGCCTCTTAAATTGTCTTATACCATTAATAAAGACAATTTGGTTGGAATAGGCTACAACCTTGCCTACTTGATTAATGTTAATTCCAAAGTAGAAACCTATCACGTGGGAATTAATAATACCACTGATTATAAAGTTACCCGTAGTTTGGGTTACACCGAGGGCATAAAAACGTTGGACAAACAATTGGCCATTTTTTACCGTCGCCACATGGCTGAAAAATTCTGGATTAATACCGAACTTTATTTAGGTTTGGATGATGTGAAGGACAATGCCTTTTTTAAATCGAATGTAAAAGAACGTAACTCAGGAATTAAAGTGACCTTGATGTATAATTTTTTTAGCAAATAGGAAAAATGAAGCTGCTGAACATAACGCTGTTGCTTTTGGTGCTGGGATTTTCCTGTACTAAAAAGAAATACCCTGAAGAGGCGGTTTTACTCAATGAGCCGGTGTTTTATTTTAAGGCAGATGTGGACAATGTACCTTACAGTCTGAAAGCCGGGGTGGATAATTACCGCATGTACTCTTCACATACTTTGGGTGCAGATTGTGTGTGCGTGTTTAATGCCGATTTAAAATTAAATGGTTGTTTAAGTGTTTGCCCAAACACACTCAAAATTCAGATTAATAATACAAAAAAAACCAATCCCGGTAAGCCGGTGGATGTGAATGCAGCCCTGACTTCACGTAATTATGAATTTAAAATGCCTCCTCAGGAAGTGGAGTTTTTCTGTACATTTAATAAAGGTGCCAAATCCTACGAATGGAATTTTGGTGATGGAACAACTTCGACAATTGCGCATCCAAAACACGTTTACACAAAAAGTGGCATTTACAATGTGTGTTTAACTATTTCGGATTATTATGGCTGCAAAAGCACTATCTGCAACCGGGTAAGGGTGGGTTATCCCGACAAACCTGCCTTTAGTAACATTGTTTTTAAAAGTACCACCGGTAGCAGTGTTAAACTTTACCGCAATGTTGTGAATGGTACTGCGCCTTATAACTATTTATGGAGTTTTGGCGATGGTACCAGTATCAATACAAATCAAGACACAGTAAATCACCAATACAAATACAATGGCGCCTATCCGGTTTCATTAAGGGTTATTGATGCAAAAAAGGATACTTCTTATGCCGAATACAACGTGGTAACACAATTGGATAATTCTTCGTGCGCTGCCAATTATTCGGTGGTGGCTGTAAAAACCTTGACAGATAACCTGAGTAGCGTTTTATCTCAAATCTTAGTTACCTGGACCGACGCCTCTGGTATGGTTTATACCTCAGATATTTCGTCTCAACCTTTTGGTTCTTATTTTCAAATTGTTTCGGTGGAGGATTATGAGCCAAACGAAAACAACGCACCTACCAAAAAAATAAAACTGAAATTTAATTGTACGGTTTACAACGGCACTAAATCAGTCCGAATCAGTAATGCGGAAGCCGTTTTATGTGTCTCTTATAACTAAAGTAAAATAACAAAGATGGAGAATGCCGAAAATCCAAAACAGAGTAGGCAAATAAAAAGCAAAAAATGAAAATAAAATTTACAAAAACAATCAAAGTACTTTCCTTTTTTTTAGTGCTGTTAACGGCTGGAAAATACAAAGCACAGTGTTCGGCAAATTTTACCTATGCCTTAAACAGCAATGGTAATGTTACATTTACAGCGGCCGCACAGGCAAGTAGCGTTTCCCCTGTAACTTATTACTGGACTTTCGGAAGTTCGATTCCAACTTTTAGTGCTACAGGCAATGCAGGAAAATATCCAAACTATACCTATACCGCCAATGGTACTTATGTGGTTACCTTGTTTATCATTCAAACTGCGCCGAGTTGTTCTACTCAAACACAGCAAACAATTACAATAACCAATGCTACCACAAGTACCTGTAATATTAATGCCAACTTCACCACTTCGCAGGGAAGCAATGGCCTGGTTAATTTTAATAACACCTCAACGGGCACTGTAAGCGGCGTAACCTACAACTGGAATTTTGGGGACAATACTACACCAAGTACTGCCACATCGCCGGTTCATACTTACTCGGCCAATGGAACTTATATTGCTACTTTAACTGCCAACAACAACCTTTCGGTAACCTGCGCCGGTACTAAAACACTGGCCATTGTTGTAAATTCCTACTGCACGCTGGCCGCTAACTTTACTTACAGTTTAGGCAGTAATGGTGCTGTTTCTTTTTTTAATACCACCACGCCTTCGGTGAGTGTAAGCTACACCTGGAATTTTGGCAACTCTTCCACTTCCAATGCGCTTAATCCTTCAATTGCTTATGCAGCCAACGGAACCTATACCGTTATTTTAAGTGCGGCAACGGCTTCATGTTCTTCAACAGCCTCGGCTGTATTAACTATTACCAATGTGCCTTTGTGCAACATCACTGCAAATTTTTCTTACTCGCAGGGCGCTAATGGTTTAATCAACTTTAACAACACTTCTACCGGAACAGTGAGTGGCGTTAGCTACAGCTGGAACTTTGGCGATAACAGCACTGCCGGAACTACCGCTTCACCGGCACACACTTACTCGGCTAACGGCACCTATGTGGCCACTTTAACGGCTAATAATAATTTTACACCGGCCTGTGTTTCAACCAAAACATTAAACATTGTGGTAAGTTCGTATTGTACTCTGGCTGCTGGTTTTACATATACTGTTGGCGCAAACGGTTTGGTATCATTTAATAATACCACCACCGGCACCGGCACAAACACCATTTATTCGTGGAATTTTGGTAATGCAGGAACTTCAACAAGTGTTAATCCAACTCGCTCTTACCTTAACGGAACTTACACAGTGGTTTTAACTGCCAGTAATTTCTCGGTTTTTCCGGCTTGCAGCAGCACGGTGTCGCAGGTAATTACAGTTACCACAAGTACCTGTGTTTCTAACACAACATTTACTTTGTTGCCAACCAGCACACCTAAATTCTGGAATGCGATTCCTTCAAATACCGCCAACATTGCATCTGTTTTATGGAGCTGGGGTGATGGCAACACCAGTAATACCCTTTACACTTCACACTTGTATTCAGTGTCGGCCACTTATACCATTTGTTTAAGTGTTACCTTAACCTGTGGCGCAAGTTCTACTTTCTGCACATCGTATTTTGTTTACCGTGGCTCATCAGAAAACAGCAGCGATATGATTCAGGTAAATGTGATCGAAGAAGGATCGCTGGGAATTAAGAATATTGAAATCGAAAACAATATACTAAGTGTTTACCCAAATCCGGGCACCGGGTTATTTACTCTTAAAATGAATGTGAGTAACGAAAAAACAAAGGTGACCGTTTACAATGTAATGGGACAAAAAGTATATGAAGGCGTGAACGAAGCTGCAAATGGCAAAATGGATAAACAAGTGGATTTGAGCAAAGCCGAAGCCGGTGTTTATTTTGTAGAAGTAATTGATGGAACAAAAATTGTTTCTAAAAAAATTGTTGTAAGTAAATAGTCGATTAGATTGTTGGAGGAACCGTGGCAACGCGGTTCCTTTTTTAAAGTTTGCAACACATTGAGTGATGACGATAGAGTTTAAAAAGTAAAATTCGAACAATGAAAAAAACAACTTCTTATATAAAGGCGCTGAGTATCATGGTGCTATTGATTTTTTCATTGAATGGTAAAAGTCAGTGCTTTCCCAATTTTATTTATTCTGCTGGTCCCAACGGTCAGGTTACATTTACCAGTGTTACTACTAATTTAACCAATTCGCTCACGGCGCAGTATTTCTGGAGTTTTCCGGTGTTTCCTTTTACTTACACTGCAGTGGGTGCAGCAGGAATTTCAACATCTGTTACGTTTACCAACAATGGTGTTTATACCGTGACACTTACGGTTAACCAGTCAAGTTCATGCGTGAATGTTCCAATTCCGATTACTTTTACTGTTTCGAATGCATGTGCAATTGCACCTACTGCCACCTACACGCAGGGCTTCAACGGGCTTATCAGTTTTATTAATAACACCACAGGAACGGTATCGGGCACCACTTATATCTGGAATTTTGGCACACCTTCGCTACCAAGTAATTCCTTTGCACCATCGTATAATTATACGGCCAATGGGGCTTATGTGGTTACTTTAACGGCTAATAACAATGTTACCCCATCCTGCAGCGGTTCAAATACCTTACTTGTGAATGTTACTTCGGTGTGCACGCTCACAGCAGGAATCAATTTCTCGATGCTTCCGTCAGGCAATGTTAGTTTTTCGGCCACCACCAATGCATCCACCTTAACCAGCAACACCTATACCTGGAATTTTGGTGCGCCAAGTGCCTCAACCAATGCGCAAAGCACAACGGTGAGTTACACGGCAAATGGCATCTACACGATCAGTCTTTCTGTAACCAACAGTTCAACGGGTTGTGTGGCTTCTGCTATTCAAACCATTGTTGTAAATAACATTTGCCCCATTGCACCTTCTGCCACTTACATACAGGGTTCTAACGGGCTTATCAATTTTATTAATACCACTACGGGAACGGTTTCCGGTACCACCTATACCTGGAATTTTGGCACACCTTCTTTACCCAGTAATTCCTTTGCGCCATCGTATAATTATACGGCCAACGGGGTTTATGTGGTTACCTTAACGGCTAACAATAATGTAACCCCAACCTGTAGCGGTTCAAACACCTTGGCTGTGAATGTTACTTCGGTGTGTACGTTTACAGCTGGTATTAATTTCACCCTGCTTCCTCTTGGTAATGTTAGTTTTTCGGCCGCCACCAATGCTTTACCTTTAAGCACCAATTCCTACACATGGAATTTTGGAGTGCCAAGTTCATCCACCAATGTGCAGAGTGCTTTAATCAGTTATACGGCCAATGGCATTTACACAATTAATCTGGCGGTTGCCAACAATTCCGCGAATTGCGTGGCCAATGCTGTTCAAACCATTAATGTGAACAATGTTTGCGCCATTTCTGCTTCCTTTACAGCCCTGCAAGGCATGAATGGAAGCTATCTGTTTAATAATATATCTACAGGAACTTTGGGTGCTACTACCTACACCTGGAATTTTGGGGACGGATCGCCCCAGAGTTTTTTGGTGTCGCCGGCACATTCTTACACGGCCAATGGTTTGTATACGGTTACTTTGTCTGCCATGAATTTTTCTCCATCCTGCTTCAGTACCAAAACATTGCAGGTGCAAGTTACAACTAATTGCAGCCTCACATCCAATTTTACGTTTTCATTAGGCTTTAATGGCCTTGTAACTTTCAGTGCCACCTCTACCGTACCTAACCCAACGGCTACCATTAAACATAATTGGAATATTCCACCAGTGGGCAATTTTACCATAGCCAATCCCGTTGTTAATTACCTTGCAAATGGTATTTATACCGTAACACTTAACGATACTATTAATAGTTTGTCCTGTTTCAGTAGCATTACCAAAACGCTTTCAATTACGAACATAGGTGCCTGTGGCCTTGGCGCATCTTTTACGCACACACTGGGCAATTCCGGCTTTACCAACTTTACCAATCATTCTACCGGAACACTTTCTTCCACCTCTTACACCTGGGATTTTGGTGATGGATTTACCTCAACAAGTTTTAACCCGATTCATACTTATATAAACGCGGGCACGCATTACGCCAGTCTTATTGCCGTGAATTCGGCCACCTGTATGGATACTACTTTTTTGGCAATAAATGTGACAGGACTTAGTTGCATAGCCAATTCAGGGTTTAGTTTAACACCAACAAGCACTCCACAATACTGGAATGCCTTGCCTTCGTATCCGTGGAACGTTGTTAATGCGAGTTGGTCGTGGGGCGATAACACAAGTTCTAACTCACTCTACACATCGCATCAATATTCCACTTCGGGCAATTACAATATTTGTTTAACGGTTACAGTGTCTTGTGGGGCAACGTCTTCCACCTGTTCAACGTATTCGGTTTACAAAACTGCAAATAATGTGGTGAATATAAATGTAATTAAGCCCGCAGGCATTTTTGAAATTACCGGGATTGAAAATTCTATTACCGAGAACAGGGATTATAAAATTGTGCCAAATCCTAATAACGGTTGGTTTATGTTAACGATTAATACAAGCGCGGTGGAGTTTAAAATAAGTGTTCGTAACCTTTTAGGACAAAATATTTATGAGGAAGTATGTGTAGCATCAAACGGGATGCAGGAAAAGCAGTTGGATTTGAGAGAAAGTCCGGCTGGTGTATATTTTGTTGAACTTAGTGTTGGCGGTAAAACGCACACTAAAAAGATTGTTATCAGCAAATAAACTTTTACCGTTTTGATGATGAAAGAGCCGCCTGATTAGCGGTTCTTTTTTTATGTGGCAAACACTTCTTTTAAAACGTCCAGACTTTTTATATCGTTAAAGCCCGGAATGTGAAGGCGGTAATAGGCAAGCAGTATTTAGAGTAAATTGCGGCGTTGTTCGTTAGAGAAGCTGCTCCGTAAACTGTTTACCTTAAGAAATTCAGAGAATAATAACGACTCGGCATGGTTGAGGCCTAATGGAAATGCAAGACTCAAGGAGGTGAAGCTTCCGTTTCGGCAATCGAAGTAACAATGCTGAGAACTGTAATTATTCTGAGGTTCAAATCCAAGGTAGCGGGTAAGCTCAGTTAAAAAATAAAGGTGAAGATTAATAAAATCCTGCTCACTATCGTTTAAAAATTTGAGACAGGTTTCAATAAATTCAAACAAATGCGGATTGTGATGTTGTTCTTTTAGGCATTTAATTAATATTTCATTTAAAAATTGTGCAATACTAAGTTTGTCCAGCGATTCTGAAATACCGCTGTTGTTGTGGTAGCCGGCAGTTTCGGTGAGTAACTGAATTTCTTTATTTTGTTTGAGAATAAACTGGGCTTCAATAAAACTAAGTGGCAACACATGGCTGGATTTAATTTTAGAGCTGTGCGATTTGCCAACAGTAGCTGCAACTGTTACCAGGCCATGCTGCCGTGTAAAAAGTTTTAGAATAAATTTATTATCGCCACGCCGGATGGATTGAAGCACTATGGCCTGATCGGAAACACGCATTAATTAACCACCAGAATTTTTGTATGTGCTTTTAATTCGCCACCGGTGGTAGAAGCATAAACCACATAAACTCCTGAAGTAACTCTAATGCCCGCAAAGGTGGTAATTGGCCATTCTATCTGCCCTCCCGTGGATTTGGTTTCCCAAACCATGTTACCACTTTCGTCGGTTATTTTTACAATGGAATTGTCTAAAAGGCCTTTAACCAACACAGTGCCCTGATAGCCGGGTTTAACCGGATTAGGAAATGCCACCACATCGTTGTATTGCTCGCTGCCTGCCAAAATTGTGCTTCTAAAAGACTGCAGGCCCATGTCGGTGGCAATAAAAATATCGCCGGTAGTTTCGTCATAATTTAAATCAAGAATCAAATCGGAGTAGAGTGGGCTGTTGTCTTTTGTAAAATGATACAATTGTTTTTGGCCATCGGGACTAAAGCAGTACAAGCCACCCGCCACGGTGCCGGCCCATTTGTTATTGGCGCCATCAACTGCAAGACATAATACGGTTTCGTGCCCGAGTAGTAATTCCACATTACCATCCTGAACAATTTTAATTGGTTGTGAATCAAAATCAGAGCCGCTGAAAATGGCAGTTGGATTATAAAAAACACTTATTCCTGCTGAGGTGCCTATCCAAATTTTTCCATCCTTATCTTCGGCAATTGCCGAAACAGCGTTGGCCTGGAGGTTACCTTTGCCAATTTCGGAAGTGAGTACTTTGTAATTGTTGTTTAATGAAGGTGTATTAAATCCATTGTGTTTAAACACAGTTATGCCACCATCGGCCTGATGAAGCGCCCACACATAATTGTTCTTATCCACAAAAGTTTTTCTAACAAATCGTTGCGCATCAAAGCGGAAGTTAATGTACTCGCCATTACGTTTAATAACGTTGAGGTAGTTAATTCGGTTGCTGGTGCCAAACCATAAATTGCCATCTTTGTCCATGCTAAGGCCCGAACATCTGGGTTCTCCGGGCAAAATAGAAGGCATGGTGGGTGTGTTGGACGTTGTTTTTACCGAAACGAGTTTGTTGTTTTTGAATTTGGCAATTCCGTATTTCCAGGCAGCCGTCCAAAGTATGGATTTATCTTTGCGGTCAATTAGCACGGAGTTAATGTCGTACATAATTTGTCCGGAAGAATCTTTAGCAGGAATATAAGACCATTCTTGATCCTTGTAAACGTTTGGTCCTTCCTGCCTGCTTGGGCTGTATCCGGTAATGTCAACATAAGAAGGAGCAGTGGCAACCTGTCCTCCAAACACATCCACCTTACCAATGTTGGAACTAAAAGTGCCGTTAAATGGCACTCGCAGGCTGGCATCGTAATAAATGTAATTACGGTAAAGTCCGTACACATTATCGCCAATCCAATAAGCCACATTGCCCGAAAAATCCTTATAAAAATAAGCATCGTTGATAAACACCGGCGAAACTCCATTAAGTGAATACACAGTGTTGATATTGTCCTTAGGGTCGCTGTTAATGTCACGAACCACCATGCCGAATATATCTATAAGGTAATAAAGCGAACCGTAGGTTGAATTCATCCGGTAAACGGTCGTTCCACCGGCATTGTTTCCCTGCAGTTTAGACCAGGTGTTGTTTTTGAGTATGTAAAGCGTGTCTCTGCCTTTTTTAAAATTATCCAATTTTGACGGGGCATAACAACCTATTATTTTGTCTTCCACTTTAATTACCCCACAGTAGGGGCCTTTGGGAAGTTTGGAGTCCAGTTTCCAGTTATTGAAGTTATTGAGGATTTTTGTTTTGTGATTGGAGGTGTACATGCCCAACTCAGTGGCGGCAAAAATAAGGGAGTCGTTGAGTGCTATCTGAAACACATTAACATTACTGGCATTGGCGCCTATAATGTAGGTGTCTTTTACTTCCATTTTTTCGGTGTCAAAAACCACAATACCAAATCCACAGGCGAGGTAAGCGTATTGTTTGTAGAAAAAAACTTCGTTTACTGTTTTTTTTCCGTTGAGTGATTTTAATTTAAAGTCGCTGTAGTTTTTAATGTTTCCATCGAGGTCTATCACATCAATGTTGGTGTTTTCGTATATCACCAAAAGTTTGTTGTTGTAATCATTTACTCTCAGTAACTTAACTCCAACATCGCTAAGTCCATTTATTTTGGTAAGTTTTTCGGGATTAATTTCATCTTCGTCGAATCGTACCAAGCCCTGATAGTATGAAGCGTAGATTTTGGTACCGAGTTTAGAAACGGAGTTGCAACTTGTAAGTCCCATGTGATCCTGCCAGGTTC
>JADLED010000236.1 GCA_020846335.1 Bacteroidia bacterium
AAGCGATTGGGTGGAAATTGTGGAAGGACTTTCTGAAACAGATGTAATTGTAAATCCGGCTAAATAATTAAGCGAATACTTAGTAATAAATGAACTATAAACACAATATCAGTTCCGAAATCTCGGTTTCTTACGTGGTAACCAAAAAAAAACTCACGCTAATCGCAGCACTGGGTGTTACAATTGGTATTGCAATTTTTGTGTTTATGAACTCCATGCTCAAAGGATTTGACAGAACCTCTACCGATGCCATTTTTAAAACAGTGCCTCACATTCGTTTGTTTAAAGACGATGAAACAAGTCGCCCGCTAAAAAAATCGGCAGTTGGAACAAATGAAACCGTAATTGTTAACCCTAAAATAGTGCCCGAAAACAACGTATTGCTTAATCCCGACGAACTTATTAAACTCTTAAAAAATCAGGACAATGTAACCGTGGTAACACCGCAAACCAACGTCAATGTTTTTTATAACAATGGCCGCTCGCAAATAAGCGGTCTTTCAACCGGCATTGATATTGGTGAAGCCAACCGCATGTTCAACATCAAATCGTTTGTGGTGGAGGGAAACGCCGACGACTTAAAAAATATTCAAAACGGCATTCTGTTAGGCGTTGGCATAGCCGAAAAAATGAATGTAAAAACAGGCGACAACATCAGCATCACCTCTTCAAAAAATGTTTTAAAAATAATGAGAGTAGTTGGGCTTTTCAGAACCAATAATTCAAACACCGATAAAACCCGCTCTTACATAAACACCAGTTTGGCGCAACAATTATTACAAAAAAACACCAGCTATATTACCGACATCAACATCAATGTGAAGGATTTTGACAACGCGGTGATTTACGCCGACAGATTTTCTAAACTAACAGGTTATAAGGCCGAAGACTGGAAAGCCGCCAACGAAACGCTAATGGCCGCCTCACGAATGCGCCGCATAATTATTACCGTTGTTACCTTCGCCATTTTATTGGTGGCAGGTTTTGGTATTTACAACATCCTTAACATGACTATCTCACATAAAATAAACGACATTGCTATTCTCAAGGCCATTGGATTCAGAGGTGAAGATGTGATTAGAATTTTTGTTCAACAGGCATTAATAATTGGTGTGATTGGCATGGTGATGGGCTTAACACTCGCCACCGTGTTGGTAAATATACTTTCGCACGTGTATGTGGGCGGAGACATAGGCTATTTTCCAATCCGCTTTGAACCCATACAATACCTTCGGGGCCTGATATTCGGTTTTTTGGTGACTTTCTTTGCGGGATACATTCCTGCCCGGAAAGCCGCAAACGTTGATCCGGTTTCAATATTCAGAAAATAATGGGCGAAGACACAATACTTGAAACAAAAAACGTTGGAAAATATTTCTACGACCCTGAAAAATTCAGAGTGCTGGATGACATAACCATTAAAGCCTACAAAGGCGAATTTCTGACACTTGTTGGAAAATCCGGCTGTGGTAAATCCACACTGTTGTATCTCCTTTCCACAATGGACAGAGAATATGATGGTGAAATTTGGATAGATGACAATAGGGTAACCGGTCTTAATCAAAATGCGCTGGCAGCAATTCGTAACGAAAAAATTGGATTTGTTTTTCAGTTCCATTATTTGTTACCCGAATTCAGTAGTCTCAAAAATGTGATGATTCCGGCCTTACGCCTTGGAAAATTTAGTCGCGAAGAAATTGAACACCACGCTTACCAAAAACTTGAAATGCTGGGATTGAAAGAAATTGCCCTGAAACCGGCTTCGAAACTTTCTGGCGGACAGCAACAAAGGGTAGCCATTGCCAGAGCATTGATTAATAATCCGAAAATTATTATGGGCGATGAACCCACTGGCAACCTTGATAGTAAAAACACCAGCATTGTTTTCGATATTTTCAAACAACTCACTTCCGAATTGGGTCAAACTATAATTGCAGTAACGCACGACAACGATTTTGCCAAAGCATCCGACAGAACCATTGAAATGATGGATGGAAAAATCGTGAGCCTGAATAAAACCTGGAATTAATTTAACTGACCAATCAATTACCTGAGGGCAGCATTTGCCGGGTTTTAACGCATAAAAATGGCTTTTTATCAAAAATTTTGTACTTTGGTAGGGCTCCTTTAAGACTTATTTTAATTCAACCGCGATGATAAAAAAACTACTACTTTTTGGTTTGTCACTTTTAACCATTCAACAACAGGCACAAACCACCGGCAGAACCTGTGGAACCGGCACCCTGCCTCAGCAATTTGAAACCTGGGTTCAAACTCTTACACCCTCAAACCCTGGTAAAAACGGAAGCGCCAATGTTCAATCCGTTTTTAATATTCCGGTAATTGTACACGTAATTCATAACAACGAATCTGTTAACACAGTAAATGCCACAACCGGCAACAACCTCAACGCCGCGCAAATTGTCGACCAAATAAATATTCTGAACAAAGATTTTAATGGCACAAACACTGATACCTCACTGATTCCTGCAGTATTTAAGCCTTTTTTGGGAAAATTTAATGTTAACTTTTGTCTGGCAGTGGTTAATCCAACAGGCGGTGTGCTTGCCGAACCAGGTATAGACCGCATCAACCGCATTGCCAAAGGATGGAACTCCACACCTTATTCTCAAACCTATATTGATGCTACTGTAAAACCAAACAGTATTTGGAACCCGAATAAATACTTCAATATTTGGGTTGCCCCCCTTTCAAACGGATTGTTGGGTTACGCCACCTTTCCCAATCCCGGCACATCAGGTATTGCAGGCTTATCTGCACCTTATGGCAGCACCACAACCGATGGGGTTGTAGTACTTAATACAGCTTTCGGGAGCATTGGTACCGCAGGTTCCGGAGCATATAACAAAGGCCGCACTGCCACACACGAAATTGGTCATTGGATGGGATTGAGGCATATTTGGGGAGATGGCTCCTGTGCAACCGATTATTGCAACGACACACCATCTGCCCAAAACGCAAACTTTGGATGTCCCAATTTCCCTTACAAATTAGGCACCTGCTCAGGCAACACCACCGGCGAAATGACCATGAATTACATGGACTATACTAACGACGCCTGTATGTACATGTTCTCCAAAGACCAAAAAGTAAGAGCGCAATTAATTCTCACCAACTCCAGCTTGCGCGCATCACTCATTACTTCCACAGTTTGCAATCTTCCGTCAATAGGTGCAGATGCAGGCATCTCCTACATTTCCTCGCCCACTTATTCTCAAACACTAAATTGTCCTGCCGTGCTTTCACCTGTAATTAACCTTACAAATTATGGTGCTGTAACCTTAACCACAGCTGTTATTGCCTATAATGTAAATGGTGCAAACACACAAACCTTTAACTGGACCGGCAACCTTGCCCCAAACAGTTCTACAGCCGTGGCCTTACCACAATTAACAGTAGCCACCATGGGCCAGCATAATTACAGTGTTAATGTGTCTTCACCCAATGGCGGAAGCGATGCCAACCTCATAAATAACAACAGTACACAATCATTTTCAGTTTCTGGTAACTTCCTTACAGTGAGTGCCGGTACTACTTGTCCGGGTGTTCCTGTAATTATTACTGCCTCAGGCGCCTCCAGCTATACCTGGAATACCGGTGCCAACACCGCTACAATCGCACCAGGTCCGCTGTCGAGTTCCGTGTACACTGTGTCCGGAAAAAACGGTGCCTGTATTGATAGTAAAACCATAAATGTGGTGGTGGTTCCTTTACCAAATGTTACCGTAAATAAACAAAGTGTGTGCTACAATACCACAAGTAACATAAGCGCTTCTGGCGCATCCACTTACAGTTGGAGCACGGGTTCTGCGGTTGCAAGTACCAGTATCAACATTACAACCGCAACTGTATTTACTGTAACCGGATTTAGCAGTCCATTATGTTTCACAAACAAAATATTTACCGTCACAGTTAATCCTTTACCTACCAGCACCATCACGCATAATAATCTGAGTTGTTCTTCCTGCAACGATGGTACCATCACGGTGGTGGCTTCAGGCGGCACAGGCCCTTACACCTACAATTGGGTGCCGGGCAATATAAATACACCCGAAATTACCGATGTGGCAGGATGTTATACGGTAACAATTACCGATGCATTGGGTTGCAGCTCAGTTGATACAGCCTGTGTGAGCTTTGATGTGGGAATGAAAACTATTACATCGGAATTAAAATTCGTAAGCATTTCACCAAATCCATCGGGAAGCAAATTTTCGGTATTTTGTGCGGATGCTAACACTATGAACCTGATAGTTACCGATGCGCTTGGCCGTTTGGTTAAAACACTCACTGTGCCTTCTAACAGCGCTGTGATCGACCTCGGCAGCGAAGCAAAAGGAGTTTATTATCTCAAAATAAATTCTAACAACAAAACAAAAGTGGTGAAACTGCTTAAAGAATAAATGTTGAACCTGATAAAAAAAAAATAAAAAAAAGGACAGCCAATAACTGTCCTTTTTTTAATTAAATGCATTTCAGTTTTTATAAAAATTTTTCTACGGCTTTAGGCAAATACTCAAATTCGAGCAGCCTTACTTTTTTTGATAACGTTTCAGGAGTATCGGTTCCGTCCACAGGGCATGTGGCTTGCAGTATCACAGCACCCTTATCGTACTCCTCATTTACATAATGAATGGTTATACCGCTCTCAATTTCACGATTGGCAATTACCGCTTCATGCACGTGCATGCCATACATGCCTTTTCCGCCATATTTGGGTAATAATGACGGATGTATATTAATAATTTTATCAGGAAAAGCTTTAATAAAAGCCTCCGGCATTTTTACCAAAAAACCTGCCAGAATAATAAGATCTATTTTTTCAACTTTTAAAAACTCCACAAATTTATCCGCGTAATTCAGCAATGCCTGTCGGCTGATAATCTGTACATTTTTGTTGTATCGGGCAGCACGCGCAATCACGCCCGCATCGTCCTTATTGGTAATAACCAGTTTTATTTTAATGCGTTTATCGTCGGCAAAATACTTAAACAGGTTTTCAGCGTTGGTTCCTTCTCCGCTCGCAAATATGGCAGCATTTATCATGTGCCAAAAATAGAAATTACAATTTTAATTACAGACCCCGTTTTAACAAACTGTTAAAAGTTTAGAAGATTAGCCAAACCGGCACTTATAGATAGGAGATTTAAAAACTAAAAATCGTTACTTTTACACACATGGTATTAAATTATATTGAATGGAATCCGGCTCCCGAAATGTTTATTATTCCCGGCATTGATTGGCCGGTAAGATGGTATGGCATGATGTGGGCACTTGCCTTCCTTTGCAGTTTTTTTGTAATGAGTAAAATTTACAAAACCGAAGGACGCACTGAAAAGGATCTTGACACACTTACACTCTACATAATTTTTGGCACTGTGCTTGGCGCGCGTTTTGGCCATTGTTTGTTCTATGGTCCGTGGTTCGACGAATTTGACATGGCCGGTAACCTTGTTAACGAAGGCTATCTTTCGCATCCACTCAACATGCTAAAAGTTTACGAGGGCGGTTTGGCAAGCCATGGAGGCGCCATTGGTATTATTCTTGCCATGATTTTGTATTGCCGTAAAACGAAAGAAAGCTGGTTATGGTTGTTCGATCGCCTAGTGGTTACAGTGCCTTTGGCCGGAATGTTCATTCGCATTGGCAACCTTATTAACAGCGAAATAATCGGCAATGTAACCGACGTGCCCTGGGCTTTTATTTTTAGGCGCGAAGATGGCAATCCACGTCACCCTGCCCAACTTTACGAAGCCATTTTTTGCTTCTTCCTGTTTTTATTTATGTTTTGGTTTTGGAAAAACAAACGCAACAAGGTTGGCCCGGGCTACATGTTTGGTTTATTATGCGTGTTACTTTGGATAGAGCGTTTTGTGGATGAATTTTTTAAAGAAAATCAGGCGGCATTTGAAGGCAGTTTACCTCTAAACATGGGACAATTACTCAGTATTCCGTTTATAATCATTGGTATAATTATGATGATTAATTCGCGTAAAAAAAATCCGGGCGAATACAAAAAAGAAATTCCAACACAATAATTAATTTTTGTTTTCGTTGGTGATAAAACCTTCAAAACGTAACCAAAATGAAAAAATTCATCGGTTCAGGATGCATCATCCTATGCCTTGCCTTGGTCTTTGCTTGCAAAAAAAACAAAGCCGCTCCGGAAGAAGATCCTGTGGAAATAGTGACTTTACCCGTCTACGAGAGTTACTCGGCCCTGAAAACCGGTAATTACTGGATTTATAAAGAATATTATATTACCAATGGTGTTGAAAGTGAAACCAAGGCTCTCGACAGTTGCTACGTTAGCAAGGATACCCTAATCAGAGGAAACGCCTATTACAAATATGTTTCGTCAAATTGGGGCACCAGAGAATACCGGAGAGATTCATTACGTTACATTATTGATAATTACGGAAAAAGATTGTTTTCGTCAAGAAACTTTAACGAGGTCATTAATACCCATTTTATGGTAATGCACAACGATACCCTTAATAAAAACGACACCTTGTTTAAACTGGAGTTAAGTATGTCTGACATCAACCCTCTCACCACAGTGCCTGCTGGAACCTTTCGTACATTGGATGCTGTTACCAAAATTTCGAATGTACATTATGCCCCGGCCACCAACACCATTTATCCCTTATACAATCACGAAAAATATAGCGCCAACACAGGCCTTATTTATTCTGAACAAAATTTTGCAAGCGGCAACACAGTTTTGGTAAAAAAACTGCTACGTTATCACCTGGAATAAGCAGTTACATTCTGATGGTTTGTTTTCTGTCTGGTCCAACTGAAACAATGGAAATTGGTGTGTTCACACTCTTTTCAATAAAGCGAACATAGTCCATCAGGGCATCAGGCAATTTAGATTTATCATCAATATTGGTTAAGTCAACATTCCAGCCTTTCATTTTGATGGTTACCGGCTTCACATAATTTGGGTCAATGTTATAAGGCAGATAATCAATTAATTTTCCATCGTAATCGTAATGTGTACACACTTCAATCTCTTCAAAGGCACTTAGCACATCGGCCTTCATCATCATTAATTCAGTAACACCATTTACCATCACGGCGTATTTAAGTGCCGGAATATCCAACCATCCGGTTCTTCTTGGGCGTCCGGTGGTGCTGCCATATTCGTTGCCAATGTCGCGTATTTTCTGGCCCACTTCATTTTCAAGTTCGGTAGGAAAAGGCCCACTGCCCACTCGCGTGCAATAGGCTTTAAAAATTCCTATCACGTTTCCAATTTTATTAGGTGCAATGCCCAATCCGTTGCAGGCACCCGCGCAAATGGTGTTGCTACTGGTAACAAAGGGATAAGACCCAAAATCAATATCCAATAAACTGCCTTGTGCGCCTTCGGCCAAAACACGTTTGCCCTGCAACAAAGCGTTATTCAGGTAATGTTCGCTTTCAACAAACTGAAGCTGCTTTAAAGATTCAATGGCTTCAAACCAGGCCGGTTCATCTTTAGACAAATCGTATTGAAAATTATGAAAGGACAGCAATTGCTTGTGTTTTTCAACCAGTGTATTGTATTTTTCTCTGAATTCGTTGGTTTCAATATCACCAATGCGCAAGCCGTTGCGGCCTGTTTTATCCATGTAGGTTGGCCCGATTCCCTTTTGGGTTGAACCAATTTTCTTTTCGCCCTTTGATGCCTCGCTGGCTTTATCCAGCAAAATATGCGTGGGCAAAATAAGGTGTGCGCGTTTACTTATAACCAATTTGGTTTTTACATCCACACCCAGTTTAACCAACGCGTCTATTTCTTTTTTAAAAACCACCGGGTCAATTACAACTCCGTTGCCAACTATGTTAATGGCGGTAGGATGAAAAATTCCGCT
>JADLED010000237.1 GCA_020846335.1 Bacteroidia bacterium
TGGCAGCAGAAGACCAGGTATAAGTGTTAGCACCACTGGCTAAAAGAGTCAATGATTCACCAACACACATTTGGTTGTTAGCACTTGCAATGGTAAGGTTAGGTAGGTTGTTTACCGAAATTAAAACAGATGTTTTACCAGTACAACCGTAAGAGTTAATACCAATTACTGAGTAAGTAGTAGCTACAGTTGGAGACACGCTTACCATAGCACCGGTTCCACCGCTGCTCCAGTTATAAGATGCGGCACCAAAAGCAGTCAGGTTAATTGAACTGCCTTTACAAACTGCACTGTTAGGAGTAAAGATTGAAACCAATGGAGTTGGATTAACAACAATGTTTTGGCTTGCATTAGCATTACAGCTGGTTAAAGAGCTGGTACCGCTTACACCCAATGTTACGTTTCCGTTTGGAGTGAAAGTGATAGATGAACCGTTTGAACCGTTAGACCAGGTGTAGCTGGTAGCACCTGAAGCAGTTAATGTTACCGGTTGACCCAAACAAACAGTGTTGGTGGTTGAGTTAATGGCTACACTTGTATTATTAAGGTTACAAGGAATTTCAATAGCCAAATCATCCCATGATAAGTACTGAGCTGAACTTCCGGTAGAAGTACCTCTGATGGCAACATAATATAAACCTGATGAAGCTACAGTGAAAGTATTGCTTACTGATTTGTAAACAGGGCTAATAGCTGTACCATTAGAAGAAGCTATTTGAACCAAACCTGTAGTAGATTGGCTTGTTCCTAACATGATTGAAAGGTCGCTCCAGGTATTGTATCCATAATATTCAGTAGTGTACCAAACCGAAGCAGAATAAGTAACACCTGCATTCAGATAAACACCATTACTATAGAAATAGTTAACACCGGTTGGAGAATAAAAGAAAGAAGCAAACTTGCTACCACTGCGTGGAACACGGTTATTGGCGTTTGAAGCAATATAAGTCAAGCAAGTTGAACCAAGATTGTTAGACGACCATGAACAGTTTGGATATCTGTTATTGGCGGTAATACCTTCAAAATTTTCGTAGTAAGGAGCAGTGTTGGTAGTTGTGCCGGCGATTAATACCTGACCAGCAGAAGCATTAGAGCTTTGGTTTCCGTTGGTACAAGTAATAATGGCACTGTACCATACGTTGTTAGTGCCATTGGTTGTGCTATGTACCTGATTAGTACCACCACTTACTGAAGTCCAAGGACCAACAGAAGAAGTAGTGGAGGTTTGCCATTGGTAGCTTAAACCACTTAAAGTGTAGTTTGAAGAAAAACCTAAAGACAATGGGGTATTAGGGCAAAGAATAGCAGTTGGGGTAATCACGCTGCTTGAGGCAGGGTTACCTGAACATGGGGTGTTGTAGAACTCTAATGCACCAATATCAGGAATAGTACCTCTGGTTTGAGAGTTGATGTCAACCGGAATACCAACTGTTAAGCCTTTATTATCCATCGCATAATTGGTTGGTAAAAAAGCCTGAGGGTTAGAAATATTAGTTGGGTTCATGTACATAGGGTCTAATGACCAACTGTTTAAGTTAGTGCCCTGAGCCTGTAACTGAGTCATGGTGTTCCAGGCACCATTGTAGTAGGCCAGGTAGTTATTGGCAGTACTGTTGGTTCCAACTGCTCTGGCATTGTAAAAGTTGTTGTAGTCAGAAGTTAAACCTGAAGTAATTGGCCAATAGGCACAATATCTTTGTCCTGAACCTGCAACATTCATGGTGATACAGTTGTTTCTGAAGGTAAGTGGGTAAGACGTACCTGAACCATACCCATAAAAACCATAGTAGCTCGAAGTGTAGTTGTTGTTAGGGCTGTTAAAATCCATGGTGTTGTTTTCTACAAAACCATTCATATAATAACAATACATACCATAAACGTAGCTGGTATTGTCCATTTTACACATTACGTTGTTTTGAATGCGGTTTTGTTGCGGACCAGCTCCTGAAATTGAGTTGTAGTAGCAATAAATTGGGTAAGCAGCATTGTTGGTTCCAACACCTGCACCCCAAAAGTTTTGAATGCGGTTTCTGTCGATTAATGTACCGTTAGTATAATACAAGTATAAACCATAAGCAAATCCTGGATTATTATGAGTATCACGATCAATTGTACAACCCTGAACGGTTAAGTTTTTTGAATAATAAGCATAAACTGCCATGTAATACCAATCGGTAAGTTTACAGGTAATGAATTTGTTGTCTGAATTGTAAGGAGAACTTGTTAAACCATAGTGTACAATCTGGTAGTAACCTGATTTCATAGTACATCCGGTGAAGGTATTAAAACTACCAGAGTTGCCTGTTGAAGCATAAGTCGTGTTAGCACCACTGAAACATACATTCATGTGGTTAGATGTGGTTGAGTTGGCAGGGCACTCAAAATTACAGTTGTTAAAGTTGTTGTTATTGGCACCACCAACCAACATCATGTTGTAAACGTAAGAACCTGTACCAATCACTTTAAGGTCATTAAAGGTCATGTAATCAGCGCCTTGTAACAAAAGCGTCCAGGCTTGTCCGCTGTTGCTGGAAGAAAATGTAAGGGTATTACCATTACCATTTACAACCACGTTGTTTACCGCCGAAATACCGGCTGCCTGATTAAAAGTAACCTGTTCAACATAAGGACCAGTGTTAGATACGACGTTTACTGTAACAGCGCCTGAAACACCTGAAGTATTCAGGGCAGTTGCAAAAGCCGTTACACTTGTAAAGTTGCTGGCCGAGGCCGGAACTGTCTTATCTATCGTATAAACCCCCGATAGCTGGGCACTCATGTTCATCGCCACAAGAGAGAGGAGAACGACAAACGCTTTAATAGTTTTGTAACTTTTTTTCATGATTGATGTGTTAGATTGTTTTGACGAATTTATTAAATAATTCTATACTTCTTAAATTTTTTTTCAGAAAAATGTCGGTTTTAACAAAATTCTTTGTAATCAGCCACTTAGAAGCTTAATCCAGAATAATTTTTATTCAAAATCAAACAAATTGATAAGAGAAGAAAACAAAATGTTACCTATTTCTTAATTAAAAGCACCTTATCATTTTCTGTATTTTTCAATACCAAATTATAGGTAACAGCATTCCATTTTCTCGTCAAAATAGCCGAGAGCATTGTATTGTCAATAAAATTGCAGTTCAAAATACCTGTAAAGAATCAAAACAGGCAAAACGTACTTAAATAATCCGTTAAAAGATTTTATTTCAAATTCTATTCAGACTTTACAAAACGCTGAGCCCGAAAACCATTCGTACTTATAAAATAAACCCCTGGTAAAAGATTTTCAACATTAACTATTGTTACACCCAGACTGTTTTTTTCACTGATTAATGTCCTTCCCAAAAGATCCTTTATTTCAATTTCAATCGGGGCTTGGCTACCTGAATCTATCATCAACACCTTGTGGCAGGGATTAGGATACACCCTTATCGCATTACTTTCGATGGCCCCGGAAACCAAACCTGTACAGGCCTGTACAACAAGTGCCACCGTTTGAGCAGACACACAATTGTTGGCAGATTTTCCGCTAACAGTATAAGTAAAAGAGGCATTGGGATTAAGTTGTATATTATTGCCCGTCAATAAATTGGTATTGGCTATCCAGGTGTAGCTTGTGGCACCCGTGGCACTAAGTGTGGCGGCCTCACCAACACAAATTTGAGTAGGATTTACTGCCGCGGTTACGGTAGGATTTGGTAACACCAGAATCTGAGCACTGGCCGTAGAACTGCATCCACTGGTATTTGAACCAACCACAGAATAAGTGGTGCTAAGCGTCGGGCTCACCACAACCAAAGAAGAGGTGGCGCCATTGCTCCATTGATAAGTATCGGCCCCAAGTGCTGCCAGATAAACCGTATTGCCTGAGCAAACACTTAAACTACCCGATAGAATGCCAAGTATAGGTGTTGGCAGAACCGTTACAGCCTGTGTTTGTGTACTCGCACAACCTGTAAGCGTATTGGATCCTGTTACACTGTAAACACCGTTGGTGCCAGGTGAAAGCGTAAACACCGGATTGGAAGGACCGGAAGACCAGGAATAGCTGTTGGCTCCGCTGGCCGTTAACGTTACCGTATTACCCAAACACACAGTGGATGAACTTGCGCTGATATTTACGCTGGGCTGATTAAGAGAACACGGAATGGTTACCGAAATATCGTCGAACGTAAAATATTGCCCTGTATTGTTAGACCTGCACTTTGCTGCAAGATAATACACACCGCTGTTTGGTACCGTAAAGGTGTTGCTAAGTGGTGCATAAACAAAATTGGTAATGTTGGTGTAAATGCTGGTAACAGTGGCTATCGAGGTAAGGTTGGCGGTGGATTGTGCCGCACCCCGAAGTAATGAAAACTCTGCCCAACCATTTAAACCATCAGTAATGTACCAAACGCTGGCAGAATAGGTAACCCCTGCATAAAGTTGAATGCCATTGGTAAAAAAGCTGTGGCCATTTGGATAATTGCCATTTTGAAAGGACGCAAATTTACTGCCCGAATGCCCTACCCTGTTGAAAGTGGACGGTGAAGTATATGTTTGACAAATGGTGGTAGGCGAAGTGGATGCCCACGAACAATTTGGCAGTTGATTATTTACCAAAATGTTCTCGAAATCCTCGGTATAAGGCACATTGCTAATTATGGAACCCGCTGTGGATACCAATTTGGGTGCCGAAAAAATGGTATTACCTCCGTTTGAACAGGCGATGGCACACTGGTACCAGGTACTGCTGGCAATATTGCTCGCATTGTAAAAATTGGCTCCGGCGCCCGAAATGTTATTAAAAGGACCGGTTGAAGAAGTGGTGGAAGCCATCCAGTTATAGGTAATTCCTGATAAACTATACGTATTTGCCAAACTTAAGGTACTTGACCCACCCGGACAAATGTTAGACAAAGAAGCTTGCGTTGTGTTGCCACTTGGTGTGGTGGTGCATGGCGGCGGTGGCAACCAACGGTAAATTTGCCCACTCGAAGGTATTAACGAACTATTGAAGTTGGCCGTGGTTGTATTGCTGGTGCCTGCAGCCGATGAGGCCCACACATTTATGGCATTTACATAGCGGTTGCTATAATCACTTACCATTGAACCACGTAAGCCAACCTGAGCAATACCATTGGTGCCATTATTTACAAAAGTTCCATATATAACTTCAATAACATTGGTGGTTTGGCACAATCGTATCTGAAAATTATAATCATCACCCGTGTTATTGTATTTTCGGTAGGAAGTCCACTGCACCACCATGGTTTGGTTTGGGCTGGTACCAATGGTTTGCATGCGTATTTCCCCAAAATTGTTTTGCGACTGAATGTCTAAACCAAAAGCCGAAACCTTATGCTGAAGGTTAGAATTGGCAATGGTGGTGGAAGAAATTGGGGCAAATTGATTGGATATTTGGGTAACAATGGCGGGCGTGGAAGTGGTTTGTCCTAAAAAAATAAAACCATTGGCACTAATGCCTATGCGATCGTAAATATTGCCATTAATAAAAAAATTAAACCCAATGGGTAAACCAGTGCCACTGGTGCCTATTGCATTTCCGAAAGGTGCCGCAGTATTAATAAACACTTCGTCGTCGGTGGTTTGGCTACCATAAACCGTACCCCCTGTAATAGGGCTATAGGTGCCTGCCATTTGAGTAAAGGTGTAAATGGCAAACTGGGATTTGAATTGAGCAATAAATAGAAAAATTAGTCCCCAAGTGAAAAACGCCTTTTTCATAGTGTGTGTTTTGTTTGGCTAAATGTAGATAATATTTAATTAAATAGTAATAATTAAATATTTCAACCTTGTTAACCCATAAACACCCCTTCGTTACAAAAAATCAGAAATACAAATTTATTCTTAACGATGCTGAGGCACCACCCAATACGCTGGCATTGTCAGTATCCAGCTTAAAACTGTTGGTTTGTCCGCCATCCACAATGGTGGTTTTAACCGTGGTAGAACTTGTGGTGCCAGTGTTTTGCGATTTGCCTGCACTCTCCCAGGTGGTTTCGCTCCGCCCGGTGCTCGAAAACATGAGTGTCCAGCCAAACTCGCCACCCACGCTTAATTTGGGTAGCACAAAATATTCGGCGCCAATAAATGCCCGTGTACCAATGGATAGTGCTACCCCACTTTTGCGCACCGTCATTCGTGCAAAACCGTCAACCCCCTGTATTTTTGGATTTACATCCACGTTGTTGGCTTTTCCAAAAACAGGGCTGCTCATGGCATCGCCAATCGAATCAACCACCACTTTTGCAGAAGTGGACAGTGGATTTAATTTGTTGCCGTAAGTAAATTTATCGGAATAGGAGGATATATAAATGCCTGCTTCGGCACCATAAATACCCTGTAAGCGGCCGGTTCCACGTCGTTTTTCCATGCCATAACTAAGGCCAATAGAGGTGGCGCTGCGTTGCCATTTGTTTTCGGTTGACTGCAAAGCCTGTGGATAGGCAACCACCGAACTTTGCACAGCCGCGCGATCATCAACAAACGACTTGGTGTTCCAGCTATTTATGCCAATGCGCAGGCCAAAACGGTGAGCTGTGTTTGCATCTTTAAAATATTTTCCGGTAATGGCTTGTGCATTGCCTGTAAAATCAAAATTTACGTTTTTAATAAATTTCGTGGCATCCAAACCAATGCTCCAGTTTTTGGCCTGAGGCAAAATCAATTCTCCGTTTTTTGAAGTTAAATCCTGCGCCAATGCCGTGTTAAGTGTTAATCCTACCGCCACAAAGGCAACTATCTTTTTTATTTTCATGCTGTTTTTGTTGTAAGTAAAACCTTAACGCAAATTAAATCATTTTAGTATATGTGCGCTTACGAACCCACATTTTTTTGAAGTCCTGCTTTGTTTTGCAAGAGTGGTACAAATTTAAAATTTCCGAGTGTTTTTTTATCAAAGCTGGCTTCGCCTGTTTTTTTTAACCAAACCATTTCCTGGGTTTCTCCATCGCCAAGTGGAATGAGCATGATGCCTCCTACCTTTAACTGCAAAAGTAAATCGTTGGGAATGTAGGGAGCCCCGGCGGTAACAATTATTTTATCGAAGGGCGCAAACTGAGCCAGACCTTTGTAACCGTCGCCGTAAACCAGGCGCGCGCCGTTGTAGCCGATGTAGGGCAAAAATAATTTTGTTTTATCGTAAAGCGTTTTTTGTCGTTCCACACTAAACACTTTTGCGCCCATTTCGAGCAATACCGCGGTTTGGTAGCCACATCCGGTGCCAATTTCCAACACTTTTTCGCCGGGTTTAACATCCAACTGTTCGGTTTGAAAGGCTACGGTGTAAGGGTGCGAAATGGTTTGCCCCGCACCTATTGGCAATGCCTTATCGCTGTAGGCGTGGTCGAGCAGCGCGGGTCTGGCAGTGGTGGCATCAAAAAACAAATGGCGTGGTATTTTTTCAATGGCGGCCAGCACTTTATCGTGGCTAATGCCCTTTAATTTTAATTGCTCCACCAGCCGGCGGCGCTTGCCTCTGAAAAGGTATTCGTCTTCTTTTGATACGTTGTAAAACACTGAATAAGGTATATTCGTAAAGCTATTCACTTCTAATGTGGTAAAATTTACCTTTCCGTTCTATTTACTAACATGTTTTATTTAAAAGTTTGGCTGGACTTTTTTGAGCGAATATGCGTGGTGCACAAAGCAAAGTATCTAACAAACAATAGGATACGCAACTAAATAAGCCGTATGCGGATGGTGAGCAAAAAAGCAGTATTTTCGGGACTTAATTTTTTTATTAACACAGGCAATAATTAAAGAGCCGCTTGCGTTGAGTTAATTAAGAGTAATTATTATTGAGTGTAATTTTAAAATGAACACATTTTTTAAGGATGAAATTTAAAACAAACAAATGCGCCGCAAAGTTAACAACACCAACGGCGGGTTGTTTTATTTTAAAACCAATTTTGATGTGATTTGACTAAAGGCATGAGACTACTTCTACTTTTTGTTTTATTTGTTTCTTTATTTCAGGTTTCCTGCAAAAAGTATGTGGCCGCCGACCCCGCTTTTTTTATTCAACCCGCACTTGTGAGTGTGAGCACCACCACTGCTCAGGGAAGCAACAGCAGCCGGATCAGCGATTTGGGGGTGTATGTGGATGGTAAATTTAAAGGCTATTATCCCGTAGAAAATGCTTTCCCTGTTGTAAATTATAATCAGCATGTGAGCCTTGATATACTTCCTGGAATTAAAAATAACGGCATAAAAGATACACGCATTTTTTACCCTTTTTACGAAATACTCCATTTCGACACACTGGTAAGCGCCAACTCAACCATTAGCAGGCCTTTTACCTTTAAATACAAAGCTGCCACCAATTTTACATGGACCGAAAATTTTGAAAACGCGGGCTTTAGTGTTATTAAATCGCAAATTTCGGATACGCTTTTTACACTGGTAACCGGCAGCGAAAGTTATGAAGGAAGATGCCTGCGGCTAAACGGCAGCAACACCGCCACACTTGTTCAGGTAGAATCTGCCGAACCGTTTGGCCTGCCGCTAAACACTGCCAATGTTTACCTTGAGTTAAATTACAAATGCAACACCGATGTTACCATTGGCCTTATTAGTACCGATGGCATTCACAAAGAAGCCTTTCATCTAAACGCCTCGGCCAACTGGAATAAAATTTACATTTCGATGGCCAACACTGTAAACACATTGCCTGTTACGAGCAAACAAAAGGTTTATTTCAGAATGTATAAACTGGATGGTGAACCTATGCCGGAATTGTTTATTGATAACATTAAATTGGTGTTTTTATAATGAGTAAACGGCTGCGCACCATATATTACATTTTGGCAGATTTTTTTTCTGCGGCGGCGGCATGGACCTTATTTAATTACTACCGCAAAACGCAGGTGGACTCTTTAAGAACAGGTGAAATTCCCGGGCTTATTTTCGACGATCGTTTTTTTGTGAGTGTGTTGGTGTTGCCATTAACCTGGGTGCTGGTATATTATTTGTCGGGTTCATACAACAACGTGTTAAGAAAATCGAGGATTAACGAATTTGTTCAAACCCTTGCCACATCTATTATTGGTGTAACCGTTTTGTTTTTTGTGTTATTGCTCGACGACTCGGTGGTAACCTACCGCTTGTATTACAAATTGTATTTTGTATTGTTTGCCGCCCATTTTTTAACCACTTCGCTCTTCCGCTTTTTTTTATCAACGGCCACTAATCGCCGCATTCACCAGCGCAAATTTGGCTTTAATACCATTATTCTTGGCAGTAATGAGCGGGCACTTAAAATGTTCAGAGAAATTAACGCACTTAAATACGGTATTGGAAATAATTTTATTGGGTTTATACACATTGAAGGCAAAAACGGCTACTCCGAACTGCTCCGCAAGGATTTGCCTCACCTGGGCGAATACCATGCCATACGCAGCATTATTGAAGAACACCAAATTGAAGAGGTAATTATTGCTTTAGAAAGCTGGGAGCACGAATACATTAAAAACATTGTGAACGATTTGGGCGACATGGGCGTAATCATCAAAATTATCCCCGACATTTACGACATACTAAGTGGTCACGTAAAAATGACCAGCATTTTAGGCACGCCTTTAATTGAAATCAAGAATAAGATTATACCCGAGTGGCAAATTTCAGTAAAA
>JADLED010000238.1 GCA_020846335.1 Bacteroidia bacterium
ATCAACGCTATGGTAATTTTTGGTACAATCAGTTTAATGGCGGGGATTAACAATGGTGGCGGTGAGTTCAGAGAATATATCTGGCCAATAATGTCACTATTTGCGGTTGCGCTTATTCTCACGCTATTAAATTTTTTAAAAACGGTGGCCAAGCGTACGAGCAAAGAGATTTATATATCAAACTGGTATATCATTTCATCCATTATTTTCACAATTATAATCGCACTAACAGCCTATTTACCGTTTTGGCAAAATGGCATTAGCGAAACAATTATTCAGGGCTATTATATGCACTCCGGTGTTGGCATGTGGTTTACCTTATACACACTTGGATTGTTATATTATTTTATTCCCCAACAATTAAACCGTCCAATCTACGCCTATAGCCTGGGCATATTAGCATTCTGGACACAAATTTTATTTTATACAATTATAGGAACGCACCATTTTGTTTTTAGTGCAATTCCTTGGTGGCTGCAAACAGTAGCTATTGTGGGTAGCGGAGGCATGATCATTCCTGTGGTGGCAGCTACCATTAATTACTTTTTTACATTTAAGGGGCAATGGAAAAAGGTATCAAACAGCTACACGCTTCCATTCTTTTTTGTAGCGGTTATGTATTATTTCATTGTTTCTATGCAGGGTACCGCAGAAGCCTTTAAGTTTACAAATCTGTTATGGCACTTTACCGATTTTACCGTGGGGCATTCGCACCTTGGTTTCTATGGCATAATTACATTCGCCATTTGGGGTGGCACCTATACAATTGTACCCAGATTAACAGGCACTGAGCCGCAACAGCATACTGTAGGTGGTCATTTTTGGCTGGCTTTTATTGGCTTATTGTTTTATGTGATTCCTTTATCCATTGGCGCAACTCTTAAAGGACTAATGTGGATGGAGGGGAAGCCGTTTATTGAGAGTGTGATTATGATGTTTGACTATTGGTTATGGAGGGCTATTGGTGGTAGTTTAATGTTCTTATCCCACTTTGTGTTTGCTTACAATTTCTATAAAATGACGCGAAAACCACTTGCAGAAATTGATATTAAGGAAGAAGCCATTATACATTTAAAATCAATTACCGGAAATTAATAAAGTATCATGAATATATTTAGCAATCATAAAAAATTATATACAACGGCCGGCACTTTGTTTTTGGGACTAACATTCTTTACGGCAATTATGCCTGCTCTCCAAAATCAAAAAAATACCGAACCGCTGCCCGAATCAAAACCATTAAGCGGCGACGCTCTGGCAGGCAAAATGATATACATATCCGAAGGTTGTGTTGCCTGCCATTCACAACAAGTGAGAAATGTAGAGATGGATAAAGTGTTCGGTTCACGACCAGGTATGGCTGCCGATTATGCAAATATTGAAAGAACAAGTTTTTGGCAAAACACTGCAACACTAATGGGTACCGAAAGAACGGGCCCCGACTTAACAGATGTTGGAAACAGGCAACCAAGTAAAGATTGGAACTTAATGCACCTGTTTAATCCCAGAACAGTTGTCAAACAATCCATCATGCCCTCCTACGAGTGGCTGTTCGAGTCTAAACTTCATCCGGCCAAAACCGATGTAATTGTAAACGTACCCTCAGAATTTCTGGAAGGGATAAATGGTAAACTGGTTGCAAAAAAAGAAGCCTTACAATTAGTTGCTTATATACAATCCTTAAAACAAATTCCCTTACCTGAAGGTGTTAAATCTCCTGATTTCTTATATAAAAAACAGGTTAAACAGCCTCTCACCGGTAATTCAAAAACCGAACTGGATGGACAAGCCCTTTATATTGCAAATTGCCAAAGCTGCCATCAGGCGAATGGCGAAGGTCTTAAAGGCGCATTCCCATCATTAAAGGGAAGTCCTGTTGTAAACGCAGATAACCTGGAATTATATGTAGATATTATTATGAATGGCTACGATGCGAGAGCAGAGTATGGCGTAATGTCGGCAGTAGGTACAAATATGGAATTTACCGAAAATCATGTTGCGGCCATTATTAATTATGAAAGAACAAGTTGGGGAAATACCGGTAAAAAGGTAAAACCCGAAGAAGTAAAAAAAATAATGGATTTTATTAAAATTAAAGCAACCGCGGCAAAATGAAAAAAACAGGTGTAATACTAATTATATTTCTGCAAACAGTTGCCGCGGCTTGCCCTGTTTGTGAAAGACAACAGCCAAAAATAGTACGGGGCATTGTACACGGAGCCGGGCCTGATACCAGTTGGGATTATGTAATCGTTTGTACAGTTGCAGTTATTGCACTGGCAACGCTTTTTTTTTCTGTAAAATGGCTTATTAAACCCGGAGAAAAAAACAAATCACACATTAAGTATTCTATTTTAAATAACGATTAAAATGAACGCCAATAGCAAAGTCATCATATTCTTAGACGAAGAAACAACCCCATTTGGAGAGTTTGAAGCCCCCATTAATTTTGAACTTGACACCCGCAAGTTGGTTGATGGAGTTCATAATTTAAAAATTGTAAGTAAAGACCCATTAGGTAAAGAAGGCATCCGCCTCATTCCATTCGTTGTGCGTAACGGTCCTGCCATTGCCGTTGAAGGTATTTCTGAAAACGAAGTAGTAGATGGTGTATTACCAATAATGATAAATGCCTATGGCAAAGGCGATCAAAAACGCTTTTTAATTGAAGGAAGCGAAACACCCCATAGCATTCCTGCGTGGCTTTGGGCTTTAATTATCGGCTTTGTTGGATGGGGAATTTATTATGCGGTAACGGCTTTAAATACGCAACTCCAATGAAAGAAATTATTACGCTTGAAGATATTAAATTGCTTGTAGACACATTTTATACTAAAATAAAATCAGACAGTTTATTAGCCCCGGTTTTTACTGATAAGATACAGGATAGGTGGCCCACCCATTTAGAAAAAATGTATAGTTTTTGGCAAACCGTTCTATTAAATGAGCATACCTACAGCGGAAGTCCATTTGTTCCACATGCGAAACTTCCTGTAAACCAAAATCATTTCAACAGGTGGCTGGTATTGTTTTATGAAACAATTGATGAAAATTTTAGCGGAGAAAAAGCAGCAGAAGCCAAATGGAGAGCCGAAAAAATGGCGGAAATGTTTTACCATAAAATAGAGTACTATAAAAATAATCCTGACAAATTAATTTTATGACAAGCGCCACAAAAGATTCATTCGCATTTGCTGTATTATATTTATGAATTGGTTTTGTGTGTGCAATCAGTTTTATGGAAGCCTGGTTAAAATTCAGAGCTCCCGGAGTAAATCTGCCTATAGGATTAAGCATTGGAAGGTTGGTTTTTAACGCGTTAAACAAAGTGGAGTGGGTTTTTGCCATTGCATTGGTTATTGGATTATTGTATTAAAAAAATTCTGTTTATACACCGTTTAACCTATTTCTTCTCTTAGCTCTATTCTTACTTGTTATGCAAACATTTTTGTTGCTACCAGTCTTAGATGCAAGAGCTCAATTGCATATAGATGGCAAATCAGTCCCTGTATCAAACTTTCATTTATACTATGTGGCATTTGATGTTACAAAAACAATTTCACTTTTTATTTACAGTATTAAGCTTTTAAAATAATCAAACATGGAACAAACTACCATTCAACAAATTGAAGATAAGTATAACGCATTGGGAGAAAATCCTGACACCTACTTTAAAGGACTTCTCCAATCAAAACCCATTAATTACTGGGATTATGTTGAAGTTGATACCCTTTTATCATTGCAAAAAACACGAACAGATTTTAAGGATGAAGAAATCTTTATTATGTATCATCAA
>JADLED010000239.1 GCA_020846335.1 Bacteroidia bacterium
CTCCTTTTTTAAAATCCACAATCACCAGTTCGCCATTGGGTTTTAAGCCTTTTTTCAGCTGGGTAAAATACGCTGATCTGTTTTCGATGTGATGGTACACATCCACCATAAAAACGAGGTCGGCTTCGAGTTCCGATACCGGAGGTTTTTCGTATTCGGCTTTTCTGGCTGAAATATTGGATTTTTTTTCAGTGGCAATGCGCTCGTTTAAATACTTAATAAATCGTTCATCCACATCGGCGGCAATTAATGTGGCAGATGGTTCATTCATTTTAAACTCAAAATAGCCGGTACCGGCGCCAATATCGATAACTGTTTTGTTTTTTAAATCACCTAAAAAACGGATAAGTTCTTCCGGCTTTTGCCATTCATCGCGTTCGCTTGATTCAAATCTTTTTACCAGGTCTTCAAACGACGATTGGTGCATGTGATGATTGGCTTTGCCGTGTTCGGAATCTGCCTGGTGATGTTCGGAGGAATTGCCGGAATGGCATCCGGCCAAACAAACTAATAATGCAGAGGCTGTAATGAGCTTTAACATAAAAAATTAATTTAGAAGATAAAGATAATAATAAAATTAAACACACATCAGGCCAGAGCATGAGTAGCCTGAAGCCCCGCTCCGCAGGATTTTTAACCCTGCGGCCTTCAAAACTACAAGGTCTTTTTGCGGGCTCCCCATTTTATTGCGCGCCAGAATTAGACTTTCACTTAATTTGAAAAACAAGTCCTAATAAAAAAACAGTCCAAATAAATTTTAAGTAAGTACCTGTTAAATGTAACAGTGGCTGGAAAAAATAAGTCCAACTACAAAAATCAAACCTCAGCCACGCTTCACATTCTGCAAGGTCCAGGTAAGGAGGGTGTTTTTGCCTTTGGGCAGGTTGAGTTTTTCGATGATGTTACGGCGGTGCCACTCAATGGTGCGCTCCGAAATAAAAAGAAGTTGGCAACCTGTTAATAATGCAACATTTTGATTTTAGCCTGTAACAGGATAAACGTTACTGAGTCCCAACTTTGTGAAGTGAAAATTAATTCACACTTAAGCCAACGAATTATGAAAGAAAAAGAAATTAAAAGTGCAGAAACACTTAAAGCTGAAAATCAAAAAAGAATTGAAAGCCATAAAACAACGGCTGTGCATTTGGAAACTGCTGCCAAACACCATCAGGAAGCCGTGAAACACCACGAAGCGGGTAACCACGACAAAGCAGCGCAAAGCACCATTACTGCTCAGGGTCACACAGCGCTGGCTCACGAAATTCAGAAGGAAGAAACCAAGCGTCACGCCACGCCTTCTCCTAAAGCCTGAGTGGCCTGCATTACTATTTAAAAGAACCACCCTGCCAAGGCACTGTGGTTCTTTATTCATTCTGTTTTTTAAACTTTTTAATTATGACTGAAATAACAAAACATTTGGGCATTTGCATGGATCATTCCTCGGCACATTTTATTGAATTTGAAGGAGGAAATAATGACACCAAAACCATTGAATCAAAATTTACTCATGTGGAGAAACAACACAGTATTTCAAAAAGTGAAAATCTGATGCATCACAAAGAACAACACCAACAACACGAGTTTTACAAAAAACTGGGCGATTCTATACGCCAATACACGCACGTGCTGCTGTTTGGACCAACCAAAGCAAAAACAGAATTGCTCAATGTGTTGAAAGCCGATCATAATTTTGCCAACATTCATTTTACAGTAAAAGAATCGGATAAAATGTCGGACAAACAACAGCATGCTTTTGTAAGGGATTTTTTTACCAAGCAGGTTTAAACCAGTTTTTGTTTAAAAATTGCAGGAATACTACACCGATTAATATTCAGTCCTTTCTTAACAAGCTTTCAAAGCACGTCTGTAAAGGAAAATAGTGAAAGGAAGTTCTATTTCCGTAGAAAATTTAAATCATGTTAATAAAATGCAGAGAAATTGCAGGTCTTAAAGTCAACAGAAGTATTTCAGGTATCAGCGCAATGGGATTGTAGCGAAAATGATGTGCAGGACTTTGCGTTATGTTTGTTGGCAGAGGAGGCGATCACGCTCAAGCGTGAAAGCCACCGCAAGCCTACAAACATAGCAAAGGACAAACAGCATTGGAGCGGAAAGCCCGGTGGCAATGAGCGAGGCCTCTCTTTCTCGCTCATTGATCACGCTGTTGCGTGACCCAAATAACTTTTTTTGAAAAGACTATTTATTTTGAGTGACAACTTAACAGTGCTAAAACAAAACGAATGATGGAAGTTAAAAAAGAAGGAATTATTCTGGAAAAAACTGTGCTTGATTTTGAAAATGAAGGCGTGTTGAATCCGGGAATAATTCAAGTGGGCGACATCATTCACATGTTTTACCGGGCAGTGAGTCTCGGTAATTATTCCAGTATTGGCTATTGCCGGCTTTCGGGGCCGCTGATTATTGATAAAAGAGATCAGAAGCCGGTATTGTTTGCCGAATTTGATTACGAATTGCATGGCGTGGAAGATCCCAGAATTGTGAAGATTGATGATTTGTATTACCTCTCTTACACCGCTTATGATGGCGTGAATGCCCTGGGTGCATTGGCAACTTCCACCGATTTAATACACTGGAACAAACAGGGAATAATTGTGCCGCAGATTACCTACGATGAATTTAGCGCCTTCACGGCTTCAAAGGGAATTATTAATGAAAAATATTCGCGGTACAACAATTACCAGGGTTTTGCCGAAGATGCCAAAGAGCGCATTTTTTTATGGGATAAAAACCTGATTTTTTTTCCACGACGGATAAACGGTAAATTGTATTTCCTTCACCGTGTAAAACCCGACATACAAATTGTGGTGGGCATCACCGAACTCAGCGAGTTAACGCATACTTTCTGGCAGAACTATTTTGCAAACATCAACGATTTTATTGTGATGTCGCCTAAGTACCCGCATGAAATCAGCTATGTGGGCGGTGGCTGTCCGCCCATTGAAACGGCGCATGGCTGGTTGTTTATTTACCACGGTGTTTACGATTCGGCCAAAGGTTATGTGTATACTGCCTGTGCCGCACTGCTCGACCTCGCAAACCCAAACAAGGAAATTGCCAGGTTACCGTATCCCTTATTTAAACCTGATAAAAACTGGGAGTTGCGTGGCGAGGTAAACAACGTTTGTTTTCCAACAGGCACAGCACTTATTAACGACCGGCTTTATATTTATTACGGCGCGGCCGACGAACGCATTGCCGTGGCCAGTTTAAATTTAACAGAACTATTAAACGAACTTCTGCTTAACACCAATCACCATGAATAATAAGAACACAAACCAGCTCTATGTGGAAACACATTTTAATTTGTTCCGTCATTTTTACATTGATCAGGAACCCGCAGTTTCTCTGGTGGAAACTCCCTTAACGGAAGTTCTGTTTATTACCTCTTTTCCACCCAGGGAGTGCGGAATTGCCACTTATTCGCAGGATTTGATAAGCGCCTTGAACGATAAGTTCGAAAATTCATTTAAGCTAAGTATTTGCCCTGTTGAATCGGATGCCGAACAACACCTGTACAATCATTCACCGGATTATGTTCTAAATACCGACAGGCCGGAATGTTTTACGAAACTGGCAAAATCCATTAACACCAATGCCAACATAGGACTTGTACTCATTCAGCATGAATTTGGTTTTTTTACAAAACAAAAAAAACATTTTACTGATTTTGTGGATGCGCTTGCAAAACCATTGATTATTGTGTTTCATACCGTATTGCCCAAACCCGACGACAGGTTAAAGGCCCATGTTATACAACTCTCGGAAGCAGTTGCCACTCTGGTGGTAATGACACAAAGTTCGCGCCGGATTTTAATGGAAGACTATGGCATGGATGAAGAACTGATACAAGTGATACCACACGGAACCCATTTGGTGTCGCATACCAACAAACATGATTTAAAACGCAAGTACAAACTTTCCGGAAGAAGTATTCTTTCCACTTTTGGTTTGTTAAGTTCCGGCAAAAGCATTGAAACCACACTGAATGCGCTTCCCGAAATTATTAAGTTATATCCCAATGTGTTGTTTCTGATAATTGGTAAAACACATCCCGGCATCATTAAGCAGGAAGGTGAAAACTACCGCAACAGTTTAATGGCATTGGTGGAACACCATCATCTACAACAACACGTTTTATTTGTGAATCAATTCTTGTCGCTGCCGGTGTTGTTAGAGTATTTGCAACTTACCGACATTTATCTTTTTACATCTAAA
>JADLED010000240.1 GCA_020846335.1 Bacteroidia bacterium
AAAACCACTCGGCACACCCAACAAACCATCCTTTTGATTGGCTGCCGATTCAATTTCGTTAATGGCTTTGGCAATCAACGAACTCATTTTGTCGTGCTGTTTGCGCACGTTGGAGTCTAAAATTTCAAAAATATTTTTGGTGGTTTCGTCCAGCAATTCAAACACATCAGTGCTGTCTTCGTATGCGGTTTTAATGGTTTCGGTGCTAATGCGTATGAGTTCGCGTTGCAAATATTTTTGTGCCACAATGCGCGCATGAAACTCAATGTTGGCCGATGAGGCTATACGGTTGGTAAGCGCCGAAACATAGTAGGCACCGCCCACAATTTCGAGTTCGCCGGTGCGTTTTAATTCTTGTGTAACGGTTAAAATATCCACTGCCTCGGAGCGGTTAAATAAACCAATCATGGCGGCAAAAACGCGACCGTTTTGTTCCTTATAAAAAGCTTCCGGACTTAAAATGTCAATAACAGTGCTTAAGGCCTCTCTTTCCAATAACATGGCACCTAACACGGCCTCCTCCAGGTCAACGGCCTGCGGTGGTAATTTTCCTATCTCACCCGACCCTGAAACGCCTGTGTTGATGATACGTTTGCGGGTCTTATTCTGATTCTCCTGATTCATAAATTAAAAGTAGCTGGATGGCAAAAGTGCAATAATTTTAGGTATATTAAATTTACAAAAGCCCTGTGCTTCTTAATAAGTTGTGCATAAATATTGTTTACAGGTCGAAGCTCAATGTTTACAGGTGATTTGGGCCTGTTTAAATGTTCATAAGAATAAAAGTCAATTTTTAACAGCAACAGTGTTAGAGAATTGTTAATTGTTTAATGCAATTCATTTTCAATTAATTAAACCTTTGCAGGCAAATAATCATTTCATTTGCCATAAATTTTATTAGCAGTTATGCGTGTTCTTTTAGCCGATTCTAACCACTCTGTTTTACACGAAACTCTTATGCAGGCCGGTTTTGCCTGCGATTTGTTCTGGAGCCGCAGTGCCACTGAGTTACAAGCTATTTTGCCGGAGTACGACGTGTTGGTAATACGCAGTAAATTTAAACTCACAAAAGAGGTAATCGACAGCGCCAAACATCTTAAATGCATTGGCAGAGTAGGGGCCGGTTTGGAAAACATTGATGTGGCCTATGCGCAACAAAAAGGCATTGCCTGTATTAATGTGCCCGAGGGCAACCGCGATGCCGTGGGCGAACATGCTTTGGGCATGCTGCTAATGTTGCTGAATCACCTTAAAAAGGCCGATGCTGAAGTAAGACAGGGCATTTGGCTGCGCGCCGAAAACCGCGGCTTCGAACTAAAGGATAAAACGGTTGGCATCATTGGTTTTGGACACATGGGCAGTAGCTTTGCCAAAAAACTGTCGGGTATGGAATGCCACATTTTGGCCTACGATAAATACAAAAACAATTATGGCAACAGCTATGTGGAAGCCTGCAGGCTCGAAAAAATAATGCAGGAAGCCGATGTGCTGAGTTTGCATGTGCCTCTTACCTCCGAAACCCGTTACATGGTTAACAGCGATTTTATAAGAACCTTCAAAAAAAACATTTACCTGTTAAACACCGCGCGCGGCCAATGCCTGAATACAGCAGATTTGGTGGCTGCCATCGAAAGTGGTAAAGTACTGGGTGCCGGTTTGGATGTGCTGGAATACGAAAGCGTTTCGTTTGAACAAATAAACGCAGCCCAATTGCCTGAACCCATGCAATACCTCATAAAAAGCGATAAGGTGATACTAAGTCCGCACATAGCCGGTTGGACGCACGAAAGCAATTACAAAATGAGTAAACTGGTGGCTGAACGAATCATCGAAAATTTTAAAAGTTGAGTGTGTAAACCGGAGAGCTTACCACATTGCTTTTGTTGCCTTTTAAATCCACCATAAAAATATCGAAGTAAATTATTCTGCGCGTTTCGTCGCTGCGAAATTCCTTCAGTGGCAGAATTACATTGCCTTTAACTGCTTTGCCTTTGTAATAGCCATTGTCGGGCTGCTTAATGGTGTTCGAAAAGTTTCTGTCAATAAAATACTTATTCGAGTCGGTGTTAAAATAATGCGTGGTCATAATCAGGTTGGGTCCCTGCGAATAATCGTCCACAAACAAATTACCGTCGCCATCTTCGTAATAAAAAGTTACCAAGGCGGTGTCGTTACCGGCAGCAGTTTTTTTCATGTCCTTGGCGCTAACGTATTCGAGATATGGAACAGGTTCGGTGCTGGTGGGTTTGGCACAAGCACCTAAAATAACGGCAAGGGTAAATATTATCAGGACAAATCTCATCAATCTAAAATCAATACATAAATTTACAAAATAATAACGGTACCAATTATCACCTCTTGTTAAAAAACGAAAATAGCCCCTTTAATATTGCCTCCGAAGGCGAATTTCTTACCGAAGCGCTCCGGCAGTTCCATGTTCAATATCAAAGTAATGAGGTTTACAGGCAGTGGGTGGACTTATTAAAGGTGAAACCGCAGCAGGTAGAGGCCATTCAAGACATTCCCTTTTTGCCCATCGAATTTTTTAAAAGCCGAAAGGTGGTGTGTGATGATTTATTACCCGATGCCATTTGTTTTACCAGCAGCGCTACCACTTCGCAAATTCCGGCGCGGCATTATGTAAACGATGTGCGTGTTTACGAAAAAAGTTTTTTAACGGCTTTTAATGCAGCCTATGGCAATCCGCAGGACTACTGTATTCTGGCACTTTTGCCCAATTACCTTCAGCGGCAGGGCTCCTCGCTGGTGTATATGTGTCATCACTTAATTCAGCAATCCCAACATCCGCTCAGCGGTTTTTTTCTGGATAATTTGGATGAATTGAAAAATGCCATCGATACACTTAATACCAGCGGACAAAAAACATTGCTGCTGGGCGTGTCCTACGCTCTGATGGATTTGTGCGATTTGGGTGTGAAGCTGAATTCAAATTTTACGGTGATGGAAACCGGCGGCATGAAAGGGCGGAGAAAGGAAATGTTGAAACAGGAATTGCATCTTTTTCTCAGCAATGGATTGGGTGTTACAAGCATTCACAGCGAATATGGCATGACGGAGTTGTTGAGTCAGGCCTACAGCAAGGGCGAAGGAAAATTTAGCTGCCCGCACTGGATGAAAATTTTTATCCGCGAGGTGGACGACCCTTTGAACCTGCGCCACGACGATAAAACAGGGGGCATTAATGTGATTGATTTGGCCAATGTAAATTCCTGTTCGTTTATTGCCACCAAAGATCTGGGGCGATTACATGCCGATGCCACCTTTGAAATAATGGGACGCTACGACCATAGCGATGTGCGTGGTTGTAATTTAATGGTGGGTGGTTTTTAATAAAAATTCTTCCGAATCTTTTAGCCCTGTCGGCCGGCCAGTAAAAACATCACGGCCATGCGCACAGCCACGCCGTTTTCTACCTGTTCGAGTATGATGGACTGGCCACTGTCGGCCACATCGCTGGTAATTTCAACACCACGGTTAATGGGGCCGGGGTGCATCACAATTATTTTTTTTGAGAGACTGTCTAAAATGTCTTTGTTTAAACCGTACAACATGGTGTATTCGCGCAGTGACGGAAAAAATTTAATATCCTGACGTTCCAGTTGAATGCGTAGCATGTTCGCCACATCGCACCATTCCAGTGCTTTGCGTAAATCGGGTTCCACTTCCACGCCCAGCGAGGTAATGTATTTTGGTATTAAGGTTAAGGGACCACACACTTTTACAATGGCGCCCAGTTTTTGCAAACAAAAGATGTTGGAAAGGGCCACGCGCGAGTGCAGAATATCGCCCACAATGACAATTTTGCGGCCTTTTATATCGCCGAGTTTTTCCTGTATCGAAAAAGCATCGAGCAGGGCCTGTGTGGGATGTTCGTGGGCACCGTCGCCTGCATTAATTATTTTGGCATTTACTTTTTTAGAAAGAAAAATGGGGGCTCCGGCACTGGAGTGGCGCATCACAATCATGTCCACCTTCATGGCCAGGATGTTGTTGACGGTATCCACAAGTGTTTCACCTTTTTTTACCGAGGAGTTGGAGGCCGAAAAATTAACTACGTCGGCACTTAGTCTTTTTTGAGCCAGTTCAAATGAGAGGCGGGTGCGTGTGGAGTTTTCGAAGAAGAGATTGGCTACCGTTAAATCGCGAAGGGAGGGTACTTTTTTTATGGGACGGTTAATTACTTCCTTAAAATTTTGAGCCGTGTTTAAAATAAGTTCAATGTCGTTTTTGGTGAGTTGCTTTATACCAAGCAGGTGATTAACACTAAGGTGGCTCATTCTTCTTTTGAATATTAATTCAAAAATTAAAGATAGGTTTAATATTTAGAACGGGACGAAAAAAATTATAAATATTTTTCTTTAATTACTTCGATGTGGTGATTCACATGGCCGCAAAGGATGTAACCGATGGATTTAACTGAAATTTCGCCCGACGGAATATGGCCGGTTCGGTTTAATGATTCGCTTGAAAAATGTTTGTACATGGCAATGCTCGAACGGCGCACAAATTCCAGCTCTTCAATTAAAGAGGCCATGCTTCGTTTATTAACATCTTCGGCGGCAGCGCGGGCATAATCGTCTTCTTCAAAGGCCAATAATTGTTGTGGGTCTTTGCGTGCAAAGCGGAGTGCCCTGTAGGTAAAAATCCGTTCGGTATCGGTAATGTGATTTAAAATTTCTTTAATGGTCCACTTACCGGGTGCATAGGCATGGTTTTCTTTTTCGGGTGGAATTGAGCCGAAGAAATTTTTTAATTCAAAAAGATTTTCTTCAAGGCCCTGAATAAGGTTGTTGTTGCTTATTTTATCAATGTATCTTAAAAAATAAGCGGGGTATTTTCCTTCCTGAAAACTCATGCTGAATTTTATTTGTTGAGTAATGTAATTTTGTCTTTGCCATCGGTTTCTTTCCATTCCACTTTTACGTTTTGCGACGAAATGGAATCGATGGTAATGCCCACGTATTTGGCCTGAATGGGCACGTGGCGAGATAATCTTCTGTCAACCAGCACCATCAGTTCCACGTCTTTAGGGCGGCCAAACGCCAGCATGGCATCCAGTCCTGCACGAATGGTACGACCGGTAAAAAGCACATCGTCCACCAGCACCACGTTTTTATCTTCAATAATAAAATCAATGTTGGTGCGGTTGGGGATGAGTTCTTTCTTTCTGAAATCGTCGCGGTAAAAGGTGGTGTCCAGTTCGCCACAATGCACTTTTTTATTTTTAAGAATGTTTTGCAATTCCTGCTGAATGCGGCGGGCCAGATAAATGCCGCGGGGCTGCAGGCCAATGATGACGGTGTTACTAAAATCGTTGTGTACTTCAATGAGTTGATGGCACAAGCGTTTGATGGTAACGTCGAATCGTGTTTTTTCTAATAGTATTCTTGGTTGCACAGTGGATGTATTAGAGTTTAAATATATAAATTATACCAATACTTGTTTAAACAGATTTTAAGGACTTTGCATACGATCTTTCCGATTTGTGATAAATTTCACTCCTTATTTTTACTATCCAAAACAATGGTCACGGGGCCATCGTTTATTAGAGCCACTTGCATGTCGGCACCAAACACGCCTGTTTTGCATGCTTTACCAAGTTGAGTGGATGCTTCGGCAATAAATTTTTCGTAAAGTGGAATGGCCTGTTCGGGGCGTGCTGCTTTAATAAACGAAGGGCGGTTGCCTTTTTTGGTAAGGGCGTGCAGGGTAAACTGGCTCACGATTAACAATTCTCCGTTTATCTGTTTTACATCGAGATTCATTTTACCTTCGGTGTCAGAAAAAATGCGCAACTGACATAATTTTTGAACGCAGTAACTCATGTCTTCTTCGTTGTCGGCTTCTTCAATTCCAATAAACACAAGTAATCCCTTATTAATTTCAGAGTGAAGCTCGCGTTCAATTTCAACACTGGCTTTTTTTACTCTTTGAATAACGAGGCGCATGACTAATTAGATTAAAGTATAAATTAAGATGGATAAATAAACTTGCATGTGATTCATTCCTGAAAAATGTTATTTCAAATTGCACACCCTTCGACAAGCTCAGGGTTCGACAAGCTCAGGGTTCGGCTATGGCGGTTAACTCTTTTGTTTAAACTTATTAATGGCGTTTACTGTGAATTCGCTTAGTACCAGTTTACCGCTCATGCCAGCGCGTTCAATCAACAACTCGTCCCAGTTTTCGGTGCCCTGCCACATTATTTTTTTAAGCATGGCCATGGCTTCAGGATTGCTGGTGGCCAGTTTGCCCGTTAAAGTGTCAATGCTCTTGTCCATGTCTTCGGTGTTGGCAAACAATTCGGCATAAAGTCCTTTTTCTTTGGCCCATTGTGCGCTTTGCCATTCGGTGGCGTTAATGGTGAGCTGGCAAAATGCGGAGGTGCCCACTTTTCGTTCAACTGCTGGCCCGACTACAAATGGACCAATGCCTACTGCGAGCTCGCTTAGTTTTACCAAAGCGGCTTCGGTGGCAAAGGTGTAATCGGCGGCTGAAGCAATGCCCACGCCACCACCAACGGCCTTGCCCTGCACGCGGGCAATTACAAACTTAGGGGCTTTGCGCATGGCATTAATCACTGCGGCAAATCCTGAGAAAAATTTTAATCCGGTATCAATGTCCTTAATCGAAATTAATTCGTCGAAACTGGCACCGGCGCAAAAGGCTTTATCGCCTTCGCTTTTTAAAACGATAACTTTTACGTTTGTGTCTTTGCCCAGTTTTTCAACTTCGGCGGCTAAATTGCGAAGTTGTGTGCCAGGCATTGAATTACTTTGCGGGTGAAAAAAGGTGATGGTGCCAATGCCATTTACGATTTCTGATTTTACAAATGCTTCCATAATAATAGTTTAGAGGTATTCTTTTAATAAATATTGCGCCTGTTTTTTTAAATATTTTTTTTCGAGCGGACGAACATTGTCCCAGGTAAAAAACTGTTGCCGGTAAAAGGTAATTTGTTTGGTGGTTTTATTATACACCATCAGGTGGCAATTAGAACCCTGTGCGTGAATTCTACCTCCTGTTGGAATAAACAGGTAAATGGCGGTGCCGCCCGAAAGTGCGGTGGCCATGGCAGAACCAATAATTGCGAACACAGTGCGGGTATCGCGTTGCTTTTTGCCCAACTCGCGCATGTTTGCAAGGCTACGGGTGTAGCCGGTGGGCACCATAAACATAAAGCGCTCTTCTTCGTAATTTTGGGTAAGCCGATCGAGAATGTTGCTGAGGTTGTATTTTTTAATGCTCTCGTTTTTATTGGCGTGTTCTATTAAATTCACAAATTCTTTCGAGAGTAGAACAGCCTCGGCACTGTCGCTTACAAAATCCAGTTTTAAGCGTGGAATTTTTTTAAAATTTTGACGGATAATGGAATCGTAAATTAAATTGCTGAGCCGGCTGATAGAGTCGTTGAAGGTAACGGAATTATCTTTACCATAATTTACGTAGGACGAAAAGGTACCACAATACAAGGGTGCTTTTACACGGGTGAGTGCTTCGTCGGGGTTGGTGACTAATGTTTTGGTTTGAATGCAGGATGTGGAAAAAGAAAGGATCAGTATAATAAAACAAACAAGGATGTGCTTTTCTTTTGTCATTTTAATTAATTTGATACTCAACTCTCAACTTTGAACTTTCAACTTTGAACTCTCAACTTTGAACTTTCAACTCCTACGCCAACATCGTTACCGGATTCTCAATAAACGTTTTTAAAGTTTGAAGAAATGCAGCTCCGGTTGCTCCGTCCACTGTTCTATGGTCGCAGGCCAGTGTTAGTTTCATTACATTGCCCGGCACCACGGCACCGTTTTTTACTACGGGTACCTGACGGATGGCTCCTACTGAAAGGATACAGGATTCAGGAGAATTAATGATAGAAGTGAATGACTCAATGCCAAACATACCCAGATTGGAAATGGTAAAGGTATTGCCTTCCCAGTCGGATGGTTGCAGTTTTTTATCTTTTGCGCGTTTACTTAAATCTTTTACTTCACCCGAAATTTGCGTGAGTGATTTTTGATCGGCAAAACGAATCACAGGAACCAGCAATCCATCTTCAACCGCCACGGCCACGCCAATGTGTATGTGTGAGTAGGAACGGATTTTATCTCCCATCCAACTCACGTTAACTTTTGGGTGACGACGCAATGCTGCTGCAGAGGCTTTAATTACCAAATCGTTGAAGGATATTTTTGTGTCAGGAATGTTATTAATTGCGGCCCGTGAGGCAATGGCATTGTCCATGTCCACTTCGATATTAAGGTAGAAGTGAGGGGCTCCGTTTTTACTTTCGAGTAAACGGCGGGCAATGGTTTTGCGCATTTGCGAAACAGGTTCATCTGTAAAACTTTCGGCGCCTAAAGCTACGCTACTTATTGTTTTGGCAGAGCCTACATTAGCCGCCGGTTTGTAGTTTTCGATATCGGCTTTGGTAATGCGTCCGTTTTCAGCGCTACCGTGTACTTTTGTTAAGTCAATGCCTTTTTCCTTTGCCATGGCTTTTGCAAGAGGTGAGGCTTTAATGCGGGCATCGCTATTTGTAGTTTCGGCTTTTGTTTCTTTGCTGGCCGCAGCGGTTGGTGCAGCTTCGGGCGTTTTTGCGGCAGTGCTTGTTGAACTACCAGAGGTAGTGCTTGTTGAACTACCGGAGGCTGAGCTTGTTGAACTACCGGAGGCTGAGCTTGTTGAACTACCGGAGGCTGAGCTTGTCGAAGCCCCGGTATTTACTATTGCCAGAATAGCATTTACATCTTCGCCACCTTTGCCTAAAATGGCCAGTATGCTGTTTACTGCGGCACCTTTGCCTTCTTCAATTCCCTGATACAATAATACACCATCCTGAAACGATTCAAATTCCATGGTGGCTTTATCGGTTTCAATGTCGGCGAGTAATTCACCGCTTTTAACCTTATCGCCTACTTTTTTATGCCATTTGGCCACCACACCGTCGGTCATGGTATCGCTCAATTTAGGCATTCGCACAATTTCAACTCCGGCAGGTATGGTTAATGTTTGTGCGGCGGATACAGATGAAGTGCTTTCTGTTTTAGGTGCAGGCGCTTCATTTTTAATTTCTGATTTACCATTTATTATTCCTGAGATGTCTTCGCCTTCTTTACCCAAAATGGCAATGATGCTATCCACAGGAACAGTGCCTTTTTCGGGAACACCAATGTGCAATAACACCCCGTCCTGAAACGATTCAAACTCCATAGTGGCTTTATCGGTTTCAATGTCGGCCAATAAATCCCCGCTTTTAACTTTATCACCCACTTTTTTATGCCATTTGGCAATTACGCCATCGGTCATGGTATCGCTTAATTTGGGCATTCTTACTATTTCAGCCATATAATAATTCTAAGTTTTAAGTTATTAGTTTTTGATACAACTAAACTTTATTTCTGTTTTTTAAATTTTCCTGCGAGGTTTTAACAATTTTGGTTAGGATCTTAACTATTGAATCTATTTCTTCAAGATGTTTTTTTAAATCCACTTTGTACCATTTTGAATCATTTAATAATCTTAACCAGTAGAAAGTTTCACGCGCTTCTTTTGAGGCTATTGCCATTTTTGTAATAAAATCTTTTTTTGTTTGACCAGCACTTGCCTCATTCACGTTGGCTCCTATTGATGTGGCACTTCTTAATAATTGTAACAATATTGGACTTTTTTCCTGCTTTGAAAGTTGTTTGTACAAATCAATAATCATTAAAGAAAAGTTAAAGGATTTTTCCTGTATGATACTCTGTTTATATTCTTGAGTTTTTTCCAAATCTAACTTCGAAACAATTTACTAAACACTAAACATTAAACATCAACAACTAAAAACTAATAATCATTCTATTATGTAAGGATAATTCGGTTCTGCGTAAACGTCTTTATAAAGTTCTTCCGGCTCAGGATATCGGCTTTCTTCAGCAAATTGAACCGACTCGTTTACAATGGCTTTTATTTTTTCTTCCATGGCCTCAATTCCTGCATCGTCTATCCAATTGTTTTTCTTTAAAGTAGCAATAACCTTATCAATTGGGTCTTGCTGTTGGTATTCTTTTACCTCGTCTTTGGTACGGTAAGTTTGTGCATCGCTCATGCTGTGCCCTTTGTAGCGATAGGTTTTCATCTCTAAAAACGTTGGACCATCGCCTCTGCGGGCGCGGTTCACTGCCTCTTCCATAGCCTCGTGCACGGCTTCAACGGTTAAGCCGTCAACAGGTTTGCTGGGCATATCGTAGGCCAAACCTAATTTCCATAGGTCGTGCACGTTACTGGTCCTTTCTACCGAGGTGCCCATGGCGTACATGTTATTTTCAACAATAAATACCACGGGTAATTTCCAGGTCATGGCCATGTTAAAGGCTTCGTGCAGGGCACCCTGACGCACAGCACCGTCGCCCATTGAGCAAACGCACACATTATCAGTGCCCTGGTATTTTTCGGCAAAGGCAATACCGGCACCCAGTGGCACCTGTCCGCCCACAATACCGTGGCCTCCCACAAAATTATGTTCTTTACTAAAAATATGCATGCTTCCGCCTTTGCATTTGCTACAGCCGGTAATTTTAGCATACATTTCGGCCATTACGTATTTGGGATGAAGCCCCAAACCAATTGGGTGGGCATGGTCGCGGTAGGCCGTAATGTGTTTGTCGTCTTTTTTGGTGGCACTCACGGTACCGGCCACAATGGCTTCCTGACCAATGTAAAGGTGGCAAAAACCTTTAATTTTTTGTTGCACGTAAACCTGCCCCGTTTTTTCTTCGAAGCGGCGCATGAGCAACATCGATTCGTACCATTTAAGATATTGTTCTTTAGTGAACTTGAGCTTTTTATCTGCTACTGATTTTGTTGATGCCATAATGTATAAAACACAAAAATAACAGAAAAATGGATAAAAAGGACTATGCGATTAACTTCATGTCATTTTAAAACAGAAAAGCCGAATGACGACGTTTTTTAATCCCTGGAGTAATAAAACGATTCGGTTATTTTAAGTGAGGATTTGGCATTAAGAATAGGGGATTAATTGGAGTAAAAAACAAGCCATTCTATCGGTACAAAGTAACTTCGCCCGCCATTATTTTTAATCCGGTTTTTGCCGACGGTTCATTCGTGTTGAGTTGTAGTTTCCAAATGTAAACGTCCTGCTTGCACTCTACGCCCTCAAAGGTGCCGTTCCAGCCATTATTGGCATCTGTTGTTTCAAAAATTTTGTGGCCCCAACGGTCAAACACCTCAAACATCATTTTTGTTGAAGAACGCAGCACCGGAGCAAAGGTCTCGTTTTTGCCATCAGCATTGGGCGTAAAGGCATTCGGAACAAATACGGTAAAATCTTCGTCCACCCTTATAATGTGAATAACAGTGTCCTTGCAGCCATGCTCGGTTTCAGTAACCAACGCCACCGGATAGTTACCGGCATTTTCAAAAACTTTTTTCAGTTCCTGATTGGTATTGGTGCTGAACGTGAAATTTTCGCTTTCAATAAACCATTTTTCGTATTCATTTTTTTCAGTGCTTGTAAAAGTCACCTCGTCAATTTCCGTAATAGGCTTTGGCGGACTAAAAGTAAATTCGGCATTTGGTTTTTTCCAAACATTAATTTGGGTGGAAGTGCTGCCCTGGCAATTGTTCTCATCAGTGTAATTTCCTGCAATGGTATAGGTTCCGGCTTGAGTAAAACAGGTTTTGTATTTTAGGTTGTTTAATTCAATTTTGTTTTCATTCACAAAAAAGCTACCTGAAATAATTTTTGTGTCAGGACTGTTTGTTTTTAATTCAAACTCGGTACAAAAAGGGGCGCAGCCATTGTTGTAAAGTGATGTAAAACGTGCCGAAGGAACATCGAACACACGAATGTATTTTGAAACAGAACCAAGGCATTGATTGGCATCAGAAACCGTAAGCGTGTAGGTTCCGCTTTGACCGGAAGAATTCGCTTTTACTTTAATTGTATTGCCCATTGCCTCAAAGCCGGATGGACCTGACCAACTATAACCAATGCCACCCAAACCGGTAAGCAAAATTTCGGTGTTGGCACAAAAGCTGCTGCCGTTCACCGCTATGGTAGGTATTGGCAAAGCTGCCAAAGATATTTGCACCACAGCCACCTGTGTGCAATTGTTTAAACTGCCAATTACCGTGTAACTTTGGTTGGTTTTGGGCTGTGCAATAACCATGTTGCCTGTGTTGGCACTTAATGAATTTGCCGGACTCCATAAAAAAGATGTGGCAGTGCCACTTGCCGTAAGTGTTTGCCGACCGCCTTCGCACAAAAGTGTAGAGGCCGGTGTAACACCAAGACTTGGCAGGGGATTTACTTTTACACGAATAGTGTCCGTGTTAGAATAACAACCCGAACTTATTCCGAAAACATAAAAATTGGAATTTGAGGCCGGACTTGCCACCGCCGTGTTGGCATTTGTAGCCAGATAAACCGATGACTGTGCAGACGCCCAATAATATTGCATGGCACCCGAAGCTACAGAACTAAAAGATTGTCCTGCACAAATTACAGGATTCAAATCACTAACAGTTACTGTTGGATTTGGTAAAATATTGAGGTTGGAGGTGTAATTAACTGTACACACGCCATTGCTACCCTGCAGAGTGGTGGTAACAAAACCAGTAGGAAGGCTGCTATATGGCGGCAGTGTGGATAAAACACTTTGTGCACCATTAGGCTGACTGTTGCTTAAAAACGCCGGGCAAAGCAAGGTATACGAAATGGCACCATTGGGTGTAACAGTTACAGAATTGCCCGACCCGCCAATTGGTTGAGCACATAAATTGGAACTACTTAACTGAAGTTGAAGTACCGGTGGTTTAACCACACTGATGGTGGCTGTTGCAAAAGACTCACAACCATTCAGACTTCCCTTTAAGGTGTAAATTTTATTAGTGCCGGGCCAAACACTCACAGATGACTGATTAGTAGAAGAGATATTTAAAGCCGGTGTCCAATTGAACAAGGTGGCATTGCCATTAGCAATAAGATTAACCGATTGAATGCCCACACACAAGGTTTGATTGGGGTTTGCAATCTGCAGAGTTGGTAATGGTTTAACCGTGATGGATAAATTGGTAATGGCAGTGCAGGAATTGGCTGCCGTAACTGTAACCGCGTAAACACCGTTATTGTTTAATGTTACCCCAACCAAAGTGTTATTTTTTGAAGCAGATGAAAAATTATTAGCTCCCGCCCAGATAAAATTGGTTCCTGTGTTAACGCCCAGTGTTAACGTTTTTCCTTCGCAAACTGGGCCGTTGGTAATTATTTGTGGAACAGGCAACGATTTTAAAACAATGATTCCGGTGGAAGAATTGGTACAACCCATGGCACTTCCAATTACGGTGTAGGTGCTTGTAACACTTGGCGAATGGGCAAATATTGCACCACTGCTGCTTTGGCTGGTTCCGGGATTCCAGGTGTAACTTGTGGCCCCCGTAATACTCAGACTGCCTGTTTCGAGCGGACAAATACTGGTATTTACCACCGACAAAACCGGTTTTGGAATAAATTGAACTGCTGTTGTTTGGGTAATAACACAATTATTGGCATCTGTTCCGGTAAGTGAATACACAAATAGTCCTGAACTGTTCTCACTCATGGTACTGATGCTGGAAGTGCTGGCATTTGACCATAAATACGTATAATTGGGCGTGCCTCCGGAATAAAAACCGGTTAAGTTTAAGGTACTGCCAACGCAGGCAGTAGGCGAAGAAACAATATTTAAGGTCGGTGCAGGAGGTTGGGCAATGTAAAAGACGTCGTTTACCTGACAGGCCGTTAAGGCATCTGTCACTGTGCTGCTCCAGGTGCCGGCACTAAGTGAATTCACAACCGGGGTTGTGTAGGTACTTGCACCATTGTGCCACAAGTAATACTGACTGGGGCTTCCACCGGCCAAACTGGCATACGACGCTGAACCGGTTCCTGCACCATAACAGGTAACTGAGGAGCTGCTCGCCAAAGTACCCGTGAGCGGAACCAAAGGTGCAAAATAAACCGAGTTGGTAACAGCACAATTTAATACATTGTCTAACACACTAATGGTATAGTTTCCGGGAATTAATCCGCTGGCAACAGAAGTTGTGTGACCACCTGGTACCCACATATAGGAATAATTACCACTGCCTGCACTCAGATTAACGGTGCCTGAACCTAAACTGGCACAGGTAATGGAAGCTGTATTTATAATCAAAGAGGCACCGGTAATGTTAATTACCTGACGGAGTGTGTCAGTTCCACCACTACAACTGTAATATAACACCAATTGTGTGGTGTAGGTTCCGGCGCCCGAAAAAGTATGTGTGGGGTTGGCAAGAAAGGAAATGTTGGTGGAACCTGAAAGCGGATCACCAAAGTTCCAGGCATAACCGGTAATGGAATAGGCCGATGCAGCGCAACTTGCAACAGTGTTTTGAAGCGGGGTGGCACTAAAGCCTACTCCCTGACAACCAAATACGCCACCATTGGTATAAGTGAATGGGGCAGGAGCCGGGTGCTCTAAAAAATAGTGTCCGCTAAAGTTGGGCAGTCCCCAGTGCGGGTCGTAGGAAGTAACCGTTTGTGTGCCATACACAAAATTACAAGCTAAGCCAGCAGCATTGGGATTATTAATAACACTGAGCGCTTCCACACTGCTTGAGTTAGTAGAATGCGCCACATAAATTTTACCATCGCTGGCTAGTTGCATAGAGCCTACACCAAAATAGTTGGTGCCTGTGGCCATTGCCAGCGTTTTTTGAGAAGCAGCAATTAAGGAATCGGAACCCGAACATAAATCCCATTGAAAGATATTTCCATTATTAAATGTGGCGTAAAAATTTCCGAGTGCACCATAAAGTTTGGTACCATCGGGCGAAAATTCAACACCATAACCTGAAGCAAAAAAACTGTTCACATTATTTGGAAAGGCGGTCATTAGCGCCAAGGAGTTACTCACTACACCCGATGAATTATCAAAATCAAATAATTCGAAGGTGTTGTTGCTCATTACCATGTTGTAATTGGCACATGCTAATTTTCTGCCATTGGGCGAAATTTTCATACCACCGATAAAATGAAAGTTGGTGGTGTAAGTAAAAGCAGATGTCACAGCCGTGGTGTTCACGCCTGAAGAACTTAATTGGTAAGCGTGAAAATTGCCATTGTTACTCATGTTTGAGGCGGAATAATCTCTTACCACAATCCAAAAATCAGTGCCATTGCAATGCCTTGTGGCAGTAAGCTTTTCGTATAAACTGCCTGAAAATAAATTCACGTTTTTAGCTGTAACACTGCCCTGTCCGGCTGCCAGACTCATATCCACAACAGTATAATTTAAACCCTGAAACCAGGTGTTACCAATTACGGTGAACACATAGTAAACAGTGGAGCTTCCGGGCTTTTTAAGAATTATTGCGGCCTGAGTGGAAGAATGGCCGCCGTCTAAGCCGGTGCCATTGGGCATAATGGTGTGTGTGCTGGTCCATAAAGTCATGCCATCGGTGTAAAACAACAGGTTGCCATTACCATCAGCAATGGAGGCACAACCCTCGTCCACTGTCATGGTATTATTTGCCAGCACACTTGGAGGATTGGTCATAAAATCCAAAGCCCCATTGTAGCCAAAGTACCATTTGTTTGTTTCGTTTTGGGATAATCCATGCAACGAAACAATTAAGAGTAATAGTAGTGAGTATATGCCTGGTCGTTTCAGTTTATAGCCTGCTTCAATTGTTTTTCAAAAATTAAGCTCATTTTTTTAAACATTCTATTCTTCTACCCTGAAGGTTCTGTTTTTTTCTGACACTTCATGTACACTGCTGGTGGCACCGCCACTCTTAATGCTCAGGCGGGAAGCAGCAATACCGTTTTTAATCAGCATTTGTCGGATGGCCTCTGCCCTTCGGAGAGAAAGTAACTGGTTAACTTCAGGCGGACCTTCCATGGATGCATAACCAATCAAATTGAATTTGGCGTCCGATTTTTTCATGACTTCGGCAACCTGTTTAATCAATACTTCATTTTCGGGACTAATGGTGTTACTGTTAATTGAAAAAATAATTAATCGGGCAATAGGATTAATTTGTTGAATAGCCGCTTTGCGCATCTGTTCAGGAGAAATCATATCTGCTTTAGGTTCTTCCTTAATAGCTTCCGGTTTAATTTCAACAACAGGTTCCGGTTTAACTTCAACCACAGGTTCTGTTTTAGGAACTTCTTTTATTTCAGGTATTTGCTTTATTTCTTCCGGCACTACCGATTCTGTTTTAACCACCTCTTTAATTTCCTCAGGAGCCGGAGTCACAGTAGGTTGCTCTGCCACTTTTTCCGGTTCAGGCGATTTAGCTTTTTTACAAAAATTAAAACCTAACATAACCTGATGCGAGGTGCCTAAATTGGCGGCGTTTTTGTTTGCGCCATAATCAAAACTGTAGCCGATATTAATGTTTGAAATTCGGGCACCAAGAGTTACCAGCAAACCATAATTGGCGCGATAACCAATTGCGGCCGAATAATGTTTCAGGAAGTTCGCCTTCAACATGCCCTCAATAACATTATCACCTTTAATCGTAATGCGGTTTAATAACCAGGGCTCTAATTCAACTTTTTCGTTTTTAAAGAAAACATACGATACCTGCGTGTTTAACTGAGGAAGGCTTTTTACACTGCTGGTGCCACTGAATTGAGGATTGCTGTTGTAAAGATGCAAGGCCGAAATACCGGCCATTAATTTATTGCCAATATACATTACGCCAAACTCACTGTCGAACCCATTGGCCTTTTGTGCCACATTGTTATTCAATGTTACATCGTCGTCGTCAATAACAATTGATTTCTGACTCTGTAAAGTTACCTGCGACCATCCTAAGCCAATGCCTACATGAAGTTTGGTGCTGTCTTTTAATGTAAACCGGTGGCTGTATCCAACTGTGGCACCCAGTTGATTAAGCAAACCCATATTCTGGGAATTGATACGCAGCCCTAAACCATGCGATTTACCAAAGGCCGAATGCGCATTGAGTTGAAACACTTTCGGCGTTTCCTGCATACCTATCCACTGGGTTCGGTAATGCAGATTGGCTACCCCACATTTGGCACCGCTGTATGCAATGTTTAATTGCAGAGGATCGAGCGCGTAGGTGTTAAATAAACTGGTTTGTTGTGCATTTACAATTCCTGCTGTTGAAGCAATTAGCGCAAACACATATGTTTTAAAAATTGTTTTCATCTTAATATTTTTAATCATGGATTATTTAGTAAGTGTGATACTTCCTTTGTACTTAACAGTGGTTCCTTCTTTAATAAAATAATAATAAACGCCATCAGGCAGTAATTCGCCATTGCGCTTACCATCAAACTCGTTGTTGTAATTATTATCCTTGGTATAAACCGTCTGATTGTAACTATCAATAATCAATATGCTATAATCTTTAATTAACGAAGGAGAATTTACTTTCCATACATCGTTTTTACCATCGCCATTCGGACTCATGTAATTGGCAATTTTTAATTTGGTTAACACTTTTACATTCACAGTGTCCGTGGCCAAGCAACCATTGGCCGACAAACCAGTTAAAGTGTAGGTAATGTCGTTGAGTGGCGTGGTAACCGGATTAATAACAGAAGTTGAATTCAGATAGTCAGGTGGATTCCATGAGTAAGTAACACATGCAGTTTGACTTGGGGTAAATTGCAGGTTGCTTCCTAGACTCACTTCAACATCCGTACCAATATAAATGCTTGGTGAAGGATATGCAGTAATTGTTACAATTTGTGTGGAAACACAACCTGCCCCCGAAGAACCGGTAACAGTATAAGCCGTGTTAACACTAGGCGAAACCACAATGCTGGTGGTGGTGGCACCAGTATTCCATGAATAAGTTGCTGCCCCATTGGCAACTAATGCTGTGGTGTAACCATAACAAACGCCTGCACTTTCTGGCACAATGGCCACAGTTGGCATTGGATTTAGAAATATGGTAATGCTTGATGCACCCACACATCCATTTAAGTCGATACCGCTTACCGAATAAACTGTGGTTGAAAGCGGACTCACACTCGTAAATGAACCCGTAGAACCGCTACTCCACGAATAGGTAACTGCACCGGAGGCGGTTAACATGGCACTGAATCCTGAACAAACAGAATTACTGGTACTGCCAATCAGCACTGTAGGCGTTGGAAAAATACCTATGCTTAAATTACTGGTGCCAGCACAACCCGCTGCATTCACACCAACTACCGAATAATTAGTAGGACTTGTAGGGGCAACTGTAATTGAAGTTGCGCTCAAATTGTTGTTCCAGGTATAACTATTGGCACCGCTTACATTAAGGGTGGTAGTATTGCCGGCACAAACCGAAAAAGAACTTGCAGTAATGCTAAGGTTAGGACTGGCCACCACAGTAATATTACAAATGGCCGTATTGGCTGAATTACAACCCAAAGAACTGCTGCCTGTTACACTGTAGCTCGTATTCACCAAAGGGTTCACAGTGGCCGATCCTCCCGAAATAACATAACTGGCCGCTCCGGATGGCACAATAACAAACGATTGTCCGGCACAAATACTACCACTGTTAACTGCAACAGTTGGTGTGGCATTAATGGTAACACTGCTAATAGCAGAAGTGCCCAAACAACCATCCACACTGGTGCCGGTAATTGTGTAGCTGGAATTTGTAACTGGAATAACCGTTGAAGTACCATTAGAGTAAGTGTATGTAGAAGCACCGGATGGTACCATGGTAAACACCTGACCGGCACATACCGAACCGCTGTTTACCGTTATGGTTGGAAGAACAAACACAGTTGTTGAAACAATGGCACTGTTATTACAGCCATCGGTAGTAGTACCAACCACTGAATACGATGTGTTAACCAAAGGATTCACTAAAATGGTGGACGTTATTGCACTTGTGCTCCACGAATAAGTGTTGGCACCATTGGCCGAAAAACTCACGCTGCTTCCGGCACAAAGTGTGGATGTGCCTGAAATAGTAATGGTAGGTGTGGTATTCACAGTAACGGTCACAACAGCGTTGTTGCTGCAAGTTCCGCTCACACCATAAACAGTATATGTGGTGTTTACCAGAGGATTTAAACTTACAGTAGAAGTACTGGC
>JADLED010000241.1 GCA_020846335.1 Bacteroidia bacterium
CTTTATCATAGTGCATTTCGCTCCAGGCAATCCCATTTGTATAAAAAGACATCCACTGCCCGTGGCGTTTTCCAAACCTGAAAAAGCCGGTGAATTTTGTAATCCCGTTCGGATACTTGTCTACATAACTTCCGGTGTACATACTGTCAGGCGGAACTATTAAAAGCGGATTGCGTTTTTTTAATGAATCAGCTTTTGCTTTTTGGTCTAATTTAGAAATGGAATCCTGCTTTGCCTTTTCTTCATCGCTGATTTCATTGGCAGGTGCATTGTTTTTACAACTTATTAAAAAAACGAAAAGTGCCGGAAGAATATATTTAAGTGTTCGCATAGTTTATTTTTTTCGTTCGATGGAATAGGTTAACAATCTTTCGAGGCTGTTTCTGGCATCATTTTGAGGCATTTTATGCAAAGCCGCCAGGGCTTTATCTTTATATTCGTTCATTACTTTGTTGGCGTATTCGATACCGCCCTTTGCAATCACAAAATCAATTACCTTTTTAACTTCCCTGCTTTCTTCGTTGTGGTGCTTAATAATGTTAATGATTTTCCGCTTTTCGGCAGTTGTGCTATTGTTTAAAGCATAAATGAGGGGCAGGGTCATTTTTTTCTCTTTAATGTCAATGCCTGTAGGTTTACCTATGCCGCCATCTTCACCAAAATCAAACAAATCGTCTTTAATCTGGAAAGCCATGCCTGTTAAAATACCAAACTCTTTGGAAAGAGCCACCATCTCTTCATTAGTGGTTACCGAGGCTGTTCCGGCGGCACAACAGGCAGCAATTAAACTGGCTGTTTTTTTGGTGATGATGTTAAAATAAATATCCTCTGAAATGTCCAAACGGCGGGCCTTTTCAATCTGAAGCAATTCGCCCTCACTCATTTCGCTAACGGCATCGTTGGCAATTTTAAGCAAATGAAAATCGTTGTGTTGAAGCGAGAGTGATAAACCTTTGGTAAGCAAAAAATCGCCTACCAAAACCGCAATTTTATTTTTCCAAAGTGCATTAACGCTAAAAAATCCGCGGCGTTCGTTGCTGTCGTCCACCACATCGTCGTGCACCAAAGAAGCCGTGTGAAGCAGTTCTATTAAAGCGGCAGCGCGGTGTGTCATGTCATTTACCTCGCCAAAAGTTTGGGCCGATAAAAAAACAAACATGGGACGGATTTGTTTGCCCTTGCGCTTAATGATGTAATTGGTAATCATGTCGAGCAGAGGCACCGAACTTTTCATGGCATCTTTGAATTTTGTTTCAAAAACTTCCATGTGGGTGGCTACAGGTTTTTTTATTTCGTCAACTATCTTTGACACAAAGAGCTAATTTAATCTTTATTTTAATTCGGGTGAAACCAGTTTGTTTTTATTGGCCAGTTGTCCGCAAGCCGCATCAATGTCTTTGCCACGGCTGTGCCTTACATTACAAATCACACCATTATTTTCCAAATGTTGGGTAAAAGCATTTAAGCGTTCGCGGGTGGTTTGTTTAAATTCGCCGCCATCAATGGCATTGTATTCAATAATGTTAACCTTGCTCTTTACCTTACGGCAATAATCCACCAGTTCCTGTGCATCTTTTACCGAATCGTTAAAATCTTTAAAGGCAATGTATTCAAAGGTTGGGCGCGTGCCTGTTCTTTCGGTAAAATAATTCAGTGCCGTAGCCAGACTTTCCAAACTATTGCTTTCGTTTATGGGCATTATCTGGTTGCGTTTTTCGTCGTTAGCAGCGTGTAGCGATAATGCAAGATGAAATTTCACGGCATCATCGCCCAGTTTGGTAATCATTTTAGAAACGCCTGCTGTTGAAACGGTGATGCGTTTGGGCGACATTCCCAATCCGGTAGGGCTGGTAATCCGTTCAACCGATTTTAAAACTTCAGCGTAATTTAACAAAGGCTCGCCCATGCCCATGTAAACAATGTTGGTGAGCGATGCGGCATAGCGCTCGGCGGCTGTGTTTTTTACCAATACCACCTGATCAAAAATTTCGTCGGCATTCAAATTGCGCATGCGTTTCAATTTTCCGGTGGCACAAAATTTACAGGTTAAACTGCAACCCACCTGCGAAGAAATACACGCAGTCATGCGCGATTGGTGTGGAATTAAAACACTCTCCACCACGTAATTGTCGTGTAAACGCATGGCGCACTTCACTGTTTTGTCGGAACTTACCTGCAGTTCGTGGATTTGAACCGCATTAATCACAAAATTTTCCTGCAAATAATCGCGGAGTTTTTTTGAAATGTTAGACATTTGGGCAAAATCCACCATGCCTTTGGCCCACAACCAATCGTAAACCTGTTTGGCTCTGAAGGCAGGCTCACCAATGGCCAAGAGCTCTTGTGCCAGTTGTTCGGGTGATAACGCGCGTATGTCTTTTTTTGCCATTAAGCGGCACTAAAGATACCATTCCACGCGAGAAATAGCTAACTTTGGCCGGTGCATTTTATTGCGGCAGATACAATTTTTAACGGTAAGTCCTTTCTTCCCGGCCAGCAGGTTGTGGTGCTCAACAACGATTTTACCTTTAATTCAATTGCAGACGAAAGTTTGGTGGAAGCCTCTGCCATTCAGCGTTTTGAAGGAATTCTTTGTCCCGGCTTTGTAAATGCACACTGTCACCTGGAACTCAGTCACCTCAAAAACAAAATCCCGAAACATACCGGACTTCCCAATTTTGCACTCGAAATTATTAATAACCGCAACAACGCTTCTGAAAGTGACTTGCTGGAAGGCATGGCAATTGCCGACCATGAAATGTTTGAAAATGGCATTGTGGCTGTTGGTGATATTAGTAACGTTGGCCTAAGTATTGAAACCAAAAAACGTAGCAAAATTTTTTACCACACTTTTGTTGAGTTAATTGGATTAGCGCCCGAAAGGAGCGAGCTTATTTTTAAAAACGGACTGGAATTATTCCATCAGTTTAAAAATTCGGGCCTGAGCGCCAGTTTAGCGCCACATGCGCCTTACAGCAGCTCCAAGGCCCTCATTGAAAAAATTGCCGTGTTTAATTCCGAACACGAAGTTTCTTTTAGCATTCATAATCAGGAAAGCGAGGATGAAACCCGTTTTTTTATGGGGCAAAAAAATGGTTTTGAAAAATTGTACGAATTCCTAAACCTGGATATTTCGTGGTTTAAAGCGCCGGGCAGCAGCAGTTTGCAAAACTACGGGCATTTACTAAAAAACAAACCCTCTGTGTTGGTGCACAATACCTTTACCCAAAAACAAGACATTGATTTTGTAAATGACAAACAAATTTACTGGTGCTTTTGCCCAGAGGCCAATTTGTACATCGAAAACAATTTGCCCGATTATTCGTTGTTTGGCAACTATAAAACAAAATTGTGTGTTGGCACAGACAGTTCGGCAAGCAATTCGCAACTCAACCTTGTTGAAGAAATCAATGTTATTTTGAATGCGACATCAACCTTTTCTCAAGAGGAACTGTTGGCCATGCTTACGTTCAACGGGGCCAAAGCGCTTGGTATTGACGCTTCTTACGGGCAGTTTGTTCCGGGCAAAAATTCCGGACTAAACCTTGTGCAATTTAAAAACAACCAATTACATTTTATTAAAAAACTGGTTTAGCATGTTATACCTTAAATCGTTTTGCTTTGGTCCTTTTCAGGAAAACACATATTTGCTTTTTGATGAAAACAAAGAAGCCTTTATCATTGATCCTGGAAATTCGAACAACAGCGAAAACCAGATTTTAAAAGCCTTTATCGAAGAAAAAGAACTCACGCTCACGCGGCTACTCCTCACGCATGCTCACATTGACCACGTAATGGGCAACCGCTTTATTTTTGACACTTACGGTTTATTGCCCGAAGTAAATGCCAACGATGTATTTTTTATCGAACGCATGAAACAAAGCGCGGCCATGTATGGTTTAAGTTGTGAGCAGTCGCCCAAGCCTGAAAAATTCATTAACGAAGGCGATGTCATTCGTTTGGGAAATTATTCGTTTCATTGCCTTTTCACACCGGGGCATTCGCCGGGTAGCATTTCATTTTATAACAAAGAAAATAAATTACTGATAAGCGGCGATGTGTTGTTTTATGGCAGCATTGGCCGCACCGACCTACCCATGGGCAATCATGCCACGTTGATGGAATCTATAAAGCAAAAACTGTTTGTTTTAGACGACGATGTAACTGTGTATTCAGGTCATGGCCCCGCTACCAGCATTGGGCATGAGAAAGGGACTAACCCTTACATAATTTAGTGTTTTCTTTTTTGGATTTTCTTGTCACTGTTTTCCCAAACCCCGCAAAAAATCAATTAAGTGTGAAAGCATTAAGGCCCATTACCAAAGTAGAAATTTTTAGCCTGGATGGCTTGTTGATTGAAAGTCAAAATCAAAATTTTGAAAATTTAAACATCGAAAATTTAAAAAATGGAATGTATCTTGTTAAAGTCCACTTTGTTAATTCGCAACAAACCACTAAATTTATTAAACAATGAAAAATCCCATCCTTCTATTTATTTTTATTCTTTCTTTTTTTTCGTGTTGCAGAAAAAATAAGGATACAAAATGTACATTAAAAATTACCCCGTTTTCAGAAAGCATTGCTTCGTATGATTTTAAAGAAGGCTCTAACTGGACTTTTAAACTGAAAGATTCCACGAAAACGGGTTTAATACATTTTCAATCTTGTTATTGCTCATCAATAACTTGGAAGGGTTACGGTAAAGGTGCCACGCCCTGCGATAGTTTCAGCCGATTTGCTTATAACGAACTAACTCTACGAGATAATTTAAGCCCTAATAAAAATAATTTTTTTACCTATTATTTATGTGATAATGTTATGTGCCTGAATAGATTAACGGATAGAGGTTATGGCACGCAAGTGTACGCCTGGAATTACTATCCAACAGACACAACCTTTTATGGAAGCAATTTCACACCCACCAAAGTTTATCAGGAAAAGATTATTGACACTGTAACCATTTTAAATAGACTATATAAAGACGTTCATCAGGTATATTATTATCCCGGTTATTCAGGTTTTAAGCGAGTATGGTGGTGCCCCGGCGTGGGTTTCGTAAAATTAGAGCGTATTATTCCAACAACCAATCAAACAGAAATTTGGGAACTGCAAAGTCATAATGCTGTGCTTTAATTTTCTTATTATCGTTACAAAGCTGTTTATTAAATATATTTCCAGCTATAATTAATTGCTAGTCTTTCCCACTTCACAAAGTCCGGCCTTAAAAATTCGCAACAAATTGCTAAATTTATTAAACAATGAGAGCTTCACTTTTAATTTTCATATTATTTTTTTGTGCCTTATCATGTAACAGAAAAAATAAGGATACAAAATGTACGCTTACAATAATTCCCTTTGCTGACTATATTGATGCTTATAATTTTAAAGAAGGCTCCAATTGGACATTTAAATTAAAAGACTCAGGGAAAACAGGCGCCATTCATTATCAATCATCGTTTGCTTCATCAATTCCAATTAAAACCTATGGGAAAGGCGCTACGCCTTGCGACAGTTTTACAAGATACCCATTTACTGAGCTTACTCTTAGAAATAATTTGGTACAAGGGCAAACAGAATTTTTATCCTATTATTTAACCGATGGTTATATTTGTTTAAATAAAATTTCTGACAGAAGCGAAAGGATGGTAATTTATGGTTGGCTTTTCGAGCAAACAGACACTATTAGATATTCCAATTCCTTTCCCATAACAAAGTTTTATCAGGAAAAAATAATTGACACTGTAACCATTTTAAATAAACTATACAAGGACGTTCATCAGGTATATTATTATCCCGGTTATTCAGGTTTTAAGCGAGTATGGTGGTGCCCCGGCGTGGGTTTCGTAAAATTAGAGCGTATTATTCCAACTTCCAATCAAACAGAAATTTGGGAACTGCAAAGTCATAATGCTGTGCTCTAAATTCTGAATCACGTTTTACCAAGTTTACAACACTATTTAGAAAATTTCCATTGATACACGGCCCTGCTACCACCATTGGGCATGAGAGAAGGACAAATCCTTATGTTCAATAAATTTTATTTGCCAAATACTTTGGTTCCGTTTGTTACGTTGTATTTCTTGTTATCTTAGCCTTAGTGAAATTTAAGTTTATCATCTTTTTGTGTTTCCTTTCCTGTTATGCACTCGCTCAGGTATCTACCGATGTATTTAAAAAAGGCAAACCTGAATATTATAAAAACGAAGAAGTTCTTAACCGCGGAAAACGCTACAGGGTTCACAACAACTACCTTACAGCCGGACCGGGCTATTTGAGTTCGAGTTTAAGAAAAAACATTCAACAAGCAATTGGTATCGATTTTCAGTTTCACATCCGTCAACAACATTTTCAGGTGGGTGCCTTAATGAGTGGCGAAACCTTTGGCTCCAATAACAATCTTCAATTGCACGTAGGTTACGGCTTCCGCAAGGAAGATAAAAACAGCAACCTCGCATTTTTTATTGGCCCTTCTTACATTTCGGGAGTATTAACGGTTAGCGATAGCACCACCTACGGCGGTATCCGTCCGGTGTTTTACTCGCCTTTTGGCATTTATGCCTGCGCACAGGGCGTTAAAAAAATTACCTACGATATTGGTTTGGGCTTGGAGGTTTTTGCCGAATACTCCGATAAGCAAAGCCTTTTTGGCATTAAACTTATTGCCTTTTTCTCGTCCGCCTATGTGGGACCAAAACGCAATTACAACCCAAATGTAAGAAGCGAACATCAGCGATGAAAGATTTTATGATTGTTGGCCGTGGTTTGGCCGCCAATGTTCTGGCGCATCACTTCAACAGACAAAATATCAGCTTTACAATTATTGGCAACACCAATTTAAGTGTTAGCTCAAAGGTAGCAGGAGGCTTGTGGAATCCGGTTGTGTTTAAGCGCATGACCAAAAGCTGGATGGCCGACGACCTTATTCCCGAACTGCTTCAGTTTTATTCGGATTGCGAAAAGCTGTTTGGCACAAAAATTATGTACTCACGTGGTATTGCCAAATCGTTTGTTGAACTTCAGGAAAAAAAACTGTGGCTCAAAAAAAGTGGGGAAGAATTGTCAGTTTTTTTAGATGCCGACATAAAAAATGGAAGTCACCCTGATTTGGTACATTGCAGGGTAGAAGCCGAATTTGGATTGGTGAAACAATCGGGATTTATAGACGTGCCGGGCTTTCTGGACGAAAGTAACCGGGTGTTCTCTGAATTTATCATCGACGAAATTTTTGACCACAGGCTTTTGGAAATTAAAACAAACTGTGTTGCTTATAAAAATAATACTGCCAAAAACATTATTTTTTGCGAAGGCCATCTGGTAAAAAACAACCCGTACTTCCAATGGATTGCACTAAAACCCGCTAAAGGCGAAACCTTTACTATTAAAGCAAATGAACTGGAATTAAACGAAACCATTTTTAACCGCAACGGTTTTATTCTTAAACTCCCATCCGGAAATTTTAAAGTTGGTGCCACCTACGAGTGGACGGATTTGAATGATTTACCAAGTGACAAAGGAGAAAACGAATTGCGAGACAAACTTAATTCGCTCATCACTTGCCCCTACTCCGTAATATCGCACCAGGCAGGCATTCGCCCATCATCAGCCGACCGCCGCCCCATCATTGGCCCACATCCCGAATTTTCCAATTTATTTGTTTTTAATGGCCTTGGTACCAAAGGCGTGATGTTGGCACCCTATTTTGCAAATAATTTCGTACATTTCTACTTACAAAACCAGGAAATTGTGCCCGATGTGCATGTGAAAAGGTTCTATCCGCTTTATGAAAATTGGCAAAAAAAATAAAATAAATTTAATTGGTCGCCGCGAATTTGTTGATTTTCCGGAACTGATGCTGGCACACATTGAAGCAAAAATTGATACCGGTGCCTATACTTCCTCCATTCATTGCGAAAGCATTTCGGTGGTTTTTGAAAACGCCAAACCTGTTTTGTATTTTACGGTAGAACCTAATCAAAAAGACGCTTACCGTTTCGAAATTTTTTCGCAAAAGAAAATAAAAAATTCGTTTGGCGAAATGGAAGAACGCTATGTGATTAAGACCCTCATTTTACTGGGCGGAAAAAAAATCCGCTCCACCCTATCGCTCTCAAACCGAGACAATATGCGTTATCCGGTACTAATTGGGCGAAAACTTATTAAAGGAAAATTCCTGATAGATGTAAGCCACACGCACACAGGTGGTATTAAAATAAAAAATGTGCCCAATTCTTAAACACTTAAATTTTCAATTCCATTAACCAGCCACAAAAAATCTGCTTATGAAAATTGCCATCCTCTCCCGAAACAAAAACCTGTACTCCACCAAACGTCTGATACAAGCAGGCGAAGAACGTGGGCACGAAATGCTTTTGCTCGACCACATGAAATGTGTGTTGGTAATCGAACAGGGTCGCCCGCACATTTACTTTAATGGTAAGGAGGTGCGCGATGTAAACGCCGTTATTCCCCGCATTGGCGCTTCGGCCACCTTCTACGGGTCGGCGGTGGTGCGCCAGTTCGAAATGATGAAAATATTTACCGCCGTTGAATCTCAGGCACTGGTGCGTTCGCGTGATAAGCTGCGCAGTCTGCAAATTCTGGCACGTGCGGGCATAGGCATTCCTAAAACTGCTTTTGCGTCTTCGCCTAAAGACAAAGACATTGACAATGTGATTGAAAACATTGGCGGGGCACCCTGCGTTATTAAGCTGTTGGAAGGCACACAGGGCATTGGTGTTATTTTGGCTGAAAATCAAAAAGCGGCAAAAAGCGTGGTGGAAGCCTTTTTAAAACTGGAAGCCAACATGCTGGTGCAGGAATTTATTGCTGAAGCCGGCGGGGCTGATTTGCGCGTGTTTGTTGTGGATGGACAAATAGTTGGCGCCATGAAACGTCAGGCAAAAGACGGAGAATTTAGAAGTAACCTGCACCGTGGTGGCTCGGCAACTGTGGTAACGCTAACGCCCGAAGAACGCGCCACAGCAATTAAATCAGCCAAAAAATTAGGTCTTGGCATAGCCGGGGTTGATTTGCTGCAATCGAGCCGCGGACCTTTGGTAATGGAAGTAAATTCCTCACCGGGCCTCGAAGGCATTGAAGGTGCCACAGGCATTGACATTGCCGGAAAAATAATTGAGTACGTTGAAAGAAATGAATTTAATAAACCCGGCGAATAATTTTAAAAATAACTATGCAACAACCTATTAGCATTAACGGACAAACCATTTTACCGGGCGAAAATAAAATGGTGATTCTTAATTCGTACATGTTGCATACGAAAACAAAACTTGAAATTCCGGTTCATGTTATTCACTCCAAAAATAAAGGCCCTGCCATACTGCTAAGCGCGGGCATGCATGGCGAAGAAATAAACGGCATTGAAATTATCCGAAAAGTAATTACTCGCGAAGAGGTTCAAAACCTGCAGTGCGGCACGCTGATTGTAATTCCGGTAATTAATGTAATTTCCTTTTTATATGCCAGCCGCGATTTGCCCGATGGGCGCGACCTTAACCGGTGTTTTCCGGGTTCTAAAAAAGGTTCTATTGGCAGCCGCATTGCTTACGATTTAATGCAACACATTTTACCAATTATTGATTTTGGGGTTGACTTTCATACCGGCGGTGCTAAAATCAATAACTTTCCGCAATTACGTTGTGTGTTCGATTTTCCGGACAATTTAGCACTGGCCGAAAAGTTTTCGGCGCCACTGATTGTTGACAGCACTTACCGCGAAGGCACGTTTAGAAAAGAAGCCGCTAAAAAAAACAAACCCATTTTGGTGTATGAAGGCGGCGAAAGCATGCGTTTTGATTATCACGCCATTAACGAGGGGGTGAACGGTTGCTTGCGCCTGCTCAACGCCTATGGCATGATTAATTTTGAAGTGCCGGGCAATCATTCGGTTCATATTAAAAAAGGCACCTGGGTACGAGCCAACAGCAGCGGGCTTTTCCACATGAGTGTGAGCAATGGTGCCCGTGTTACAAAGGGCGATTTGTTGGGCATTGTGTTTAATCCCTTTGGTGTTTCGGAAGAAAAAATTGTGAGTCAGGTAAGTGGTTATATTGTTGGAATAAATAATCAACCCGTGGTAAATCAGGGCGACGCGCTCATACACATTGGTTTACGCGAGCAATAATTTTCCGTATTTTTGCATGGCTTATGAATCAATCGGTTGATCTTTCGGATGTTTTTATTCTGATTTTTGTAGCGGCGGTTTTTATTACCGGAGCCGTGGTGGTTTTTAAATTTATGCGGGGAGGCAAAAAATAAATTATGAATGCGTTTATTTTATTTCTGAATTTGGGTGGTGGCGAAGTGGTGCTCATTTTGTTTGTGATTTTACTTTTATTCGGAGGCAAAGGCATTCCGGGTATTGCGCGCACCTTAGGCAAAGGCATAAGAGAATTTAAAGATGCCAGCAACTCCATTCAAAAAGATATCCGCGAAAGCACCGGCGGTTTAACCGATCAGATTAACGAACACATTCAGGAAGTAAAAAAGGAAATTGAGAAAGAGTAATTGCTCAAATTTCGGAAACAATTCCAAAAATAGTTTCGTTCACGCAAAAGAATTTGTTTCTTTCCACTAAAACCGCATTATAGTAGCAGGAATTTTTTAATATGATAATTCGTTTTAAACAGGAATTCTTTGTGCTACCGGCAAAACTCTTACTTTGCGTACTTTTAACATTGCCCGTAATTAGCGCGCTTCAGGCCCAAAACACTGCCACCATAAATGTAAAAAAAGAGCAGCACTATTTTCTTTTTTTTCAGAAAGAGAAAAAAACCGATACCATTAATAATGCGCACAACAATGTGTTTTATCTTTTGGTTCCGGATACTTTAAAGGAGTTGTTGGTATTTAATTCGGAAAACGCGCAAATTGTAAAAACCAAGAACGACAGTTTGGTAAAGCTAAATTACCTGCCCGGCTTAAAGTATGAATTTATTTATGAGGCCGAAAAAAAAGAATTTTCTACCAAGGAAGAAATTGAGCGAAAGCACAATCTAAAATCCGGCACTTACAAAACGCTCATCAATGGTACCACCGAATTGGAACCGGGTAAAATCCGCATACAAATTAGCCACCGTAAAACTTTAAAATTGCTGCACGAAATAAATTTGTTTTACATGCCTTAGTAAGCATTTACCAAAGCCAAGTAATTCAATACAAATAGGGGTGAATTTTAGGATTTATCCGCGCTTTCTCTAATTTAGGCGATCTGCGGAAAAACTCGTAAAGGTTTTCGTTAAACTCTTCCACGTAAATGTTAATGTTTTTATACGTGTAGCCCTTTTTTAATTCAAAGTA
>JADLED010000242.1 GCA_020846335.1 Bacteroidia bacterium
GCAAAGTAATACCCTTTGGTGTAATGCCTTTTTGAAAGTGAAAAGCGGCTGTTGCAGGAAGTAAGGAAGAACAGTGTGATAATACTTAGTAATTGAAATTTTGTAAATTTTTTCACGGTGTATTTTTTTAATGTTTAAGGCAAATGAAAGGCAAGTGCCAGCGTGCTCCTGCCCGTGGATATATCCAAAGCAAGACCAACGGTTTTATTAACATGAAACTCAGTTCCGATATGAAGATCAATGTAGAGTGGACCCATGCCCGGGTCTATCTGATTTTTCCCCTGGTAGGAAGATTCCCAGGTGGTTTTGCGATAAATAAAACCCAACGAACCCGAGGAATAAAAATCCCATTTTGTTCCGGCCTTCAATAGGTCGTCAAAATAGTAGGTTATTTTTAATCCCATGGGTACTACCGTTTCGTTGTATTTGTAAATTTTCCCAACATTATAGGCATCTCCCCAAAGGTAGGTGCTGCTATAGGCATACATGCTTACAAACGGGGCGGCAGTGATATTCCTGTCTATTTGCAGTTCGTAATCAATGTGTGCGGTTTGCACAGGATAACCCACATAGTTGTAGTAGCCTATACCGGCGCCTGCATTAAGTGTTCGCCCATAGAATTCCTTGGTTTCTATTTCCTGAGCCAACAGGAACTTTCCTGTCAGCATCAGAAATAAGAAAAAAGCAGCGTGTATCGTTTTCATTATAATTCAATTAGAGATTAATAGGATGTTTTAAGTTCCACACGACGGTTTTTGGCTTTGCCTGCTGCTGTTTTGTTGGTGGCAATTGGTTTTGTTTCGCCGTAACCAATAGGTGTTAAGCGTGAAGCAGAAACCCCTTTGGAGATTAAATAATCCTTAACAGATTCTGTTCGCTTTTGCGACAATGTCATGTTGTAAGCATCGTCTGCATCGCTGTCGGTATGACCTTCGATGGTTAAATTCACCGACTCATTGCGTTTTAATATGTCCGCCAAATCATCCAGCGCCGAGTGGGAAATTAATTTTAAATCGGCTTTGTTGGTTTCAAAATAAATTTTACTCGCAATCACAGTAATTTTTTGAACATCCACTTTAGCAATTTCAGGACAGCCTTTGTTATTCATTGGGCCTTTGGCTAATGGACAGCGGTCTTCGTTATCAGGAATACCATCTGCATCAGAATCGGGACATCCTTTAAACACCAGCTCTCCGGCAATTTCAGGACATTTGTCTTCTTCGTTTACAATACCATCTTTATCGTTATCCAGCGTGCAACCTGTGCCATCCACTTTATATCCGGTGAGCGTGCCAGGACATTTGTCATCGATATCGGCAATGCCGTCTTTATCAGCATCAGGACATCCATTCAATGATGGTGGTCCAAATGTTGTGGGGCAACGATCGTCTTTATCGGTAATGCCATCCATGTCGCTATCAGGGCAACCTTTTAATCCGGCTAAACCAGCCACATCAGGACAGGCATCCAGGTAATCGGCCACACCGTCTTTATCTTTGTCGAGTGGACATCCGGTGGCATCCACCGAAATTCCTATGGGTGTATTTTCACATTTATCCTTTTTATCCGAAACACCGTCTTTGTCGGTATCGGGCTGTTTTCCCAGATTAAACGTTAAACCTGCCGAATGAAACAGTTCCATATCGTTATTGTTGTTGGCGGTTACATCATCCACATGATCAGCCACTGTGAACAATAATATTTCCTGCAGACGTAACGATACAATAGGTCCTAAACGGAAATTCAATCCTGCACCTGCTGTTGGCAACGAAAAAATAAAATGTTCATTATTAAGCGTATAAATCGACTCGTACCAGATTAATCCAGCTCCTACCAATATGTAAGGGCGAATAAAAGCCTCCGGTTTTGTAAGGTAAAATCTGGCCACCAGATTGGTGGTATTATGACGAACTAAAAAACTATTAGGTAGTAACGCAGTGCTCAGTTTGCTGTGATCTATAAAACCCAGCTCGCCTCTTGAAAAGAAGAGGGAAAGATCTGCGTGCTTGCCCAGATAGCGGGAAACTGATATGCCTGCAAAGGCATAGGCCGCCTGATCGGTTTTGTAGAAACTTGTACCACGGTCGCCGTTGTATTGAACTAATCCGCCGTGCAATCCCACGTTCCATTTTCGTTCTTCGGTTTGGGACCGGACCGCTGATACAAATAGTAAAGCTGTGAATAATAGTATTATTTTTTTCATGATGTTGTATGATTAATTGTTTTTATGTTTACGATGTTGCAGGGCAAATCGTGTGCTTGTGTGTGTTACTTATTTCTAATTTGGCACCATGTGCAGTTCATGTCTTTCGCCGTTCTGCATGTAATAGTACCAAAGTGTTTTTTCGCGGAGCTGTAGAAGTATAAGTGTGCGTGAAGACTGATTATCGCTTCCGCTAAGTTTTACCTCATTATCGGAATTTTGAAAAACCCAGGTTCCACTGCCATCCAATATTCCCCAATCATAGGAATAAGCGCCTTGTTTGGTGAAGGATTCCTTGTAACCCGAAACCAGTGAGGTAAAGTCGCTCCCATCTATTTTATAATTGTCAACCTTCCAGGTATTGGCCAGTCGTTCGGCACGCGTTCTTAAACTTAATGCAGGCCCTTCGGGATACTTTTTACAGGAAGATAACATTGCCAATAATTGCAGACTTAAAAGAATAATTAAGCCTTTAGATATATAGTTTGATTTCATGATTTAGGGGCTACTTTTTTTTGATTCATTTATGCGATTCTTACCAATATTTCGCTACTCTATTTTTTAACATTGTCCACCGATAGATCTTTAAAGGCCTTTCCCAGTTCGTCCATGTCGTGGTTGAATTCGGTTTTAAAAGATTCCCAGTGATCTTTGCCATCGGCTTTGTAATCGTCGAGTTTCTTTTTCATATCAGTGTTCTTTTGTTCGAGCGCGTTTATTTTCTTATTGTATTCGGCTTTGGCCTCCGCTTTTTCGTGTTCAATTCTTGCTTTAAAATCCACAACACTCTGTTCGTTGGCAGCAATTTTATCTGAGGTTTCTTTTTTGTAATTGGCATAGTCTTCCTCGTATTGGGTGTTTGCTTCATTCAGATTTTCGTTGGCTTTTTCAACCTTTTCTTTGGCACTGTCAACTTTTTCTGATGATGAATTGCAACCCGTAAGCATCCAACCCGAAATCAGGAATATTGTGGCAATGGTGTAAACTGTTTTTTTCATTTTGATTTTTTTTTATTTGTTTTGTTTATAGATCCGAAATTATTTTGTGCATTTCTTCTTTTGTCTTTCCTAACCGGGTTTGAAGCCTTCCCAATAATTCTTCGTGTTTTCCATCGAGCAGCATCAAATCGTTGTCGGTAAGAATGGCGAATTTTTGTTTTAGTTTTCCTTTGGTTTCATTCCAGTTGCCTTTTAATTCGGTAATGTTTAACATGGTTTTAATGATGTGACTTGATTTTTCACGGTACAAAGGTGCGGCACACAACCGGCAATTATGTTACAGCCAGAGTTTAATTAGTTATAACAATCACATATTCTTGTTGTCGGGAAAGTAAATTGCCATTGAAGGAGTTAATAACACATCAGTAAAATGTGTAAACACTTAATAGCCGGATGTAAGGCATTGTGCAGTGACTTTGCGCTTCTTTGCAATAAAATTAAAAACATACACATTATGAAAAGACACTTAGTAATAGCAGCGGCGCTTTTATCGGCATTAAGCAGCTGCAAAAATCCACAATTGGAAAGTTCCTTAATCCTTCAGCGCGATTCGCTAATGGCAGTTATTACCGAACGTGAAATGGACAACAACGATTTTATCCTTGCCTTTACAGAAGTGGAAAAAAACCTGGATTCGGTAATGAAAAAGCAGCGGCTTGTTTTATTAAACACCAACAAAACCGGAGACCTGAAACAAAACCGGATGGACAAAATGAACAGTGAAATTGCCGCCATTAACCGACTTATGGAAGAAAATAAAAAACGCATCAAAGAAATGAACGGACGTTTAAATTCTTCGGATTCAAAAAATAAATCATTAAAACAAACCATTAACCTTTTGAATAATCAGTTAAATGCCAGGTTTGCAGAGTTGTCGGATTTAAACATTCAACTAAGCAGGGCCTACGATCAGGTGGATTTTTTGCAGGCCACTGTTGAGATTCTGGTGTTGCAAAACATGGAACAGGAACTAATCATTGACAGTGCTGCCATCATGTTGCGCACTGCTTATTATATTGTGGCTAAAATGGAAGACCTTAAACGATTTAATTTGGTGGATAAACAGGGTGGCTTTTTAGGCATGGGAAAAACAGCAGTACCGGACAATAATCCTGACGTTCATTTGTTTACCAAAATTGATTATTTGCAGGTAACCACCATTGAAGTAAATAGTAAACACCCAAAAATTATCAGCACACATCCTTCTGATTCTTATGAACTCTCTAAAACCAACAAGGTAATTAACAGCATCCGGATAATTGATCCTGAAAAATTCTGGAGTCAATCTAAATACCTGATTGTTTCGAAATAGACATTTAATAAAGCAAAAACTCAAATCTTACACCTGTTTGATTTGAGTTTTTTACATTACATCCGGTCAACAAACCAGGTTAATTGCTTTTCAATTTTTTTGAAACGGAAAATACTGCTAATGTTTTTTTGCAAACGCATAAAGGCCGTTTCGCTTTTCACTACATAATCATAGGCCTGATGGTGCATGCAGTTAATAGCCACATCTATCTTATCCTGTGATGAAAGCATGATTACCGGAATGTCTTTATTAAAGGCTTTTATTTTATCAAGCGTTTGTATGCCATTCATCGCAGCGCTGTTTATTCCATCCAAATGATAATCCAGAATGATAACGTCGGGACCATGCAATAAATTTGCGACACACAATTCCCCGGAAATAAATGTTTCAATTTCAAAATCGGCGTGTTGCTTAAATTCAATTTCCAGTCCTTTAAGAAAAAGCACGTCGTCATCCACCAGAAATAGTTTTATTTTATTCCCTGAGTTCATAGCTTGTTATTTTTTATAAGATTAAACTCTTCCTCCAATTCAACACAGGCCTGTGCACAAATATTTTCCAGTTTAATTACCATTTCGTCTATTTCCTCCCATTGTTCCTGTGTGCGGGCAAATTCCTGAATTTTTTTTGCCATGTTTTCAAAGTCAGGGTCAATACCCATGATGGCAAACGAAGGAATCATTTTGTGAACTGTTGCATGCAGGTTGGTCCAGTCTTTGGCAAACAAACTTTCTTTCATCGAGTTAATCAGCGAAGGCGTTTGTTCCAGATATAACGAAATCATTTCCATCATTAAATTAGGATCGGATTTGGTTCTTAGTGTCAGGTATTGCAGGTTGGTGCATTTTTGTTTCACGTTATCACCAACAACTTCTGCCAATTCATTCACAGCAACACTTTTATTCTTTTTAATCAAAGTCACTATTTTATTATAGAGTGCTTTCTCATCCACCGGCTTGGCAATGTAATCGTTCATGCCCACTGCCTTGCATTTGGCCAAATCAACCGTGGTTACATCTGCGGTAAGCGCAACAATTGGAATACTTAGTTTGAGCGTGTTTCTGATATAGTCGGTGGTTTCAAAACCATTCATCAAAGGCATTTGCAAATCCATCAGAATAATGTCGTATTTTTTCTTGCGGAGTTTTTCAATGGCCACTTTGCCATTTGCAGCAATGTCTCTTTCAAATCCAAAATCATCCAGCAAAGTTTTCATCAGAAGTTGATTAAGCACGATGTCTTCCACCACCAGTACTTTAATATGCGTTAGTTTCTCGTCACGTAAAATTAATTCCGCCTCATCCAATGCTTCCACGCTTGTTTTATTAAAATCAAGCGTGAAACTAAATGTAGAACCCAGGTTTATCTTACTCACTACTTTTACCTGACCGCCCTGTTGCTCCACCAGTTGTTTTACAATGGCAAGACCAAGCCCCGTGCCACCGTATAAACGTGAGGTGCCACTGGATGCCTGTTGGAAATTTTCAAATATTTTTTCGATCTTTTCTTCGTTGATGCCGATGCCGGTATCAGTAACCGAAAATTCGATCTTAACCTTCTCTGAGTCATCACTTACTAATTTAACTGAAACTGTGATGGTGCCGGAGTTTGTAAATTTTACGGCATTACTCACAAGATTAAGGATAATCTGATGCAGTCTTACCGAATCGCCCAACAGCACGTCGGGAATTGCAACATCGTATTCTTTAATGAGGTGAAGATTTTTTTCATGAATTTTTGGTTCAAACAAATGCAGCATGGCCGAAATTGAGAGTGCCATGCGAAAAGGCGATTGCTCAAACACCATTTTACCGGCATCCACTTTAGCCAAATCGAGGATGTCGTTAATAAGCACTATTAAAGCGTCACCACTCATTTTAATGGCCATTAGGTACTCACGTTGTTTGGCTGTGAGTTCGGTTTTAAGCACTACCTTGGTAAAGCCAATAATGGCATTCATTGGGGTGCGTATTTCGTGACTCATGTTGGAAAGAAACTGTTGTTTCGCCTTTACTGATTCCTTCGCAGTTTGTGCGGCACTTTCGGCTTCAGCTTTTGCATTTTCGGCCATTCCGGTTGCCAACTCCGCAAAGGTGATGGCCTCCAGCAATTCTTTTTCGTTGCGTTTCTGTTCGGTAATATCCCTTGCCACAATTACGGCACCCATCACGTTGCCCTGATCGTCTTTATATACCGAACCGTTAAACAACACATCGGTTAATTTATGATCCTTAATTACCAAAGGGTAATCGGCAACAAATCCTTTTTTAAAAACCTCCTGATAAACCTGACTGGCTTTTTCGGGATTGGTAAAATAAATCTTGAAATCGGAACCCTTTAATTTGCTGCGATCAATTCCGGTAACAGTTACCATGGCTTCGTTCATGTCCATTATTTTTCCAATCGGACTTATGGTCACCAGCGGATCGCGACTGGCTTCGATTAAACTCAATGAATATTGCGAAAGCACTTTTTTTGCGGTAATGTCGTAACGAACAGAAATGTATTGATAGATATTGCCTTCTTCGTTTGTAAACGGAACAATGGTGGTGTCCACCCAGTAAATACTTCCGTCTTTGGCTTTATTTTTTATTTCGCCCCGCCACACTGTTCCTGCCTGAATAGTTGTCCAAAGCGATCGCATAAATTCTTTGGGATGAAAGCCCGAATTAAGGATGCGGTGATCCTGACCAATTAATTCTTCACGCGAATATTTTGAAATTTTACAAAAATTATTGTTGGCATATTCTATCATGCCTTTCGCATTGGTAATGGCAACTATCGATGACTCATCAAGCGCCGTTTTATAAGCAGATATTTCGTAAGCATTTTTATCAAAGCCTGACGTGATTGATTTATTTTCATTCATATCCCTCACCACCATCACCACACCTTTGGTTTTAGATAACAAATCGTTGTATTGTGAACCCGATAGCAGAACATTTGTTACTTCTCCACTGGTTTGGCAAATCGTGAGTGGGCTCAGGGAAGTTATGCCATTTTTAAGCACCTGCTCAAACAAGCGCTTTGCTTCTTTGGCATCCGTAAAATAATTAAAGAAAAACGAACCTATGAGTGTTTTTCGGTTTGCCCCTGTTAGCCTGGTTGCCGCCTCATTCATTAAGGTAATAATTCCGTTGTTATCCAATGTGAATAATGGATCAGAACAGGCCTCCATCAAACTGTAGGCGTAAGGCGAATCTTCATTTATTTTACTCACGGTTGCTGTATTTTTTCAGTGTTGCCAATTTCTTCCAGTGGTTTTCTACGTTTGTCCTTTAATTGCATGTAGTGCGAAGGCGAGAGACCAGTAATTTTTTTGAATTGATTGGAAAGGTGCGCCACACTGCTGTAGTGCATTTTGTAGGATATTTCGGTAAGGTTCAACTCTTCGTAAAGCAACAGTTCCTTAACGCGTTCAATCTTATTGATAATAATAAATTGTTGAATGGTAATTCCTTTCATTTCGGAGAAGATGTTGGAAAGATAGGTGTAATCATAGTTCAGCTTCTGACTTAAAAAGTCGGAATAGTTCACCTTTGGCAATTCTTCGGAATAATGCACCATTTCGGTAATGGCATTTTTAATTTTTTCGATGAGCACCGACTTTTTATCATCCATCAACTCCAAACCGGAGGTGAGAAGCCCTTTTTTAAGACTGTTCAGCGTTTCGGCACTAAGAGTTTCCATAATTTCCACTTCACCCAAATCCACAAAAATAAAATGAAGGCCCAGCTTTTTGAGCTCTTCCTTCACCACCATCTTGCAGCGGTTACTCACCATATATTTGATATAGAGTTTCAGACTTTATTGTTAATGTAAAGTGATGCCTTTTTTATTGCTTAACTCAATTAACTTATGTTTAGTTATGCACCCGTCAACCGAATTCACTTCTTTTGGTAATGTGGTTTATAGTAAACTGATAGTGAAACTTCTGTTAATGTTGCACAAAGGTGTGAATACGCCTTCCATTTGTTTTACAACAAATACGGATTATGTTACATAATTCACTGATTTATGGTTGCTAAACAGGTTTTACCAATTTATTTTTAAACTAAAGAATACGGCAATGCCCAGAACGAGGAACACCAAAACAAAAATGGCGAGGTATTTGCTCACACCAAATTCCTTTACCAGAATGTTTACCGGATAAATAATGATGGCGTAAACGGTGTCTGCCACTCGTTTCCAGGCTTTGCTGTTTCCTTTAATCACGTAATCCCTTGCTCCTTTTCTAAAGGCGTCAATGGCTATGCCCACATCTTCGTTCGATGTGAGCATAATCACTTCCACCGAAGCGTTGATGCGCTTAATCTCTTTTAATATTTCGTTTCCGTTTTCGTGTTTTAAATTATAATCCAGAATCACAATGTCTGTGTCGTTGCCCACACTTTTAAGTGCGGCCTCACCCGAATTGAATAGTGTGATAGCAAGTTCCTGTTTAAATCGGCTGTGTAAAAAGCCTTCCAAACCCTTAGAGATGGCTGAGTCATCGTCGATAATTATTAAATTTAATGGTCGGTCTTTCATGGTGTTGTTTTAAATAAATCAAATAAGCTGTATTTACTTTTCTGCTTTGCCGCCTTGTTGATGGTTCAGTTCCATGATGAAACCTTTTTCTCCAAGACTTAATAATTCGAGTTCGCAGGCAATGGTTACATCATCGCTCACCATTAAGCCACCGTCTTCTCCCTTGGTGTTCCATTTCAATCCCCAATCCCTACGGTTAATGGCTCCTGTAACGGTTAATCCCGATTTAACATTGCCATTGGTATCTTTCGCCAAACCAGCAAACTCCACTTTCAGTTTAATGTTTTTCTTTATCCCCAGTATGGTTAATTCTCCCCACATCTCATAGGTATCCTTTTCATCCGTTTTAATAATGCTGTTCGACACAAAATTTATTTGTTTGTGCTTGGTCACATCAAAAAACTCATCACCTTCCAAATGCTCATCGCGTTTGGTATCACCGGTTAATACCGATGATGGGTCAATCCATAAATCCACTTCGGCAGTACTGAAATCATTGCCGTTGGTGTAAATACTGGCATCGAACCTTTTAAAAGTGCCGCGTATGTGTGTAATCATAAAATGTCTTACTTTAAACGCTATTTCGCTGTGGGCAAAATCAATGCTCCACTTTGTTTTGTTGGTAATCTCTACTGTTTTCATATTTATTATTATTAATTTTTTATTTTATTGTGCCAGGTAACCACCGTCCATTTCAAGCGCGGTGCCGGTAACAAAAGAACTCTCGTTACTTGCCAGAAATATAAAGCCGGTGGCTATTTCTTCCGATTTGCCTAAACGTTTCATCGGATGAAGACTCACAATGAGTTGCTTTACCTCCTTGTTTTCGCTGATGCCGCCTTTTACAAGCAGTGGCGAGTCAATAAACCCGGGACAAATGGCGTTTACACGAATGCCTTCTTCGGCATATTCAATGGCAGCCGTTTGTGTTAATCCAATAACGCCGTGCTTGGCAGCCACATAATGTGCGGAACTTGCAAAACCTACTTTAGCCAGAATAGAAGCCATGTTGACTATGACGCCACTCTTTTGTTTGGCCATTTGCGCCAACTGATGGTGCATGCCATTAAACACGCCGTTTAAGTTTACATTAATCACCTTGAGCCAGGCGTGTTCGCTCATGTCGCCAATTTTATGCGCCTCGCCACCAATGCCGGCGTTGTTCAAGGCCACATCCAGGCTTCCAAAAGCATCCACCGTTTTTTGAATGGCCACCTGCATGTGTGTAAACACAGAAACATCGCACTCGGTAAAAATAGCTTTGGCATTTATACTTTTAATTTCCGCCATCGCTGTTTCATTTTCTTTTGACTGCATGTCGGCAATCACAATATTGGCACCTTCCTTGGCTGCTGCAATGGCACAGGCCTTACCTATTCCTGATAAGCCGCCAGTTATAAACACGGTTTTATTTTCCAGTTTTTTCATGTTGTTTAGTAATTAAAATTTACAAAATGAGAGATAGAATATTTCAATTAATTATTTGGGAGTACCTCCATGAAAGAGAAAACGGAGGATATTTTTTCGATTCGCCTTAAAACAATTACGTACACACATAGTTATTTAATCTGGTCAAATTATTCAACCGGATAACGAAAGCAGATAGATGTCTGGTGCTAAATTTGGCTGGTTAGTTGTAGCCGGGTTAAATCAAAGCCCTTATCCTTCAAACGTTTTAGTAATTCCTGATAAATACCTGCATCCATTTTAGGTGTGCGCGAAAGAATCCACAGGTATTTTCTGTTTGGATGACTCACCACGGCATAGCTGTAATCGCTTGCCAAATCAATGATCCAGTACTTCCCTTTAAATGGCCAGAAAAACTGCACCTTTAATTTTGCGTTGCCGGAATTACTTTCTACAAAAGCCTTGCCTTTTATGTAGGATTGTTTTCCTTTAACGCTTCCTTTGTTGCACCTGTTTTCAACAATCACATAATCTTTCCCGGTAAAGGTGTACTCAGCCGTGGTGCAGTTGCAACCGCGCTGAAAGCTCTGAGGAAAGGAAGCTATTTCGTACCATTTGCCACAGTACTTTTTAATGTCAACTGATGGAACGGTAGTCAATTCCTGCGATTTAGATATAAAAGGCCACATGGCTAAAAGTATTAGAAAATAAAAGTATCTAATTGTCATAACTTATCGCACCAAAGATACTCCGAATTTAAGAACCTATGTAAAAGAACTGTGCAAAGTTCAGTATTAAAACAAGAGTCATCCTTACACGCAAATGGCTTTGTGTTACACATTTCACAGTTCGGCAAATCCACTGCCACCAAGGAACTGAATAATATCATGTACTGAATAATAAATAAAAATATGACCGGCAATAGAACTACTTTTACACCATGAAAGTAAGACTGCTAATTGTTACCCTGATAATTTTGCAGTCGTGCAAAAACAAAACCGAAAAAACCAAAGCCACCTTTGCAACCATTACTGAATCTGTTTACGCTTCCGGAATCGTAAAAAGTAAAAATCAGTATCAGGCCTTTGCCAGCGCAAGTGGTATCATTGACACGATTTATGTAACCGAAGGCGACACCCTTAAGACAGGTGCGAAACTTTTAGCAATAAGCAGTCACACACAAAAGCTAAACAAAGAGAACGCTCAATTCGC
>JADLED010000243.1 GCA_020846335.1 Bacteroidia bacterium
CATCTTTACCGACAGAGCCATATATCGGCCAGGGCAAACCATCTATTACAAAGCCATGGCCCTGAGTGGAACACGAAACAACTTTAAGCTTTTGCCTAAAAAAGAACTGAAACTGATTTTTTATGATGGCAACAACCAAAAAATTGCTGAACAAAAAATGGTGAGTAACGATTATGGTACGGTATCTGGTGCCTTTGTTGCCCCTCAAGGCGGACTAACCGGCCAAATGCGCATTGCCGACGAATTTGGTGACATTAGTTTTTCGGTAGAAGAATACAAACGACCTAAATTTGAAGTACTGTTTGATACACTCAAAGGCTCTTACACGTTAAACGATGAGGTGATTGTAAAAGGCACCGCTAAAGCATTTGCAGGTAATAATATTGATGGTGCAAAAGTTAAATACCGGGTGAGTCGCGGAGTAAATTATCCACAATGGTTTTATTGGTACAGACCTTCGTTTTTACAAGGCAGTGAAGCAGAAATTACCAATGGCGAAATAAGTACCAACGAGGCCGGCCAGTTTGAAATAAAATTTAAAGCCCTGCCCGACCCTACTGTAAATAAGAGTGACAATGCTGATTTTAGTTTTACCATTTACGCTGATGTAACAGATATAAATGGCGAAACCAGGAGTTCGAGTGTGGTTACCCGATTGGGTTATAAAATGCTGCTACTTGATATGATATGTCCTGAAGTTATTAACCGAAAAGAAACAGGTAGCCTGAACATTGTAGCAACAAATTTGAACGGTGTGGAAGAAAATGCCATGGGCGAAATAATTGTGTACAAACTCAATCAACCTGCCAAAACATTCAGAAGCCGGTTATGGCCACAGCCGGATTTGCACTTACATACCAGAGCAGAATACTATAAGTTGTTTCCGCACGATTTGTACGAAGATGAAAACAATCAATACAAATGGGAAAAAACGGACAAAGTATTTAGCCGAAATTTTGACACGAAAATTTCTAAGAACCTGCCTCTGGACGAATTAAAAAAACTAGAGCCTGGCGTGTATTGCCTTGAAGGAATTTGTAAAGACAAAAATGGTGAAGAAGTAAAGTCTATAAAATACATCACCCTTTACGACCCTGCATTGCCCAAACTACCTGTGAACACTGGTTTGTGGCAAGTAGCTCTTAAAACCACTGCCGAACCAGGTGAAAAGGCTTCTTTTATTCTGGCATCTTCATATAAAGACGTGGAAGCATATTACGATTTGGAATGGGAAGGCGAAAAACAACAAAGTGAAATTCAACCATCTATAAACCCCATTGAAATTGCAGTGGAAGAAAAACAACGGGGTGGACTGGCAGCCAATGTAAGTTTTGTAAAATTTGGACGCTTCTATTCTGCCAAACAATACATCACTGTGCCTTTTAGTAATAAAGAACTGGAGATTGAATTTTCCACCTTTCGGAATAAATTGCTGCCCGGGCAAAACGAAGAATGGAAACTTACTCTAAAAAACAAAAAAGGTGATAAAGTTGCTGCCGAGTTATTGGCCGCCATGTACGATGCTTCGCTAGATGTTTTTAGAGAAAATAACTGGACCTATTACCTAAACAGTACCTTTCATAGCAGAGTTAACTATCAACATTCACTTGAAGGAATTTCGCACGCCGAACTGGAACTTTATCATCACACAGATTATTACAATGCCGAAGTGATTAGCTACGATCAATTAAATTTATACCAATTAGGTGCAAACACAGGGTACGGTTGGGGTGGTGGAGGTTTAAGGGGCAATGTAACCTATGCCATGGATTTTATCTCTGCGGGTAGTGGATCTGAGGCCGATTCACAGCCGATTCCAGGTAGATCCAAATTTAAGGAGTCCAAAATGACAAAATCAAATCTTAATCAATCAATGAAAGAGGTAGAGGAAATTGTGAAGTTTACTCCACCTGTTATTAAGGATGATGCGGTGGAAGAAAGCCCTGATACTGGTAAAACTGAAAATTCGTCAGGATTAAATACTGTAACTGCCCGTAAAAATTTTAACGAGACAGCTTTTTTCTTTCCACAATTGAGCACCAACGAAAAGGGCGAAGTGGTGATTAAATTTACCATCCCCGAAACCTTAACCCGTTGGAAACTGATGACGCTGGCTCACACAAAGGATTTGGCCTTTGGCTTTGCCACCAAAGAATGTGTTACGCAAAAAGAACTGATGGTGGTGCCCAACACACCCCGCTTTTTAAGAGAAGGCGATGCGCTTATTTTTTCAGGAAAAATTTCCAACCTTTCGGATAAAGACCTGAGTGGCCTGGCCGAGCTGCGTTTTTACGATGCCATTACCGAAAAGGAAATTTCTGCTTCATTGTTCGACAAAGAACAAGTAACCAAAGATTTTTCGTGTAAAAAAGGAACAAGTACTTTGTTGGAATGGAAACTGAAAGTACCAATGGCCTTACAGGCTGCCAAATATAAAGTGGTGGCCAAAGCAGGTACATTTAGCGATGGCGAAGAAATGGTTTTACCTGTGTTAAGTAATCGCCTAATGGTGACCGAAAGTATGCCCTTACCAATTCGTGGCAAAGAAAACAAACAGTTTACCTTTACCAAATTTATTGAGCGCAACAACAATTCCAGCACTTTGCAAGACCACGCCTTTACACTGGAATTCACTTCCAATCCTGCCTGGTATGCCGTGCAAAGTCTGCCTTACCTGATGGAATATCCCTACGAATGTGCCGAGCAAACTTTTTCACGCTACTACTCCAACTCACTGGCCACGCACATTGCCAATAGCAAACCAAAAATAAAACAGGTGTTCGAAGCCTGGAAAAACCAGAGTCCACAGACTTTTTTATCTAACCTCGAAAAAAATCAGGAATTAAAAGCCCTTGTTATTCAGGAAACACCCTGGCTGCTGGAAGCAAAAAATGAAAGCGAAAACAAAAAACGCATGGGCTTGTTGTTCGACCTTAACCGCATGAGCAATGAATTGAACGCAGCATTAAATAAACTGGAAAAAATGCAAACTGCAAATGGCGGCTGGCCATGGTTTAAAGACTGTCCGGAAGACTGGTATATTACACAGCATATTGTTTGTGGTCTGGCTCATTTAAACAAATTAGGCGTAAACTTAAACGAAAACGAAAAAAAGATTCGCAAAATGACCCTTAAGGCGATTGGCTTTTGTGATTCAAAACTCACCGAGTCTTACAACGAATTAAAACGAACAAACAAAAATTACCTGAACACCAATACCACCGGCAGTACCGAAATTCAATACCTTTACATGCGCAGCTTCTTTCCGAAAGAAACAATACCTGAAGAAAGTAAAGAAGCATTTGACTATTACAAAAAACAGGCACAACTATACTGGCTTCAAAACAGTCGTTATTTACAAGCCATGATTGCCCTGAGTTTAAACCGATATAAGGATGGGGCGACCGCCAAGGCCATTTTAAAATCGTTGCAACAAAACTCTATTAGCAGCGAAGAAATGGGCACTTACTGGAAAGAAAACGCGGGATACTTTTGGCACGAAGCTCCCATTGAAAGACAGGCCTTAATGATTGAAGCCTTTGCCGAAATTAATGTCGACACTAAAATGGTGGACGATTTAAAAACCTGGTTAATTAAAAACAAACAAACCACCAATTGGGGCACCACGCGTGCCACCACCGAAGCCATTTACGCATTGCTGTTAAACGGCGGTGATTGGTTGAGTACAGAGCCCGATGTGGAAATTATGCTGGGCAGTTTAAAACTCGATCCAAAAAAAGATGTTTCCTTAAAAGCAGAACCGGGCACCGGCTATTTTAAAAAACGTTTTACCGGCAGCGACATTAAACCCGACATGGGAACCATTAAAGTGAGCAAAAAAGGACCGGGTGTAAGCTGGGGTGCTGCCTACTGGCAATACTTTGAGCAGTTGGATAAAATTACGCCACACACCACACCGCTTCAACTCAGCAAAAAATTGTTCCTTCAAAAAAATTCGGCCAGTGGCCCTGTGATTACACCTATTGGCAAAGACAGTCCATTACAAGTAGGTGATAAAGTAATTGTTCGCATTGAATTGCGCAGCGACCGCGATCTGGAATACGTGCATTTAAAGGATATGCGTGCCTCCGGATTTGAACCAATAAATGTGTTGAGCAGTTACAAATACGCCAATGGTTTGGGTTATTACGAAAGCACCGGCGATGCAGCCAGTAACTTTTTTATCTCCTATCTTCCAAAAGGCACTTATGTGTTTGAATACCCGGTTTACGTGAGTCACAAAGGCAATTTCAGCAACGGCATCAGCAGCATTCAGTGCATGTATGCCCCTGAATTTACCAGTCACAGCGAAGGAATTAGAGTGAGTGTGGGTGGAAAGTTTTAACCTGCCAACCGCTTTGTTATGCAAAGAACAGGATAACTTTGATGAATTTAAAGTTATAGAAAAAATCACTGTTGTTACATGAAAAAAATCTGCGTGAGGGGGACGTAGGGCTTGGTTCTTTTAAGGCGATGCCTCTTTTATCGCCTTAAAAAACCGGAGCGGAGCGGAGCCCGGAGTGACCCGACCCCATGAAGCAAAAAACATATTTAATATTTATGATAAATTTTTGCTTCATGGGGGCACGCCCAAAATATAAAACTGTTGTCAGGATAGCACAACTATTTTCCGAATACAAAACGGGCGAGCTTTACCCCTGAAGCCAATTTTAATTCCAGAGTGTACATACCAACCGGCATATAATTTAAGCAGGTATATACATCATTAATTGTTACTTGTTGAACCACCTGACCCAACAGGTTTCGGATGTTGATTTCGCTAATGGTTTCGGAACAATGCACATGCAGGTAACCTTCATAAGGATTGGGATAAACGGAAAGATGAATTTCATTGCTATTCACAGAGTTCGGATCGAGGGTATAAACCGTAATCTTATCGCGATTGGCACCGCCATTGTTAATTAAATAAATTTTAGTACCGTCGGGAGACAGCGCCACATCACGCAAACCACCATTTAAAGCCTGGTCCTCTCCAAAAAACCGGGCGGGATTAGGAGCATTAATTTCAAAAGGTACCAAAGCCAAACCATCAGCTCTGAGTTTAAAACGGTACAACTCCATGTTGCTACTCAAACCGTCTTTAAGCGTTACCACCAACAAACTGTTGTTCCAATCAGGAATGGCACTGCTGCCGTAATAAATTCCATCGGAGGGTGCCACGGTACACCAATAGGTATAGGTATTGGAAGAAGGTTGTGGCGTATTGCACCAGGCATAAAGAGGCCCCTTTAGGCCATCACCCAAAATGGCTGCATTTGGTTGATAAGCAGAAATGTAGGTTTGTTCGCCCGGAAAATTATCATCGTTCATATAGCCTCTCACATTTTTCCAGCCATAATTTTTTCCTGGCAACAACACATTTATTTCATCGTCTGTGCGGTCGCCGTGTTCCACATTATAAATTACTCCGGCGCGGTAATTATAAATTAATCCCTGTGGATTGCGGTGACCGCGGGTGTAAAGGGAGTTACCGGGTAATGGGTTATCGGCAGGTATAGAACCATCGAGATTAAAACGGTGTATCTTCCCATTTTTATAATTGGGGTCCTGTGTATAATTGTTCGGATTACTCTGTTGCGTGCCATAACAATCCGGTGAATTGGTTTCAGAAATCCCGTTATCGCCCATAGCCACTAAAAGGTAATAGCCGCCATTTTGTGGAACTATGATTATGCGTCCACCCAAATGATCGTAACCAACGGGCAAAAGTTCAATCAGTGTGGTATCGTTTACAATGCTGTTGTTTGCTGCATTCCACTGAATGCGTCTGACTTTAAAGCGCGTGGCCGGCGAGGCCGCTGTGCCGCTGTTGTAGGAATAAAGAAAATAGATGAAAGCCGTTGCAGGATTCTGAAACTGAGGATGCAGAGCCATGCCCAAAGTGCCTGAACCTATTTGTGGCTTAAAACAAAAAGGGGATTGTTCGAGAGGCGAACCGCCGAAATAATCTGCAGCAGTATAAACGGTTTGTTTCACTCCAGATTCGGGATGAACGCGGCTAATTTTGCCACCCGATTCTGTGAGCCATAAAAAATTATCGGGTCCGTATGTCATTTCCCACGGTGTACTGAGAGTAGTGCTGAGCTCGCTTCTTACAAACGATTGCGCCTGCCACACACAAGGCAAAATCAGTAACATATAAATTAACAACAACCGCAAGCAAATAATATTTTAATAAATGTAGTTTTTTTGTGTGAGTACCCCTGCATCGTAATAAATAATTTTGTGCACCGGGTTAAATTGAGTTTTATTTCTTAGCCGATTCCTTCTTCCACTTTCTTATACGGAGTCGGGCATTTTGGAAAGGCGAAGATGTGTTGAGTTGAATCATTCTTCCCAAAGTGTATTTTTCGTACCAGAGCTGTTTGTAGAGCTGTTGATTGGTTTTAGAGTCCACTAATTTAAGTATAGCCTCCACCGTTTTGTCGAGTTCCTGTTGCAGGTTTGCGAAGGAGTGTTTTTCGTAATCTTTATAAAATTTACTGGCAAGTTCGCCTAATTGATTCCATTTGTATCCTGTTTCAGGAAAGTCCACCTCTGCCCCACTTTGTTTCAGGTGGTTCCATTTAAGCACCAGTTGCCCCCAGCCAATGAGGTAGGCCAAAAGATCGCACACACTCATTTTTGTGTTTTTGGCATGACCTTCGAGTTGCTGTAAACGGCTTTTGTTTTCATCAATTATTTCCAACTCTGTTTTTAAGCGGATGTAATTTTCTTGTATGGCTTGCGCGAGTTCTGTTTTACTAGTAGGTATGGGCATAGCGTTGTGGATTTGCTTTTATTTGAGAACAAAAGAGCATTAATTTTTATCGTAAGTAATTTTTAGCCGTTTGAATTTTCTACCAAAATCATCATCACATAAAGTAATTTTATTTAGGCGTTGTAGGGCATCATACTCCAACTTTAAGCTTACATCGCCGCTAACTGCGCGCAGTTGCCCACTTCGATTGTACCAAAATTTCATCGCCTCTTTTTGCGAATACCCATCCCGCCGGTATTCTTTCAGTAGATTATCTTCGTCGTAAATAAAATAATACCGGTTATAGGTAGCCGGGTCCTCATCGTTATACAAATAACTATAACATTTGTAGCCTGTTATCACTTGATTGGTGTTAACATCAGTTACACTTGTTACAAGGTATTTAAAAGATTTTACAAAACCGCCGTGCTTAATTGTATAAGCGGAATCGTGTTTGGATGGAAAGGAAAGTAAAAATTCTTTATAGTACCTGCTGTTCTTAAAATCAATGTATGACAGACATTTCAGGGTATCTAACGATTTTTGAGCTTGCTTAAAACGTTTCTTTTTTACTTCATAACGTACTACATTAAAGCTGCCGGGAAGGTATTTTTGAATAATGGATTGTCCGGAAATAGTTTGTGCGAATACACATATTACAAAAACAATTTGCGTGTAACCTGATTTTAATAAACTATAAAAAAAAATCTTCACAAGTTACTGTGTATTAACAAAACTCAATTCGATTTTTTTGTTGCCACTCTGCGCGCCGCTTCTTTTGCAAACACCGAGGCTTGTTCTACCGTGATGGAAGGAACCGTGTTTACAAATACTTTTGCCACTACCCTGTCTTTTACAAAAATGAAATAATAAAAATTCATAGGAAAGCCCATTTCGGCATTCATGAATTTTGTTTTTTCACTTTCTTTAAAAACCCGTAGTTCGTCCACCTTCGGAATTTTAAATTTATACATGTTTATCTCTTCACCGTATTCGGCATTTACCTGCAAATATTTTGCATGAAAATCCATGGCTTCCTGATGTGTTTTAAACACCCAGCGGATGTCGCCAATACGCATAAAGTCGGGACTATCAAAATTGAGTGGGTGACTCCACACTTGCATGCGACCTTGTTTTTGCGACACGCTTTTAAGTCCGTATTTAGAGTAAAAGTCTTCGCCAATATATAAAACAGGGTTGATACTATCTTTGTGCGATTGCTCAAATTTTACAAATTCGTTTTCGAGGGCAGAGTTTTGTGCAAAAAAATTGTTACTCCATAAAAACAAAACAATTAATACCAGAATTTTTTTCATAATTTATTGTACTACAAAAATAACACTTGAATATTATTTTCAGGCCTCTAAAATCTTTAGCAAAGGTTCTAATTCTTCTTTCGTTAAATTGCGCCATTCGCTGGCTTTTAAATCGCCCAGCTCAATGTGCATTACGCGTAAGCGCACAAGTTTTAGTACCTGATAGTCGTACGCATTGCACATGCGGCGGATTTGGCGGTTTAAGCCCTGTTTCAAAATTATTCTGAAAAGGCGCTTGGTGCCAGCTACCGGTGTAATGGTGCAGGGCAAGGTTTTTTCGCCATGAATTTCGATACCGGCTTCCACTTCGTCGATAAATTTTTTGCGCAAGGGCATATTTAAGGTTACCTGGTATTCTTTTTCGTGTTCAAACTTAGGGTTGGTAATGCGGTCGTTTAAGGCCCCGTGGTTGGTCAGTAAAATCAAACCTTCGGAGTCTTTGTCCAAACGGCCAACCGGATAAATTTTCTCAGGATGGGCAATGGCTTCAATAATATTTCCCTCAATTTTTTCGGTGGTGCAAATAATGCCTTTTGGTTTGTGGTAGGCAATGTAAATTGGTTTAACTGCTTTGGCCGTAATCCATTCGCCATCAATGGCCACTTTATCACCGACAGATATTTTGGTGCTGAAATTGGCAATTTTACCATTCACGGTCACACGTTTCTCTTCAATCAAATCGCAGGCTTTTCGTCGGGATGTATAGCCCGATTGGCCAATGTACTTATCGACCTTCATTTGGTAAAGGTAGAGATTCGTGGCTTTGGTTGTTTGTTTAATTGCCTTTGTGATGATGAAAAATAATTTGTGAGTCGAAATTTGTTTTCTATTTAGTCTTTAATTAAAAAACCAATTGGGCGCCTGTCAATGAACGATAAATAGAGGCCTCGCTCATAGCCACCTGCTATCGCACAATCCCGCTCAACAAGCCACCGGCGTTATGCCCCATCCTAGCCAACAAACATAACCAAAGTCCTGAACAGCATTTCCCTGGCTACCGGCAGGCAGGCGCATCAATCCCGTGACGCAAATACCTCGTTAACCACCGATGAACTTAATACCTTCAATTCTTCTGGATTTTATTAAACTATTTTAAATATTCCACAGAAAAAGAACTCGCCTTTACATTAAATTTCTTTACTGGCCAGTTTTAAGGCTTTTAAAGGAGATGATTAAAAAAATATGGGAAAGCTATTTTTTTTCGGAAGTATTAATTGTACGGGCTTTTACCTTAACAATTTTACCGTTTTCAGAAAATACGAGGTAATCATCCGTTAATTTGGCCTTTTCAACCAAACGCTCAAACGCCAGTTTTGTGCCTGCTATGAGTTTATCTCTTAATTCAGAATATGGATGATCATTTCCCATTTACTATCAATGACCAAATATCGTAATTTATAATGTGATTATCAAGTGGCTTTAACCCTTCGGCAACAATACCTGATTGTTTTGTGTTATCAAATACTACCCAATAGTCAACCTGAGGGATATATAATTTTATTAAATTTTCGACTCCTCTTTTATACCTTCTCTCAATCACTTCATCAGGTATATTATGCCCCCCATGATTAACTCTGTATTTCACCCGTTCTTTGGCCGTTTCAGGAGAGTCCAACCAGAAAAATACTAATGTTACCTTGTAGCCCAGTAACTTGGCTTCCTTGATTAAAGAAACATACGACCGCGTAGATAAAGTTGTTTCGAAAGCAAAATCCTGCCGTGACAACATTAATTCTTTTATGCGATTTAACATAATTCGACCTGCTTCAAATGCAACATTTTCTGGTTGAAAAGGAGAAAGACCTTTTGCTATTTCGTCTGCGTTTACAAACTCCTTGCATTTCAACATATCAGGTAATACGGTAAAAGAGGCCGTGGTTTTACCGGCACCATTGCATCCTGCAATTATGTACAAGTTTTGCATGCTTGTAAAAATAAACAATAAATTTTCCAACATAACAAGAACCAGTCAAACATTTTCTAAAGTAGTTCAATGTCCTAAGCACAAAAAAGCCCTTCACAAAAAAATGCGAAAGGCTTTAATGGTGTTTAAACAAAACGCGTTTGTTGCCCGACTATAAATGTATCAGTCGACCGGAACCCGTAACCTGTGAGCTGACGGTTGGATTGCCCTTGTATTTAAGGTCGCCACTGCCGGTAAGCGTTACATTCAGATTATCGGTGGTGTTTACCGTAACATTGCCCGATCCGGTAATTTTAACGGTACCACTTTTGGTAGTCATGCCCAGAGCATTTACATTGCCCGAGCCATTCACGTAATACACCGCGGTGGTATTTGTTCCGGCATTGATGTTGATATTGCCCGAACCCGCAATTTTAGCATCGATGCTGTTACTATTAAGTGTTGGCATAGTAATGTTGCCCGAACCGTTTACATAAAGTGAGATGGCTCCAGCGGTGCAGGTACCCTCGGCACTGATGTTGCCACTGCCATTAATGAGTAGCGAATTGAGTGAAGGGGCGTGAATGGTGATGATAACACCATCGTGTGTTCTTACTTCACGTAAAAAATTGACACGCAATTCGCTGTCCACCACTTTGGTTTCGAGTATGCTTTGAATGTTTTCCTGTGCGGTTACCTTCATTGAATAAACCGAATCCTGCACAAAAATGATGTTGGCGTCGCAATTAAGGTTAATGCTGCTATAAGATGTTACGGTGCGTTCGCGGGTAACACTGGTGCCTTTTCCGTAAATTCCCCAAACGCTCCCTTTTTGGCAGGAAGCTAAAATTATCAGACTTGTTGAAACGAGGAGGATGTATTTTAATGTTTTCATTGATTTATTGTTTATTTGTTAGTATGACAATTGTGTTTGAATGTACCCCTACTTTATTTTCGGTTTTTTTTTTGAGTTTAAATTCTGTATAAACTAACATTACAAAATTACAGCTTAAACTTTTTATACCGGTAATTAGTTATTGGCAGCATTCCATTCTGGTTTTAAATTTTGTTAAAACTGTTTTTGAATTAAGTATTGCTATCCTCAAACAACTCATTAAAGGCATGTTTGGATGCTTTAAAGAGAGAGGCGGCTATTGTAAAAAATAAAATGAGTTTCATGTGATCTGGTTTTAGCTTATAAAAATCGTATGGCTATCTTACCACCCACCCAGGCCTTGTAATTAAAGCCGTAGGTATTGGTTTCGTTTAACAAGTAATAAGGCGCCACACCCGAATAGGATTTGGCATAATCGGGTTGCAGTGCATCGCCCCAATAAATGTTTAAGGTTGGTCCACCGGCCAGATAGCATTTGTTGGCAATTTTGTATTCAACACCCAAATACAATTTATACAACTCGCTGGTAGCGTGATAAAGTAAGCCCCTGCTTACATGGTGTGCCGAAAGACTCACATCGGTTCTCAGATTATCTTTCAGTTTAAACGAGGTACCCACGCCATAACCAATGTTCCACAACAATCCTTTTGGTTGCGAACTAAAACCTGTACTAAAAATATTATAAAATTTATGTGTACCGGTTCTCACAGCCACATTGGTGTAAAACATTTCATCTGCCGACACTTCCACCTGATGCAACCCTTTTTTTACAATGTTGCAAAAGCCAATAGTGGCGCCATCTACCGAGTCGGCATAATTAATAAACCCAAATTGTATTCCTTTTAATTTTCGGGCGTAGTTAAAAAATCCCGAAGCCTGAATGCCATTAAAATCGCCACGGTTAACATTGGCAAAACCCGACAATTGTGCGCCATTAAAATTCCCAAGGTTAATATTAAAATAACCGGCGCCCTGAATGCCTTTCATATCTTTTTGATTGTAATTGGCAAAACCAGATAGCTGCAAACCTTTGAGTACTCCTAAATTTGCATTGCAAAAACCGGCAAACTGTCCGCCTTTTAAATCGCCCAAATTGGTGTTACAAAATCCCGAGAGTGCCGCTCCTTCAAAATTACCACCCGAATAATTAGTAAAGCCTGCTGCCTGAACGCCTTTTACATTGTGCAACACCACGTTGGCAAAACCTGCACCCTGAAAGCCTTTCACATCTTTCAAAATCACGTTCGCAAATCCGCCTACTTCAATGCCATCGAGACCTTTTGAAACGCCTGCAAACATATTTATAGAAATGCGGTTGGTGGTATTAAAAGCCTCAATGCCATTGGTGCCAATGGGTGGAAAAATGGTGAACTGCATGTCTGACTTTTTATCTTCTTCCACCGAATCCTTTTTCGCTACTTCCTGCGAAAAACATAAAGAAGTACTGAGTAAGAACGCTGATACAAATTTTACTGTTTTCATGATTGATAATATTGGTTGTTATTTTATGCTATCAACACGTTGTTAGTGTGCTGTGCATTTATGACAACCATGGCAGGGCATACCCCTATCAAAAACTAAAAAAATCGTAAAGAAATTTTTCCGCCATACCAACCCTTTAAGTTAAAGTTGTTGGCCAATGACTTATTAAAGGCAACATTGGGAACCACCTGACTGTATGTGCCCGCATAATCGGGCAACAGGGCATCGCTCCAATAAAGGTTAAAAGTGGGGCCACCTGCCACCGAAAACTTTTTAAAGAATTTGTATTCAAACCCAAGATAAAATTTATACATCTCGCTGGTGGCATGGTAAAATTCGTATTGGCTCACGTGGTGCCAGGTTGCCGTGAAATCGGACCTTAATTTTGGGGTAAGTTTTACCGAAGTGCCTAATCCGTAACCAATGTGCCAAAAGCCTGTGCGTTTACCTAATTGCGTACCGTAGCTGATAATATTATAAAGTGAAGGCACGCCGCTTCGGAAAGACAAATTGCTATTAAATAATTCGTCGGATGAAAATTCTAACTGATGAACCCCGTGTTTTACAATGCTAAACAAGCCTATTGGCACGCCGGAAGCGGTGTCGGCATAATTAAGGATACCCAATTGCATACCTGTGAGTTTATGTGCGCGGTTAAACAGTGCAGACATCTGAAAATTAGTACTGCCTTTTACAGTGGCGTTGAATAGGCCTGATACCTGTTGATTTCTGTTGCCAACCACAGCCAGATTTGTAAAGCCCGACATTTCGAGCGCCCGGTTGCTGTAACGTGTTAAATTTACAAAACCCGCCATGGCAGCTCCCGAAAGGGTGTCGAGGCAGAGGTTTAACATGCCCGACATTTGAATACCTTCCACCGTTTTAAAGTTAGCATTCACAAATCCGGCCATCGAAATACCATCTATTCCTTTTGCGTTAACATTGGCCAATCCGCTTAACTGAAAACCATTGACCCTACCCCAGTTAAAATTTAAAAATCCGGTGCCTTGCACACCATTTACACGTCCAAAATTAGTGTTGCAAAAACCCGAAAGCTGAACGCCTGATACCTGACCTCCAGTGGCGTTAAAGAATCCTGCCATTTGCAAACCTTTTACGCTATCGCCCACCACGTTAAAAAATCCGGCCATTTGCAATCCACGCATTTTTTCGCGGTTCACATTAAAAAATCCGCCAAGTTCCAACGCTCTTGTGCCCCTTGAGTATCCGCCAAAAATATTAATGGAGTATTTGTTGTAAACGTTACCCGACATTAAGCCATTGCTGCCCAGAAATGGAACAAGCGAGGCCTGAAAGCCCCGCGAGAAAGTGTCGCGCACGTTAATCGTATTTATGTAGCCTTTAAATTTACGGAACATGTTGTTGGTGTAGCGGCTAAACTCTCTTAAGCGCCTGCGTTCGGCTACCGTATCGGTGCGACTTTGTATTTCGGATAACTGATCGATGCTGATGTTTACCAGGTTATCGTCGGGGTTCAGAGATATACATGTGTCGCGGTAATTTTCTTTGTTCACTTTTAAACACTCTTCGGTTTTTGGAACCGTGATGCTGTAGTAACCAAACTCGTCGGTGGTAACGGCCTGCAGGGTTTTTTTATCGTAGATGGTTACGTTTGGTAATTTTTTGTTGGTGTTTTTATCAATTACGTAACCGCTTAGTTCTGTTTTTTTTGGGTCTTTTTCAGGTGGTTTTTCTTTTAAGATGATGTAATTGTTTTTTGCTTTAAAGGAAATGCTTTTGGGCAATATCAGTGCCAGTGCCTCGCGCACGGTGCGTTGCTTTAAGTCTGCAGAAATGGGTGCCACATTTTCCATTAAGGAGGCTTTGTAAGAAAACACCAAGCCTGTTTGATCCTGGATTTTGTTTAAGGCCGAGCGAATGGGTTCGTTGGAAAAGGAAATATTTATTTCGCGCTCAAGAGGTGGCGCAATGGCCATTGAGCGGTAAAAGCCCAGCAGGAGCAGCAAAAATAAAATGCGGTCTTTCATTCGGCTATTGCGGGCAAGCGGCCCCTTTTAACACAGTTGTGCCGGCCTTTTGTTCCACTTCCAGTTCAAGGGTTTCGGCAATTATTGAAATGAGCACTTCCAGATTTTCGTTATTAAACTCCACCGACAAGCGACAGTTGCCTGTTTTTTCATCGGCCAGTTTTATGTTGCTGCCATAAACGGTATTTACTTCGGCCAACACATCCTTTAATGCCACATTGTCGAAGTGGAAAATTTTTGAGCGATAACTCATGGTATTATCAGTTGCCGGCAACTCAACCATGCTAAAGGTTTTGGTGCTTTTGTTATACACCGCTTTTTGACCTGCCACCAGATTTAAGCCTTTGCTGTTTTCGGTAAAAAACTGCACCTCGCCACTTTCAACCAACACTTCAATGGTATTGCCTTCGGGCAGGGCTTTTACATTAAAGGCGGTACCAATGTCTTTAATCATTACCTCATTTACCTCAATCACAAATGGTTCCATGTCGTTATGCACCACTTCAAAATAGGCCTCCCCTTTCAATTTCACTTCGCGACGTCCCTTTTTCTCAACATAACTCAGTTCCGAATTTTTATTCATAAATACTTTTGAGCCGTCGGGTAATACTTTTTGTTCGGTTTTGTTGGATGCGTACATCACCGTGCCTTTTTGGCTGTTATCATTAATAAAAATAAGGCGCACAATAAAGCCAAGGGTAACAAGTAACAGGATTGCAGCAGCCACACGCACCAGCGCAAAATGACGGCGCAGCGGAAGAATTTTTGTTTCTGTGTTCGAAATACGGTCGTCGAGCTTGTTCCAGGCAGCATCGGTGTCAAATTCATGCGGCTGACCGGCAGCGTTTATGGCTTCCAATAATTTTTTTGAGCTTTGAAAATGCGCCTCGTTTTGTGGCGATTGCTTACGCCATTGTTGAAGCAATTCGGTTTCATGGTCATTGGCTTCGTTTGCCAGTACCTTCGAAATTAGCTCCTCAATATGTTCGAAACTGTTTTCCATTTAAAAATTATCCATATATAATAACCATAACACCAGTGGCAAATAGTCTTTTAATTTTTCTCTCATCAGCTTTAGCGCCTTGCCCATGTGGTTTTCTACCGTTTTAACCGAAATATCCAGTTGCGTGGCAATTTCGTTGTACTTTAAATTATCAAAGCGGCTGAGTCTGAAAACCAGGCCACATTGTTCGGGCAGCTCATCAATGGCTGAATGTATTTTTTTGTTCAGTTCTTTGGCATTTAGTGTTTTTAAACTATCGTCGTATGCAGCCGACACTGTACTTTTGTAATCTTCGGCATAAATGCTGCGCACTTTGGCATGTTTAATGCGGTTGAGGCAATCGTTATGCACCGCGCGGTACAAATACGATTTAAGGGAGGTGTTGATGTCGAGTTTTTGGCGGCGGTTCCACAGGTTAAAAAACATGTTTTGCACCACTTCTTCGGCTTCATCTTTATCCTTTATTACCGAGCAGGCGTAATTGCCCAGGGCTTTGTAAAACTGCCTGAACACCTGTTCAAACGCGGCTTTATCGCCCTGACGAATCAATTGCCAGTATTCCTGTTCGCTCAATTGCACTCTCTGGTTTTTGCCCCAAAGATACATTTTACCACTTATATTCCATATCAATGAACAGGTATATGACAATTTAAAAGTAAGACACCCCTATCTGTACCCTTCTTTTTTTAAAAATTAATAAAATACAGGCGAAACTGTGCTCCAAAATATCCCCATTATTGGGTATTGCGCTTTATTGGGCATTAATGTTAAGTTTGTATTCAATCAAAACCAAAATTATGGCAAATACAAAAGAATCAATGCCCCCGGTAATCGTAACCTTTCCCGGCTTTTTATCAGTAGATGACACAGAACCTCTTAATTCACCACCCGATCCTAATTGGACCAATACCATTCATGTGGAATGTCGCTTAACCTTGATTGACCCGGGTACTGGCACTTACCGGGTAAATGTGAATGGCAGCAGTTATTCTACCATTAATGCCTCGGGTTCTTTTAATCCTGCTCAAAACACAATTAATATTGAATTGGATGAGGTGGCGCCAAACTCAGGTACTAATTTTTCATGTGAATTCACCTACACGGCAGCACAAAATACCGGCACGGTTGATATAGATTGTGTAAAATCGGGAAACAAGGTTGGCAAAAGCAAGCATAAAATTGCTTACGGCAACGTATAATTCTTTTAAGTGAAACCACAAATTGCTGAACCGAATTTTTATAACCCTTAGTCTTTTATTTCCTTTATGGTGCCATGCCACTGTAAGCAGGAAAGCTGATTCTTTGGAGATTGTAAAAAAAATTATTGCCTTAAAAGATTCGTTCAGCAATTGCTTATCCTCCTACCCTGAAAAAGCACTGCAGTTTAATAATCAAGCCCGGATATTATGTAATAACATAAGCCATCCGGTTTTGAGTTTACAGCTTTCGATTGATCAGGCTTCGCTTCAAAAATATTTAGGTAATTTACAAGAAGCGATTAACCTAAACTACCAAAACTTAAGCACAGTAAGGCCGCTAAAAAACGATTCACTAAGCCTCTTAATTTTTTCTGATTTGGGTGTGGCTTATGCAAAATTGGGGTTGAATGACAGTGCACTTAATTACCATTTAAAGACACTGGAACTGGCTGAAAAAACGCATTTCCAGAAAGAAATTATCAGAAGTCTTTATTTTTTGGGCGCCCTGCACAACAGCATTAATGCCTACGACAAGGCGTTTGAGTATTTTTCGAAATGCCATCAAAGTGCCATGCAAAGCGGTAATGATTACTTAATCGCTTATTCGTTGGATGGCTTGGCGTCGAACTATTTTCTGTCGGGCAAATTGTGGCAGGCCAAAAGTTTCTATTCCCAATCATCGGGCATATACAGCAAGCTGAATAAACAAAACGAATTGGCCAGAAGTTATTTGAATTTGGGATCGGTTTACGATGAATTGCAAAAACCGGATACCAGTTTGTTGTATTACCAAAAAGCACTTAATACATTTGAAAAACTTGGAGCCAAAAACGATGTTGTTTTGTGTTACATGAACATTGGTGCCACCTACGAAACGCTTAAAAAAAACAATCTGGCTTTTGACTACTATTTTAAAGCTGAAAAAGTTGCCGAACAACTAAAAACGCTCGATAATTTAGAAGTTATTTATTACAACCTTTCATCACTTTTTCAAAACAACAAAAACTTTGAATCGGCCCTTTTGTACCGCGAAAAATATAACGCGATTAAAGACAGTATTCTAAATATTGAAACCATTAAAAACATCAACGAGCTCGAAAAAAAATACGAAACCGAAAAAAAAGAACAGGAAAACAAATTGTTGGTGGCCGAATCGGCGCTTCACAAACGACGAAGTAACCTTTACCTCATTGCCGCCTGCCTGCTTTTGGTAATAAGTGTTTTGGTGTATTTTATTTTCCGTCAACGCACCAAAAACGCCAAAGCAGTAGCCGAAAAAAACGAGCAGCTCTATCGCAAAAAAATAAATGAAATTATTAAAGAACAGGAATTGAAATCGATAAACGAAATAATGGAAGGCCAGGAAAACGAACGCAAGCGCATTGCCGAAGATTTGCACGACCGGCTGGGCAGCATGTTGGCCACCATTAAACTTCATTTTAATGCCGTAGAACTAAAAATAGAATCGCTCGAGCTTAAAAGTTTAGAACAATACAAAAAAGCCAACTCGTTGCTGGACGAAGTGTGCGACGAAGTAAGAAAAATTGCGCACAATATGGAATCGGGCGTATTGGTAAATTTTGGTTTGGTGCATGCACTCACCGACCTTAAGGAAGCCCTTGCCAGCAACAGTAATCTCGAAATTACCGTTAACACATTTGGTATGAACCAACGACTTGGTACTGAAACAGAAATTACTGTTTACCGTGTAATTCAGGAATTGCTGAGTAATGTATTAAAACATGCAAAGGCAACTGAGGTGAGCATTGACCTTAATCGCAGAGATGAGCTACTAACAGTAATTTTTAGCGACAATGGCATAGGTTATGTAACCAACGAAAGTGTAACAGCGGGCATGGGCTTAAAAAACATCCGTTCGAGGGTGGAAAAAATGCATGGAAAATTTTACGTAGATTCAGGTCAGAAAAACGGCACCACCAATATTATTGAAATACCTTTAAAACATGATCCGCATTCTGATAGCTGACGATCACCAGATGTTTATTGACGGGCTCCGCTCATTGCTGGAACGCGACAAAAACATACTCATTACCGGCGAAGCCAACAACGGTCTTCAGGTGATGGAATGCATTCAGAAACTAAAGCCCGATTTGGTGTTGTTAGACATTAACATGCCTGAGCTCAACGGCATTAACACCACGGCGCTCATTCGCAAAAAATACCCCGATGTAAAAATTCTGATATTAACCATGTATAAAACCAAAGGCTTTATCAATGGTTTAATAAGAGCCGGAGCATCGGGCTACATTTTAAAAAACACCGGTAATGCCGAATTGATGGAAGCCATTAACACAGTGGCCGGTGGAGGCACTTTTTTTAGCAAAGATGTGGCCGAAACGCTTACCGAAAAACACACCAAATACACCCCACTGGAAGATGCGGTCTTATCCAAACGCGAAATAGAAATAATCCGCGAAATGGCCAAAGGCCTTACCACCAAACAAATTGCTGAGCGATTGTTTATCAGCTCCTACACCATTGAAACCCACCGCAAAAACATTTTGCACAAACTTCAGCTCACCAATACCGCAGAGGTAATTTTATACGCCTCGCAAAGCGGTTTAATCAATTAGGCGAATACTTAATTTACTATTTTATAAGATTACCCATTTATTGGTATTGTGGGGGCATAGGCTATAGGTAACTTTGAACATAATAAGAAGAGCAGCGCGAGCTCATAAAAAACTAGCACTAAAACCATGAAAAAAGTATATGTTAGAGTAGCCGATGTTGACGACGGCGTAACAGTAACACACAATGGCACTGAAATTCTTCACGTGCATTACATGCAACAAGGCTCAAGAGTTTTTAATGCACAGGAAGGCGACATTGTTAGCTTCATCATACACAATATGACTGGTGGCGACTGGCACGCCAATTTAATGATTTCGGTGGACAACGAAATTAAGTACAACGAAACACCCAGAGGTAGTTCGTTTATCGGCCAATGGAATGCTTATTCGCATGATGTGATTGTTTAATTTATATTAAAAATCTAAATGTCCGGAATTTCTCCGGACATTTTTTTTATCTTTCTGTTATTCTTTTATCAGCTCAATTGGCACATGCAAGCTGCTATATCATATTCAATTTTAAATGTAAAAAACATTTAAGTAATAACCCATTTTGCATTCCAAATCCAATAGCCCCTATATCAGGAAAACAATCCTAGCACAATCTTCCCGTTTCCGTATAAAATTTCTTTTTTTCGTGGCATTCTTTACCTTTGAATTAAAGCTAATGTTAAACAACATTCTTAATTCGCAGTTA
>JADLED010000244.1 GCA_020846335.1 Bacteroidia bacterium
ACCTTAAAATGCTTAACCCCGACAACGAAACCAACATCGAGCATTATCTGGCCCGCAACCACAAACGTAACGGTTTTTGTTTTCCGGAGTTCGATCACAAAATGGGTGTAATTGGTTTTGCAAAATTAAACGTGTCAGAAAGCAGTGGCGATAGCACCGAACTCATCATTACCAAATCGTCTAAAGGAGCCTTTAAAAAAGAAGCCAACGAAAATGCACGTGAAATAAAATACAACTACACCCAAACAAAAAACGAACTGGTGTTCGACGAAATATTTTTTGTGACTCCGGGTGTAAAATTCAGAGACCCCGAAGTAGATATCAGATTGCACCTGCCAATTGGCAAAGTAGTATGTTTCGACAACAGTTTAAAATACATGCTCAACGATGTGGAAAATACCACCAACACCTGGGATGGCTACATGGTGGGCCGTCGCTGGATAATGACAGAAAAGGGACTTAAATGCATTGACTGTGATAATCTGGAATCGGATGAGGATTCGGAAGAGGACAAAGAAGACAAAGTGGTGATTAACGAAGATGGCATTAAAGTGCGGAATAAAGAAACGCAGATAGACATTAACGCCGAAGGCATAAAAATTAAAACACCCGAAGAAAACGTAAACATTAAAAACGATAACCAAGAGAAAGATAAAAAGGAGGATCAAAAAAAGTAGTTGTTTTTTCATTACCTCCGCCACCGCAAGCCCGCTGCAAGGGTTTGCGGTTTTTTAATTTATTTAAGTGGCACCATTTCTAAAAACACCGAATGTATATAACCCAAATCAACTCCTCTTCAAAAATTCCAGATTCCGTTTCAGGCCTTTAAACTTGGTACGCTTTATGGCCGAATTCTTAAACACAAACTGAAAGCTTGCTTCGGTTATTTCCTGCCATTCGGAACTTATAAAATCTAAAAAACGGCTTTGGTTGTTAAACAAGGGCTCGTTGTGTGGTTGGCTAAACCGGTTCCAGGGGCACACATCCTGACAAACATCGCAGCCAAAAGCCCAGTTATCCATTTTGCCCTTAAATTCAGCCGGAATATTTTCCTTCAGTTCAATAGTTAAATACGAAATACATTTACTTCCATCCACCACATAAGGCGCCACAATGGCCTCCGTGGGACAGGCATCGAGGCAGCGTGTGCAGGTGCCACAATAATCTTTTATTGCCCCGTCGTGTTCACATTCAATGTCCACGATCAATTCCGCAATAAAAAAAAACGAACCACTTTCTTTCGTAATTAAATTGCTGTTTTTTCCCACCCAGCCCAATCCGCTTTTTTTGGCCCAGGCCTTATCCAACACAGGTGCACTATCAACAAACGCACGGCCATTAATACTTCCAATTTTTTTAGTAAGAACATCCAGAAAAATTTTGAGCTTTTCCTTAATCACGTCATGGTAATCGTTTCCGTAGGCATACTTGCTTATTTTTGGCGCATCGGCTTTTTGCTGTTGTTGCGGGTAATAATTGTACAACAACGAAATCACGGATTTTGCCCCCGGCACCAGCAATCGCGGGTCGAGCCGTTTATCAAAATAATTTTCCATGTACTGCATTTGACCGTGTTTACCTTCCTTCAGCCACTGTTCAAGGCGGGGCGCTTCTTCTTCCAGAAAATCGGCTTTGGATATGCCACAAAAATCAAAACCCAACTTTTTGGCTTCAGATTTAATTAATCGGCTATGCTCGGATGCTTGCACTATCGCAAAAATACTAAACTATCCTCTGTCTTTCTCCCTTCATGTCTCTCGCTTCTAGCATCTTGTTTCTTGTATCTTGATTCTTGCCTCTTGTCTCTCAACTCTCCACTCTCCACTCTCCACCCTCAACTCTCCACTCTCAACTCCACTCTCACCCCCGTAAAAAGCCTTTCATCCCAAAAGCAAAGCAAGCCTCAATTAAAGTGGTAATTTTATAGGCACAACATGCTGTTTATTTTATTTAAAGAAAGTCTCATTTTTGCCTGGCAATCGCTGGTGGGTAATAAATTGCGTTCTTTCCTCAGTTTACTGGGCATTACCATAGGCATATTTGCCATCATTTTGGTATTTACCATTGTAGATGCACTCGAAAATAACATCAAAGGCAGCATTCAATCGCTTGGCAACAATGTGGTTTATGTACAAAAATGGCCCTGGTCCTTTGGCCCCGATTATCCCTGGTGGAAATACATGAACCGCCCTACACCTAAATATTACGAACTGGACGAATTGCAAAAACGTTGCAAAACCACCGAAGCCATTGCCTACCGCCTTGGAGCCCGAAAAACACTCAAATACCGCTCCAACAGCATCCAGAACGCTGTTTTGGCGGGCATTTCGCACGAGTTTTACAAGATTAAAAATTTCGATCTCAGCGCCGGCCGTTACTTTACGCAAAATGAAGCCGAAGCCGGTTACCACCAGGTAATAATTGGTGCTAAAATTGCCGAAGGACTTTTCCCTAACGAAGACCCTCTTGGCAAGGAAATTCGCATTAGCGGACAAAAAGCCACAGTAATTGGCATCATTAAAAAAGAAGGAGAAAGTTTGTTAGGCATGAGTTTCGATTACCAGGTAATTACTCCATTTAATTTTGCCCGATACATTATTGATGTTAATTCCGAGCGCTCCGATCCAACCATTTATGTAAAGGCAAAACCCAACATTAGCAATGCAGAAATGATGGACGAACTTACAGGAGCCCTGAGGAGCATCCGAAAATTAAAACCCAAATCCGAGCCAAATTTTGCCCTCAACGAAACCAGTCTGCTTACAAAAGGCTTCGACGCCTTGTTTGTAGTAATTGGCACTGCCGGTTGGATTATTGGTGGCTTCTCCATATTGGTGGGCGGCTTCGGCATTGCCAACATCATGTTTGTGTCGGTGCGCGAAAGAACCAATTTAATAGGCATACAAAAAAGTCTGGGCGCTAAAAATCTGTTTATTTTACTTCAGTTTTTAAGTGAGAGCGTTTTATTAAGCACCATTGGAGGCTTCTTCGGTTTATTACTCACCTGGATAATAACCGCACTGGGCAAAGGCGCCATCGATATGGACATAAGTCTTACCGGCACCAACATTATTTTAGGACTTACCATTTCGGTGCTTATTGGTATTGTTAGTGGGTTTATTCCGGCTTACAGTGCTTCACAACTCGATCCGGTAGAGGCAATCAGAATGAATTAACCATGAAGAGACCCGGAATAATCACCATCATCTGCACCATTGGCTTCCTGTCGGTTTTGTTCACCTTTCCACAGGTATTTTCACCTTCGGTTAAAAAGTTGGGATTAATGATGCCCGCCGTTTTTGGTGTTTTGGTTGCGGCCAATTTTATTTCCTGCGTTGGCTTGTGGTTTTACAAGCAATGGGGCGTTCAGCTCTTTTTACTGGCCTTTTTTGCCAAAACCCTCTTTTACATACTCACCGCCCAAACCGGGGCTTTTTTTTACGTAACCCTTAGTCTGAATCTGGTTTTTATCGGCATCCTGCTTGGCCATTACCGCAAAATGAGTCCTAATTTGTAAGAATAGCACATTCGCCTTTATTTTGGGTAGAATAGTCTAAAAAAAGCCTGTTTTTGCAAAAAAACTTGTTCAGTAAAAAATAAATTGTATATCTTTAAGATAGGAATCAAAAGGCGTAAAATTTGATTCACTCATTCAAACACACATTTTAATCAGTAAAAGACATGATTGCCGAAGTTGAAACACACGAAATTTTAGAAACCCTGAAGAACTTTTTTGGTTTTGATGGTTTTAAAGGAAACCAGGAAAAAATCATAAAAAGTCTTTTGGCAGGCAAAGATACCTTTGTAATAATGCCTACAGGTGGAGGTAAAAGTTTGTGCTATCAATTACCTGCGATTTTAAGTGAAGGAACAGCCATTGTGGTATCGCCTCTTATTGCCCTTATGAAAAATCAGGTGGATGCCATCCGTGGTTTTAGTAACGAAAACGGCATTGCCCACTTCCTCAATTCATCGCTCAACAAAAGCGACATCATGCAGGTTAAAAAAGACGTTTTATCGGGCAAAACCAAATTGCTTTACATTGCCCCCGAAACCCTTACCAAAGAAGATAATATTACCTTTTTTAAAGAATTTAAAATTTCATTTTTTGCCATAGATGAGGCGCATTGTATTTCGGAGTGGGGGCACGATTTCAGGCCCGAATACCGCCGCCTTCGCCCCATAATCGATGCCGTTGGCGGAGTACCCGTAATGGCCCTTACAGCCACCGCCACCCCAAAAGTACAGCAGGACATTCAAAAAAACCTGGGCATGCTCGCAGCCAATCTCTACAAATCATCCTTTAACCGCGACAACCTTTATTACGATGTGCGTGCAAAGCACAATGTAAACAAGGAAATTATTAAATACGTGAAACAAAACGCCGGAAAAAGCGGCATTATTTACTGTCTTAGCCGCAAAAAAGTAGAAGAAATTTCGGAAGCACTGAAGGTAAACGGCATTAAAGCCGCACCATACCATGCCGGTCTCGATGCCAAAGAGCGGGCCAAAACTCAGGACATGTTTTTGATGGAAGAACTTAACGTGATTGTGGCCACCATTGCCTTTGGTATGGGAATAGACAAGCCCGATGTGCGTTTTGTGATTCACCACGACATTCCAAAATCGCTCGAAGGCTATTACCAGGAAACCGGACGTGCCGGACGCGATGGCGGTGAAGGAAAATGCGTAACTTTTTACAGCTACGACGACATTATTAAGCTGGAAAAATTCATGAAAGATAAGCCGGTGGCCGAACAGGAAATCGGTAAACAAATGCTTTCAGAAACCGCTTCATTTGCCGAAACCAGCAGTTGCCGCCGCAAATTTTTACTTCATTACTTTGGCGAGGAATTCGACGAGGTAAAATGCAATGCCATGTGCGATAATTGCCGCCATCCCAAACAAAAATTTGAGGCCATGGACGACATTGCCCTGGCCCTTGAATGCGTTCAGGAAATTAAGGAAAAGCACAAAATCAAAGACGTGATCAATGTGCTTACCGGCAATTTAACCGCCACTGCCAAAACCTACAAACACAATAAAATTGAAACATGGGGCAAAGGCATAGAAGATGATAAAGACGATAAATACTGGCAGGCCGTTTTGCGCCAAACCATTGTAAACGGATTTTTGAGCAAAGACATAGAAAATTACGGCCTTTTAAGATTGACCGACAAGGGGCGTCTTTTTCTTAAAAAACCTTACAGCGTTAAATTCACACTCGATCACGATTATAACAGCACCGAAAAAGATGGCAGCGACGATGATATAACCATGAACGGCAAAGGCAACGGAGCCGCCAGCGATGAAGTGTTGTTTGCCATGCTAAAGGATTTGGTTAAAAAAACCGCCAAGGCCAAAGGCTTGCCACCCTACGTTATTTTTCAGGAACCATCTTTGGAAGAAATGGCCATACAATACCCCATTACCATGGACGAAATGGTAAAAATTAGCGGGGTGGGCACAGGCAAGGCTGCTAAATATGGCAAACCGTTTATCGACCTGATAAAAAAATACGTAGAAGACAACGACATTGAGCGTCCGGTGGACATGGTAATAAAATCCGTAGTTAATAAATCGGGTTTAAAGGTTTACATCATACAAAATATCGATCGGCGCATTGGCCTTAAAGAAATGGCACGAAGCAAAAACTTAACCATTCCTAATCTGCTTACCGAAATTGAAACCATTGTGGAGTCGGGCACCAAAGTAAACATCAATTATTACATTGATGACATTATGGATGAAGAGAAGCAGGACGAAATAATGGAATACTTTAAGGAAAGCGAATCAGACAGTGTGGAAGCCGCTTTAAAAGAACTGGGCGAAAACGATTACACCGAAGAGGAAATTCGCGTAATGCGCATTAAGTTTTTATCAGATTACGGCAACTAAACAGTCCTAGTACCTTCCTGTCTTATCAAAATTTTTAAACAGAATCTAACCAAGTCTGTTGACTGAGTGTAGTCGAGGTCTGCCGACTGAGCCTGTCGCAATACGCTCACTGAGCCTGTCGATATTCGCTGACTGAACTTGTCGAACTACGCTGACTGAGCTTGTCGAACTACGCTGACTGAGCGTAGTCGAAGCCCCGTTCACTTCTTCTTTATCCCATTAAACAAACTGGTATCACGCTTATCCAAATCCAAACCATCGGCGCGCATCACGGCATCTTCGCCAAAACGTTTGCGCAGTTTGTCCATGGCGCTGTATAGCTGCAACTGTTCGGTGGTGTCGTTAAACAAATCAAACTGATAGGTGCCTTGTATTAAATGGCTAAACCTTACACCAATCAGCCGAATAAGCATGCGTTTTTGAAACAGCTTATTAAATAACTCCTTCACCTTTTCTATCAAAACACTGTCCAGCGCAGTGTAGGGCAGGTGCATTTGCATGGTGTAAGTATTAAAATCGGAGTAGCGTATTTTTACAGTAACACAGGCGGTTAGTTTTTCTTCGCTTCGTAACTGAAAGGCCAGTTTCTCCGTCATGCTCACCAGCACGCGTTTTATGTGGCCTGTATCAATGGTGTCTTTTTCAAAGGTGCATTCGGTAGAGAGCGATTTCCGTTCGTTGTAGGGTTCTACCGGCGAGTTATCAATGCCATTGGCTTTTTTCCAAATTACCACACCGTTTTCGCCCAGCACCTGTTGCATCAGTTTCACGGGCATTTCCTGCACGGTTTTAACTTTTTCAATACCCATGTTGCGCAGTAACTGGTAGGTTTTATCGCCCACCATTGGAATTTTTTTTATGGACAGAGGTGCGAGAAAATTTTTTTCGGTACCGGCATCAATCTTTCTTTGTCCGTTGGGTTTGGCCTCGCCCGTGCCAACTTTAGAAACCGTTTTGTTTACCGACAGGGCAAACGAAATGGGTAAATTGGTTTCCTTCATTATTTTTTGCCGGATTTCGGTGGCCAGTTTGTAGCAGCCAAAAAACTTGTCCATGCCCGTCATGTCAATGTAAAACTCGTCAATAGAAGGCTTTTCGTACAGCGGCACGTTTTCTTTAATAATGTCGGTAACCATTTCAGAATATTTGCCGTATTGCTCGTGGTCGCCCTTTACAATAACAGCATCGGGACAAAGTTGACGGGCCATGCGCATGGGCATTGCGGAGTGGATGCCAAAGGAGCGGGCTTCGTAGCTGCACGATGCCACCACACCACGGTCGCTGCTGCCGCCTACCAGCACCGCTTTGCCAATTAACTGTGGATTTATTCTCCGCTCCACCGAAACAAAAAAACTATCCAGGTCCATGTGAATTACCTGCCTTTCCATACCGCTTAAAATCAGAAACTAAGTTACTATAAATGCGGGCGCCTGCTTGCTACAAATTGTAGTTAAATACAATAAGGTAAGCAGAACTATAGACCCTATAAGTTGCTGTTAAAAACAAAAAAACCGCCTTCCATTTTTTTTGGAAAGCGGTTTTTGGGCTTTAAGAAATGTGGTAACAAACAATTAAAAACTACTGGTTGCAAGTTTGGCAATAAGGAGGTTAAATAAAAACCATAAACTAATTCAAAGAATGGCCTCACTCAGTAAAAGCCTAAACCGGCGTTACTTAATTAAATTTAATTAAGTATTTGTTCGCCTAAGCCGCGAAGCATGACTGCTTTATTGAAACAGGTAAAACTAAAAATATCAAACAAAAAAAACCGGTTAAATTGCTTAAGTAGTATTTGTAATAGAATACCATGTGAATTACTGCACCAGCAGTTTTTTAGCAACTTTGCAGTTTAAGGCAAAAACACCATAAAATAAGTGGCTACTTCAAGCCTACTTGTATTTAAGTTCTTGCTGCCGTAAATTCTCCTGAAACAATTAAGCGACCACTGATATATTAAATGTCAAATGTAGTATTGCTGTTTAAATAATCCTGAAGAGTAACAGAATTGCTGGCAGGGTTTGAATGAACAGAAGCACACCATTTTATTAATTGCGAATTTGAATGGAGGCATTTAGCAAGAATGATTGGAATCACTGCAGGATCCTCCCTTCAAACAAAACATGTTGAATTCAACAAACTGGTACTTGGCTAGATAAAAATATCGGCCTAAAAGCCAAAATACACCAGGTATAAGTTCTGTCTTCTATGGTTTTTAAAGAAATTAATTGTACTCTAACTGCACATGCCAAGGGTTGGTAGGTGACTCTGAGTTAACCCCAATCTATTCAGGTTTTGGGAACTTTGTAAGAGTTACGGCAGTTAGCGGCTAAGGTGCCATTGAGGCCTTAAAATTTCACAAACTAAAATCATCGGCATCCAAACCTACAGGAAACACTTTTCTAAACTCCTCTAAATAGGCACGATCCAGTTCAATGGTTTCAATGCTTTGCTCATTGGCTTTTGTTTTGCTGATAATTTCGCCACGTGGATTAATTACCACACTGTCGCCCGAATGCGAATAGCCATTACCATCGTTACCAATTCTGTTCACAGCCACCACGTAGCACTGATTTTCGATGGCCCGGGCTATTAATAGCTGTTTCCAGGCGTAGTTGCGCGCCTCCGGCCAATTAGCCACATATACCAAAACATCGTAGTCCCAGGTGTTGTTTTGTTTGTTAAAGCGATTGCGCGACCACACAGGAAAACGTAAATCGTAACAAATGAACGGGCAAACTTTCCACTGATTAATGGCGGTGATTATTTTGCTTTTTCCGGCGGTATAAAGTTTACTTTCTTCCGACATTCTGAAAAGGTGCCGCTTGTCGTATGAGATAAATGCCCCCGCAGCGCTAACCCAAAACAAACGGTTATAAAATTTTTCATTGTCCTTAATGGCCAAACTACCGGTTATAACACAGTTTTTTTCGATGGCTTTATTTTTCAGCCAGTTCATGGTTTCGCCATTCCAGGCCTCGGCAAGCTTATCCGGCTGCATGGTAAAACCGGTGTTAAACATTTCCGGCAGCACAATCAAATCTGTTTGTTCTTTTATTGTATCTATCAGGTTTCCAAAATGCGCCCGATTTTTTGAAGCATCCTCCCAAAAAAGTTCGGTTTGAATTAATGTTACTTTCATTGTGTGGTTATTTTTTTATTTATCGGCAATTGTTGTTAAAAGCAGTTATTGCAGGCTGGAAATTGTGTTGGGCCGCCAGTTTAAATTCTTCGCAGCCGTTTTGTTTTAAATTTACTTTGGCAACCCCTTTCCAGTAATAGGCTTCGTAAAGGTTGGGATTTAGGCGGATACTTAAATTCAAATCGTTTAAGCTGGCTTCAAAATTCTGTTGTTTGCCATACACAATGGCGCGTTTAAAATAATATTCGGCTTCATCGGTGTTCAGTTCAATGCACTTGTTGTATTCTTTAAGCGCATCCTGCAAACGGTTCATTTCGTTGTAACAATTACCCAGTGTAAAATGAGCCTTCACGTTGTTGGGTTCTTTTTCGAGCACATAATTTACATCCGTTATTGCCTTGGCCATGTCGCCCAGCATATAATAGGCCGTGGCTCTGCCAACATAGGCTTTGGGGTACTGGTAAATGGCCAGTGCCTGATTAAAATTTTTAATAGCCAGTTCCGGTTTATTGTTTTTTATGTGCAACAAACCCCGGTTATAAAATCCTTTGTAATTATAGGGTGCTGCCTCCACCGCTCTGTTAAAATAGTCGAGCGATTTGCGGTCCTCATTCCTGAACATGTATTCAACCCCCACACTGTTTAAAGCCACAAACGAATTCGGGTAATTTTTCAAAATGTCTTCGTACAAGGTAATGGCCGACGACCAAACCCGGCTGCGCGAAAACCCAATCATGCCAAGCACAAGCAATGTGCAAACACCCAACCATTTAAAATTCAGGTTCAACTTTTCAACCAAATAACCAAACATCCAGGCGAAGCCAATTACAGGAAGGTAGGCATACCTATCGGCATACAACACCTCGCCAAAAGGTAAAAATTGCAATACCAGAATAAGATTAACCAACACAAAGGCCATAAAAAACAACCAACGTTTATTTTGTTTTTTAGCAAGCAGGTAAACCACGGCAAACAAAAGCAACCAAACAAAAATGCCAAGAACTACCGGTGCTGCTTTTAATGCGGGATAGGGATAAATTACACTTAAATGAAATGGAAACAAAAACAACAGCAGGTATTTAAGCAGGGCATAACCTGCAAAGCCGGTGCGCTGGTACCAGGCAAACTCGTGCGAGTGGTTAATAAACAAATCGGCTGTTTGTGTTTTTATATTAATAACGCCAAACACCAGGGCCAACAGCAGGTAAGGGAGTTTGTTAATTAAGCTTTTACTTAGTTTTTTATTCAATAAAAGAATATCAGTGGCAATTAATAACAAAGGCAAAATAACCACCGACGATTTGCTAAGCCCCGCCAAAACAAATAATAACAGGCTCTGCAAATACAGATTTCTTTTTCCGATTTCAGAAAAACGGAGGTAGCTTAAATAACTTAGTAAATAAAAGGTAGTGGACAGTATGTTTTTTAATTCCGAAATCCAACCCACCGATTCCAACTGCAAGGGGTGCAGTAAAAATAACAAGGCACCAATACTTGCCACATTGTTGTTTTTTAATAACACACGGCCCAATTGGTAAACCAAAACACCGTTGAGCAGGTGCAATAACATGTTTATTAAATGATGTCCCCAATCGTTGGCTCCAAAAAGTGCCCAGTTAAGGGCGTGCAAAAACATGGTTACCGGAATGTAATTTCCAACGTAATGGTTACTGAAAAGCGCCGACAGGTTGAACTCCCGCACTGCTTTGTTTTTAAAAACCATTTCGGGGTCGTCCCAGCTTATATGCCCAAACCACAAAAAGCGGCCATATAACAGTGCAGTTGCCAATAATGCAAGCATTAGCAACAAATGCTCTTTAAATAGTCTATTTAATTGATTGGCCAAGGTGCAAATATAACAGTTATCTAAAAATTGGTACTTTTGGTGCGATGGTAAAACTGTCGGTGGTAATAATAGCGTTTAACGAAGAAAAAAACATTGAAAGGTGTTTGCTTTCCGTTAAAGAAGTGGCCGACGAAATTGTGGTGCTCGATTCGGGCAGCACCGACGCTACACCGGCCATTTGCGCCCGTTATGGCGTTAAATTTTTTAACCACGCTTTCGACGGACACATTCAGCAAAAAAACCGGGCCATTACCTTTGCCACGCACCCGCACATTTTGTCGCTCGATGCCGATGAGGCCCTCGATGCAACACTCATTGCCTCCATTAAAGCAGTGAAGGCCAATTTTAAAAAAGACGGTTACTACATGAACCGCCTCACCAATTACTGCGGACATTGGGTAAAACATTGCGGCTGGTACCCCGATACCAAATTGCGTTTGTGGGATTCGACAAAGGGAGGCTGGACAGGAATTAATCCTCATGACAAATACGAATTGTTTGAGGGCGATAAAAACACCGGGCACTTAACCGGCGATATTTTACATTACAGTTATTACAGCCTTCAGGACCATTACAAACAGGTGGAATATTTTACAAACATTTCGGCGAAGGCGTATTTTGAAAAGGGGAAGCAGGCGCCCTGGTTTAAACTGTTACTTAACCCAATTGCCAAATTTGTTGATCATTACCTTTTGCGATTGGGCTTTTTAGATGGTAAGGCCGGATTTTTAATTTCTAAAATATCGGCCTACGCAACCTGGTTAAAGTATAAAAAACTGCGGCACTTAATTGCCGGGAAGGGAGCGGCCAAATGAAAATTATAATTAGCCGTACCGATAGCATTGGCGATGTGGTGCTAACCCTGCCAATGGCGGGCTTTATTAAGAAAAACTTTCCTGCCGCCACTGTTTTATTTATAGGCAGGTCCTACACAAAGAGCATTATCGAATTAAGTGAACACGTGGATGTGTTTATAAATTACGATGATCTTGAAAAACTAAACGAAGCACAACAAACAGAACAACTCAAAGCCTACCATGCCGATACCATTGTTCACGTTTTTCCTCTGGCAAAAATTGCGGCACTTGCCAAAAAGGCGGGCATAGCCTTGCGGGTAGGCACCACCAACCGCATTTACCATTGGTGGAACTGCAACAAACGCATTGCCCTGTCGCGTAAAAATTCCAATCTGCACGAATCGCAACTTAATTTTAAATTGTTGGAATTTTTAGGCAGGCCGGTGAATCCTGAATTGAGCGCCATGCCCGGTTTGTATGGCTTCAGCAAAGTGCCGCAACTCGCCCCCGAACATTTGGCTTTAATTGATAACACAAAGTACACGGTTATTCTTCATCCCAAATCAAAAGGCAGTGCCAAAGAGTGGGGCTTGGATAATTTCAGCAAACTAATTGAAGCCTTGAATCCTGATAAATACCAGGTGTTTATCAGCGGCATCGAACAGGATGGAAAACAAATGCAGGACTTTTTAAGCAAACACACAGGGGTAACCAACCTTACGGGTAAGCTCAGTTTAACACAGTTCATCGCCTTTATTAATGCCTGTAATGCACTGGTGGCGGCTAGCACGGGTCCCCTGCACATTGCAGCAGCACTGGGTAAACGCGCCATTGGTTTGTATTCACCCAAACGCCCCATTCATCCCGGGCGTTGGATGCCGGTTGGGAGCAAAGCCCACAGTTTGGTGTTTGATGTCAATTGCAAGGCCTGCGCCAATGGAGAAGACTGCTATTGCATTCAACAGATAAGCCCGCAACAAATCATTGAATTATTAAATTAATGAAGGAATTTAAAGATAAAGTTATCTGGATAACCGGCGCTTCTTCGGGCATTGGCGAGGCCATTGCACTGGAATTGGCAAAGCGCGAAGCCCGATTAATACTTTCGGCACGGCGCGCTGAGGAGTTAAACCGAGTGGCGGCACTCACCAAATTACCACCTTTGGATCTAATGGTGTTGCCATTTGATTTAAGTGATACCACAAACGCAAGTGGCCTGGCTGCTCAGGTCATTAACAAATTTGGACGCATAGATATTTTAATTAATAACGGCGGATACAGCCAGCGCTCTGAAGCCATGGAAACACCCATGGACATACACCGCCAGCTTATGGAAGTAAATTATTTTAGTGCCGTTAATCTAACCCAGGCCGTTTACCCTTACATGAAACGCCAAAAAGGCGGTCACATAGTAGTTATCAGCAGCATTGCCGGCAAATTTGGCTTTTATTTGCGCTCATCCTACAGCGCGGCCAAACACGCTCTTCACGGTTTTTTCGAATCATTTAGATTGGAAACCGAAAATCAGGGTATTAAAACTCTGATGGTTTGTCCCGGAAAAATTAAAACCAATGTTTCGGTAAATGCTGTTACTGCCAAAGGCGAAAAACACAATGCCATGGACCCCAGTCACCAAAATGCCATGAGTGCCGAAGAGTGCGCACAACACATTATCAGGGCCATTGGCAGGAATGAAGAAGAACTATTGGTTGGCGGAAAAGAATTGCTGATTGTAAAAATCCGTCGCTATTTTCCAAAGCTGTTTTCTAAAATTGTGCGGAAGCAGAGTCCGTATTAGTTGGAAATTTTTAATGGACCTGATTGGTTTTTACTTCAACAGAATGAGGTGAGGAATTTTATTCGCTAACCAGTCACGCAAAAAAAAACCACCGGAAATTCAGAACGAATTACCGGTGGTTAATTTAATTGGATACTATTTTCTAAAACTTACTCTTTCCAAATCCTTTTTTCTTTTCTCCGCCAAACGATTTTTCACGGTTAAAAGAAGGTTTGTCGCCTCCGCCAAAGCTGCCTGATTTGCGTGGACGCTTACCGCCATCGCGCTTATCGCCACCACTTCTGAATCCACCTTCGCGTTTGTCGCCGCCTCTGAATCCGCCTTCACGTCGGTCGCCACCACCACGGTATCCGCCGCCTTCTCTGCGGTCGCCACCCTTGTAGCCACCACCGCCACGGCCTTCGCCGCCTTCTTTCATTTTGCGGTTACTTACTTCTAAAGAAACCTTGCGGTTATTAAATTCAATATCGGCTGAGTTTAGGGCCATAAAATTGTCCACCAATTTACTTTCGGTTTCAAAAAACGAGAAGCTGTTTTTTACATCCACATTAAACACCATGCGTTGGTGAACTTTTGCGGCATCGGCCAAAAAGTCTTTCAAACTATTAATGTTAAAGCCATCCAAATGACCCATGTTTAAAAAAAAGCGGGTAGTACGGTGGTTGCCAAATGCTCCGTCAACAGCACCTTTTTGAATGTTTAAGTCAGGGGCGTTTTGATAGTATTCGTGGAAGCGGTTAAATTCCTCACTAATCACACGCTTAATTAATTCTTCTTTGCTCAGGTCTTTTAATTCGTCGTAAATGGCAGGTAAAAAACTTTCAATTTCTTCGTCCTTTACTTCTACATTATGAAGTTTGTGTACGAGATTAAACAATTGCTTTTCGCAAACTTCCAATCCGTTTGGTACGCTTTTCTTTTCAAATTTCTTTTTGATGATGCGCTCAATGTCTTTAATACGACCACTGTCTTTTGGCGTAATAATGGCAATGGCAATACCCGATTTACCGGCACGGGCAGTACGACCGGTGCGGTGTGTGTAATTCTCCACATCCTCAGGCAAATTGTAATTAATAACGTGAGTTACATCGTTCACATCAATACCACGGGCTGCCACATCGGTAGCCACCAGCATTTGTAAGGTTTTACTACGGAAACGTTTCATTACAAAATCGCGTTGGCTTTGCGATAAATCTCCGTGTAAAGCATCGGCACTGTATCCGTCTTTAATTAAAGAGTCGGCCACTTCCTGCGTTTCGGCTTTGGTGCGGCAAAATACAATACCAAAAATTTCGGGGTAGTAGTCGGCCACGCGTTTTAGTGCTAAATAACGGTCGCGCGATTGCACCATGTAATAAATATGCTCAAGGTTATCGGCCCCTTCATTTTTCTTGCCGGTGCTCAGTTCCATGGGATTGCTCATGTAATTACGGGCAATGCGTTCCACTTCCTTAGGCATGGTGGCGCTGAATAACCAGGTGTTTTTTTCTTTTGGCGTTTCTTTTAAGATAATGTCCAAATCGTCTTTAAAACCCATGTTCAGCATTTCATCGGCCTCATCCAACACCACAATTTTAACGGTGTTAAGATTGATGGCGCGGCGTTCAATCATGTCAATTAAACGGCCAGGCGTGGCAGCCACTACCTGCACACCACGTTTAATGTCTTTTATTTGTCCGTCGATACGAGCACCACCATAAATGGCAGTTACACCAAATCCTTTTAAGTATTTGCCGTAATTTTTTATATCGTTGGTTATTTGCACACACAATTCGCGGGTAGGTGCTAAAATAAGCGCCTGAACGGATTTGCTTTCGCAATCAATCACGTTAAGCATTGGTAAACCAAAGGCTGCGGTTTTGCCGGTGCCTGTTTGAGCCAAAGCCACTAAATCTGTTTTTTGGGCAGATAGTAAGGTAATGGTTTGTTGTTGTATTGGCGTTGGAGATTCAAACCCCAAATCGGTAACAGCTTTTAATAGGTCGCTGTTAAGACCCAATTCCTGAAAAGTCATTTTTTGATTTTTAAATTTAACATTAAAGCTAAAAATACCTCGCTTTAATGCTTCGTGCCGACAAATGGGCGAGATAGATTCCGTATTTAGGGTGCAAAGATACGATTTTTTCCCAATTCGGGGGAATTGCCTCTTTTTTAAAGGTTTTGCCTCATTTATTTTTTATTTTTGCAGGTCTTTATATGAAACATCATTATGCAATAATAATGGCTGGCGGTGTCGGCAGTCGGTTTTGGCCGATGAGCACAACACAGCACCCCAAGCAGTTTCTGGATATTCTTGGAACCGGCGAAACCCTTTTGCAGCAAACCTATCGCCGCTTATTAAAAGTTTGCCGCAGCGAAAACATATATGTGGTTACCAGCACGGCCTACAAAAAACTGGTAAGCGAACAATTGCCCGATATAGTGGCCGATAACATACTTTGCGAACCGGCCCGCAAAAACACCGCACCCTGTGTGGCCTACGCCTCTTATAAAATACACAAGCGCGACCCTAAGGCCATTACCGTTGTGGCTCCGAGCGACCACATGGTTAAAAAAGAAGAAACCTTTGTAAAAGCCATTAATTCCTGCTTTGCCAAAGCCGAAGAAAGCGATTGTCTGATAACACTTGGCATTAAACCAACCCGCCCCGACACCGGTTATGGCTACATACAGTTTATTGAAAGCGATGTAAAGGAGAAAGATAAACGCATTTACAAAGTAAAAACCTTTGCCGAAAAACCGCAGTTGGAAGTAGCCGAAGTGTTTATTGAAAGCGGCGATTTTTTGTGGAATTCGGGAATTTTTGTGTGGAGCACCCAAAGCATTTTAAAGGCTATGGAAAACCACGACCCCGAACTCTCTAATTTATTTAAAGAGGGTTGGGATTTTTACAACACCCCCGAAGAAAAAGGATTTATAGAGAGGGCTTATGCCACCTGCAAAAACGTCTCGATAGACATTAGTGTGATGGAGAAAGCAGCCAACGTGTATGTGCGCTCAAGCATTTTTGGCTGGAGCGATTTAGGCACCTGGGGCAGCCTTTACACCCACATTAATAAAGACGAGCAAAAGAATGCACTGGTAGGCAAAAACATTATTACCTACGATTGCAATAACTGCATTGTTCAGGTGCCTAAAGATAAGCTGGTGGTGTTGCAGGGTCTGGAGGATTACATTGTGGTTGAAAGCGAGGGAGTACTGATGATTTGTAAGAAACAGGACGAACAGCAAATCAGGAACTTTGTTAACGATGTAAAAGTGAAAAAGGGCGAGAAGTTTGTTTAACAACTGTTAACTATTCGAATTTCTTTTTTGGCACGTTACTTGGAAATTTAACAAACCGTAAAAATCAATTAAACACAACAATAATGAAAAAACAACTATTCACACTCATGGGCTTATGCTTGTTAAGCCTCAGCATCTTTTCGCAAAACAATGTTAACCTTGTTATCTTTTCGGAAGATGGCGACCGGTTTTTTGCGTTTATTAATGGCATTAAACAAAATAACACCCCCGAAAGCAATGTAAAGGTTACGGGCCTTAGTCCAAACATTAACGTGCGCATTGAGTTTGAAGACAAAGCCCTGCCCCAGTTAAAACAAAATATGTTTTTAGATGCTGGCTTTGAGCACACTGCTAAAATAAAACGCGACATGAAGAAGCAGTTGAAGATGCGTTATTTTGGCCGCGTGCCAATGGAACAGGCAGCTTCAGGCGTTCCAACTGTAGCCTATCATACAGCAAACGATCCTGCTCCTGCCGAAACCAACGTAAATGTGCCCACTGGCGGCAATGTGAATGTGAACACCAATGGCAATGTGAACATGAATACCAACGGTAACATCAACATGAACACCAGCGTTACCTCATCAACCGTTACCACTACAAAAACCAATACCAAGCCCGAAAACATGTCAGTGAATGTGAGCATGGCCGGAGTAGGGATAAACATGAATGTGAACGGAATGCCTGCCGAAGTAGGCACCAACGTTACCACCACTACATCTTCTACTGTGGTAACCACCCAATCGGGCAACGTTGTAAACGTGGAAGAGCCGGTTAAGCAACAACCTAAAAAGGGCATTGTAACTCCTGCCGCACCGGCTGTTAAAGCCGGATGCACAGTGCCTGTGAGCCCTGCCAGTTTCGCAAAAATTAAAACCAATGTAGAATCAAAACCGTTTTCGGATACTAAAATGAGTACGGCAAAAATTGCTACTAAAAACGCCTGCTTGTCGGTAGATCAGATAAAAGAAATTTGCAAACTGTTTAGCATGGATGATGATAAGCTGGAGTACGCCAAATATGCCTACGACTACTGTACCGAAAAAGCCACTTATTACGAAGTAAGCGAAGTGTTTTCTTTTAGCTCTACCACCGATGACTTTAATAAGTTTTTGGAAAAATAAGAAAGAGTAAAAAATTAACAGGTAGTTAATCTAAATTATTTAGTAAAAAATTAGGGGTCTCTTACCGCAGGGTAAGGGCCCTTTTTTTATTTGAACATGACAAAAATCAGTTATATTTGGTTAAACAATTAAAACAAAATTATGCATATAAATTATTTAGTAGTATTGGCCACTGCCTTAGTGCCAATGGTAATGGGCTTTATCTGGTATAACCCAAAAGTGTTAGGCACTGCGTGGATGCAGGCTGCAGGAATAACCGAAGAAAAAATGAAAGGGGCCAACATGGCCGTTATTTTTGGTGTTTCCCTACTACTTAGTATGATGTTGGCCATGAGCATGCAAATGCTGGTAATCCATCAAACATCCCTGTATTCCTTGTTTTTTGGACAACCGATAGACGACCCAAACAGCGAAGTAGGTATATTTTTTAAATCCATTTTAGACCGTGTGGGCACCAGCTTCCGCACCTTTAAACACGGCGTGCTTCATGGTGTGTTAAGCGCTCTGTTTATTATTTTGCCTGTGCTTGGTACCAATGCGCTTTTTGAAAGGAAGGGATTTAAATACATTGCTATTAATGTAGGTTATTGGGCCATTACCATGGGCATTATGGGTGGCATTATCTGTGCCTTTGCCTAATCTTATACGGAACGAACGGTTTCGGTACTATTCATATAATTGAAAAGCGGTAAATTTAACATTTACCGCTTTTTTTTAAATATTTTTTTTGTTTTCAGTATAAATACCTAATATTGCATCGTAATAAAAAAAGGTCGCATATTCTTGCCACCTTCAATCATTCAAAAATTAAATATCCTTTTTAACGCACAATATTATTTTTAATTAGCCTCATGTTTCAAGTAATGGATTTAAGCGGCAAATCGTTGCCAGAATTAAAAGAGATTGCAAAAGCATTTTCGATAGAAAGTAAAACCTTATCCAAAGCCGATTTGGTTTTGCAAATTGTGGATGCACAGGAAAAAGATAAAGCACAGGCAGAACAGGTGTTTCAAAAGTTTTCTAAAAAGGAAAACAAGGAACCCAAGGAAAAACGTCCGCGCAAGGTGAAAGGTTCCGAGCCCGTGGTTTCGGTATCTACCGGTCCTGAGCAGGAAACCAAAATAGTTGTAAAACCTCAGCAACATCCAAAACCTCAGCAACAACAAAGGCCGCAACACCAACCAAAACCTGCACCCAAACACGAAACCATGCCTTTAAACATTCCGGACGAAGAACCGGAACCTGTTATTGAAGAGGTAACGGTACCAGCACCGGTAGTGGCCGAACAGCCTGCTGCAGCTCCGGTTCAGGAAGGTGAAAACACCAATGGTACCGGAATGCCTAAGGAAGAACCGGAAGTAGTGCCTGAAAAAAAACCTGAAAAAGTTCATTATAATTTCGACAACATTGTTTTTGTAACCGGCGTTTTAGAAATCATGCCCGATGGTTATGGTTTCCTCCGCAGTTCGGATTACGATTACCTCAATTCTCCCGATGACGTTTACGTGTCGCAATCGCAAATAAAATTGTTTGGTTTAAAACCAGGCGATGTGGTAAAAGGCGGAGTGCGTCCTCCAAAAGAAGGCGAAAAATATTTCCCACTCATCAGGGTAGATCAAATTAATGGCCGCGACCCTTCGTTTGTGCGCGACCGCGTAATTTTCGATTACCTCACACCTTTGTTCCCTTACGAAAAAATAAAATTAACCGGGCATCCTCAGGAAAACATGAGTACCCGCGTAATGGATTTATTTTCGCCAATTGGAAAAGGACAACGCGGATTAATTGTGGCACAACCTAAAACCGGTAAAACCGTGTTGTTAAAGGATGTGGCCAATGCCATTGCTTACAATCATCCCGAAATTTATTTAATTATTCTGTTAATCGACGAGCGCCCTGAAGAGGTAACCGATATGGCCCGCAGCGTTAAAGCCGAAGTAATATCCAGCACCTTTGATGAGCCTGCAGAAAAACATGTAAAAATTGCCAACATTGTTCTCGAAAAATCGAAACGAATGGTGGAGTGCGGACACGATGTGGTGATTCTGTTAGACAGCATTACCCGTTTGGCACGTGCCTACAATACGGTTTCTCCTGCCAGCGGTAAAGTACTAACCGGTGGTGTGGATGCCAACGCCCTGCACAAACCAAAACGCTTTTTTGGTGCCGCCCGTAAAGTTGAAAACGGTGGATCATTAACCATCCTTGCAACAGCATTAACCGAAACGGGTTCTAAAATGGATGAGGTTATTTTTGAAGAATTTAAAGGAACCGGCAATATGGAGTTGCAACTGGACCGTAAACTCTCGAACCGCCGCATTTACCCGGCCATTGATTTACTGGCATCTTCCACCCGAAGAGACGATTTGTTAATTGATAAGGAAACGCTTACCCGCCTTTGGGTACTGCGTAAGCACTTAGGTGATATGAATCCTCAGGAAGCCATGGAGTTTTTGCTGGACAGATTGCGCCGCAGTCAAACCAACGAAGAGTTCTTAATTAGTATGAACGGTTAGGCATGAATAAGAAGGCTCTGTTTTATGGCTTGCTTTATTCTGCACTGGTAATAGCGTTTAAGCTATGGCTGGTATTGAGTGGTCGCTCGGTAGAACGTTTTTACTTTCATTTTGCCCATTTTTTAACGGTATTGTTTATCCTTCCTTTTTATGTTATATGCATATTAAGTGTGCGCAGGGATTTGGGTGGATGGATTGGCGGGCGCGATGCCATGAAACTGGCACTGACAATATTTGCGGTAGGTGCGGTAACAACAAGCATTTACAATTATTTTGAATTTACGCAAAACGGAAAGGATTTAGCCATTGCCTATTATAACAGCGAGGATTATCTGAACAATTACCTTCGCACCTTAAAAACCGTTAAGCCCGAAGAATATCCAAAACTAATTGCGGAACAAATTGAAGTGGCCAAAACCTCGGCCTTTAAAGCCACCACCGGCAAATTATTTTCGTTAATGCTCATTGGCATCAGTGGTTCGGTAATTGTGGCGTCGATATTGCGAAGAAAGCCGGCTGCAGTTTGAGTTAAAGCCCAATCGTAATAATACTGTGTCCTCCTGCCCGGAGTCGAACCGGGGTTTCAAAATTAGAAGTTTTGTGTTTTTCCTATTAAACTACAAGAGAAAGTTCCCCCGCCGGGAATTGAACCCGGCCCCATAGTTTAAAAGACTATTGCCTACACCAGTTTGCTACGAGGGAATAATAAGTTATTTACATCTCTTTCGAAATGCCTTTGCCTTTATTTTATTCCTGAATAACATGGTGTTATCACTTAATTTATTTTTTTAATTTTTTTAATGTCTATGCCAACCGGAATCGAACCGGCGTCTCCGTGTTAGCTACACGCCGCTTTACCACTAAGCTATGGCACCTGAGCGAAATATCGGATTTGAACCGCATCTTCTGGTTGGAAGCCAAATGCTTTGCCATTAAGCTATATTTCGCTATTTACGTTCTTTATTTTATTTTTTTTGGCGCCTGTCGGGAGCTGATTTAGGCAAAATAGAGGCAGTATTATTATCTATGCTCCCGCCACCGGGCTTTACGCTCCAATCTTTTTAGGGCCAAAAGGAGCAGGCCCTAAAAAGGATTTCCGCTGCAATCCCATGGCGCAAATTCGGGTTTTTAGTGCAGTAAATTTTTCACGCTAACACTATCATTTTTAATTATCCTCACAACTGAATTTATTTTTCATTCTATATTTTTCAATAAAAAATTAAAGTTCTAAAAAAATACAAAGTACTCCGTATCAGAATCGAACTGATAATGGCGGGTCGAAAACCCGCAGACTTAACCTTTTGTCGAACGGAGCGTTTTGTTTGAGTAAGAGCCTAACAGGAATTTCCTTCGTGCTTTTAAACCAGGCTTTGCCTAAATGTTATTTGCTCTTAATTTTTATTTTTCCAAAGTGGGCAGTTTTGCATCCAACTCATCAATCACACTAAATGGTGATGCACCAACCCCTGAATAGTGTACCTTGGTAAATCCATTTTCGGGTGTGAGTAAAGATTCTTTTTCGCTAATGCCGCCTCTGTATTTGCCGCCGTAATTTCCTTCCACTTTTTTTGTTACAGGATTTACGTCGCCCCACTGAGGCGTGCGCTCATCTTCAATCACTTCCACAAAATATTTTTTACCTGTGCGGTACGATTCTACAATAAACCTTCCGGTATCGTCGCGGTTTACTAAAAAGCGTTTTTCAAATCCTGTTTCCATAATTGTTTTTTTGTTCGCCTGAATTACCACAACGTGTGCCAACAGGCGAAACCGGCAGCGTTGTTTTATTTGCGGGCTGTATGGGATTTGAACCCATGATCTCCTCATAGACAGTGAGGCGGGGACGGCCATGCTCCCCTAAAAGCCCAATGCTTTGGTAATATTTTGTTTTGTGCAGGGCTCTTACATACGGTCCTTATTATCATTCGGACTGTGGTACTTACCCACTCCCTGCCTTCGCCGCACTGCGATAAAAACACGGCAAACATTATATTACCAGGCGCACCATTTTTTATGGTTAACCTTTTGCGAACAATTCAGGATTCGAACCTGATACCATAGCCCAGCAGGCTTTGCTCATCCACATGAGCTTCTTGTTCTTATGTCGGCAAGACGGGACTTGAACCTGTATTTTCAACCATTACCTTTCTGCTGCATATCAGACAGCGGGGTTACTTGCCGTAGTAGCGAAACCGGGAATTGCACCCGGACCTACGGCTTATGAAACCGTTGATCTGACTATTGATCTATTTCGCAGAGCCCAAACACGGAACCGACCCGTGAACTCCTCTTTACAAGAGAGATGTTTTTCCTGTTTAACTATTTGGGCAAAAAAAAAGCCCCGCACATTGCGAGGCTTCTTAAATTTCTTTATTCGTAATTCATCAAACAAAATAAATAGAAGCCCCGGTACCACAGTCTTTCCCCATCTCGGAAACTGTATTACTTGTTGGTCTGATATTTAAAATATTTTTCATTTACGTTTGCAAAAGTAGAGAGATAAAATTATTTCACCAAATATTTTTTGAAAATAATTTAATTTCTTTTGTTCTTACTCGCAATTATTCCTGTAATCTTACAAAAGCAATTCTATATTTGTACTTCTAACTTTAATATTTAAAACTTAGCAAATGCCACATATTTCAAGCAAAGCAGGCGCCATGCCAGCATCACCAATTCGCAAACTTGTACCTTATGCCGAGGCCGCAAAAAAAAGAGGAATAAAAATTTATCACCTCAACATTGGGCAACCGGACATTGAAACTCCGGCTTCGTTTTTGGATGCCATCAAAAATTCCGGTATAAAAATTGTGGAATACAGTCATAGCGCCGGCAACGAAAGCTACCGTAAAAAACTGGCGGCTTATTATCAGAAATTTAATATCAATGTTGATTCTACAGAAATCATAATCACAAATGGAGGTAGTGAAGCTATTTCCATTGCCATGATGACCTGCTTTAATCCAGGAGATGAAATAATAATTCCGGAGCCTTTTTATGCTAACTACAATGGATTTAGCAAAGCGGCCGATGTAAACGTGGTACCTATCCGCAGCAGCATTGAATCGGGTTTTGCACTGCCCGCCATTGCGGAGTTTGAAAAAGCCATTACTCCCAAAACAAAAGGCATTATGATTTGCAATCCCGGAAACCCTACCGGATATCTTTACACCAAAGCCGAGTTGGAAGCATTGCGTGACCTCGTAAAAAAGCACGATTTGTTTTTACTGAGCGACGAAGTGTATCGCGAATTTTGTTACGATGGAAAAGAGTATGTAAGCGTGATGCACCTTCAGGGTATTGAAAACAATGTGATTTTACTTGACTCCATTAGTAAACGTTACAGTGCCTGTGGTGCCAGAATTGGTGCACTCATAAGCAAGAACAAAGAGATTATGGCCGCTGCTTTAAAATTTGCGCAAGCACGATTAAGTCCGCCAACCTACGGCCAGATTGGTGCCGAAGCTGCTCTCGAAACTCCGGCCTCTTACTTTGAAGGTGTGAACAAGGAATATGTAGAGCGCCGCAATTTTGTGATTGAGGCTTTGAATAAAATAAACGGTGTGTTTTGTCCTAAACCAAGTGGTGCCTTTTATTGCATTGCCCGCCTGCCGGTGGATAATGCCGATAAATTTTGCCAGTGGTTATTAGAAGATTTTAATTACAACTCGCAAACCGTTATGCTGGCTCCGGCCGCCGGATTTTATTCCACACCCGGTGCAGGCGCTGACGAAGTGCGCATTGCCTATGTACTAAAAATTGAGGATTTAAAAAACGCCATGATTTGTCTGGAAGAAGCATTGAAAGTTTATCCCGGTAAAACAAAGTAATTTAGTTTCATGAAATATATTTTTCTGGTTGTAAGCGCCCTGTTCATTTTTGCCTGCGGAAATAGCAGCGACAAAAAAACAATGGCTAAAATTCCGTTGTTTGATGAAACCATTAACAAAGACACGGTTTATGGTGTAATGGGCATATACAAACTCCCCGAAATGCTGGTAATTTCTTACCTCGATTCGGCAAAGGCCGAAAAGGTTTCGGCAAAGGTGGCCGAAAGTTATTCGGTGTTGGGAGCCGAAATGAATGAGATTGCGGCCGAAACAATTGGTGTGCCAGGACAAATTATGTACAACAACGATCCCATGAATTTTAAATTCGAATCGTTTGTGCCATTAAAAAAGTTGCCTGTGTTACAACCTAAACGCTGCAAAATTGTGACATTGCCACCAAACGACATGCTCATGTACAATTATTTTGGCGAGTACCAGGAACTGTTTCACGCTTACGACGAAATTCGCAAGTACATGAAAGATTCGGGTTTGGAACAAAACGGCGCCGCCCGGGAGTATTATGTTACCGACCCCACCACCGAACAAAATCCTAAAAAATGGCACACACGCATTATGGTGCCTGTGGTGTACGCTGTTAAGGAAAATCCAGCCAAATAATAATGGCAAAGATTCCTTAATTGTTTTTAACCTTTTTCCTGTATTATTTTTCGCAACTTTAATGTGTGAAGAATTATCTGCTTAAACAGATTTACCGCAGCATTTTATATCCCTTGTTGTTTGTTATCAGCATTTGGGTCATTTATTATTTTCAGCATCAGGACGGTGGAGGCTTTGCCAAATGGGGCGTGTTGCCCCGCAAAACCGAAGGACTTTTGGGCATTATCACCTCGGTGTTTGTGCATGGCGATTTGGGTCACATTGCTTCCAACAGCTTACCAATGCTGGTGTTGGGCATGATGCTCTTTTATTTTTATCGCAAAATTGCCTTTCCTGTTTTTTTGTGGATTTGGCTCATCAGTGGTTTATGGCTTTGGGTGGGTGGGCGCAACGACGAGTATCACCCCAATTACCACATTGGTGCCAGCACACTCATTTATGGTTTGGCCAGCTTTTTATTTTTTAGCGGGGTGTTCCGCCGTCACCTGCAACTGATGGTGGTTTCGGCGCTGGTATTGTTTTTATACGGTGGAATTATTTGGGGCATTTTTCCGATTAATGTGGAAATGAGTTGGGAAGGACATTTGTTTGGCGCCATTGCCGGGGTGATGGTGGCCTACAACTACCGGCGCGAAGGGCCACAGCGCAAGGTTTACGAATGGGAAAATGAAGAAGAGGAAGAGGAAAACCCCGGGGCATTGACTGTGGAAGGAGAAGCCGCACCATCAGCAGAAACAGACAGCACACCCAATGTGATAATCCATTACATTTATAAATCCAAAAATGATGAAGGCGACAAGAGCCTTTGAGTTTAATCTTACCGAACCCTAACATGTGAATAACCTTAGTGTCTGATTTACAACCCCGATGCACTTATTTTTTGCAGACAAGGGGATATTGCTTTAATTTTAATTAGGCGTATTTCGGCACAGTAAAAATTAACAGACAAAAGAATTCTGTTTTTTTATCCGCTAAAACTTATCCACATGTTGCTCAACTGTCATACCTATTTTAGCCTTTGCTACGGCACTCTGTCGGTGGAGGAATTGTTGCAGGAAGTTGAAAACAAGGGCCATTCGTCTTTTGTACTTTCCGACATTAACAATACCTCGGGCATTCTCGAAGCGCTGCGCCTTACAAAGGATAAGAGCACCAATGTAATTCCCGGAATCGATTTCAGAAATGGCGTTCAGCAAAAGTACATAGGCATTGCCAAAAACAACACCGGTTTTTTGGAGTTGAATCAACATTTAAGTGAACACCTACACGCTCAAGAACCGTTTGAGGACCAGGCTCCTGAATTTAAAAACGCCTTTGTGGTGTATCCCTTTGGGGCCTATAAAAATCAAGCATTAAACGAGCACACATTTATTGGCATTTCGCAAAAGGAACTACGGCAACTTAATTTTTCGCCGCTCAAAAGCCTCACGCATCACATGGTGGTGTTGCAGCCACTAACTTTTATTACAAAAAGACATTACAGTGCTCACCGATTGCTCAGAGCCATTGATAAAAACATGCTGCTGAGTATGCTTCCCAAACACGAGCAAACCACTGCCGATGAAGTGGCGCAGCGTCCGGAGATATTATTAAAGACTTTTGAAGAATATCCTGAAATATTAAAAAACACACAGGCCATTCTGGATACTTGCAAGGTAACTTTTGAATTTGGAAAACTGGCCAATAAAAACCTGAAGCATTACACGGGCAGCAAAGAAGGTGACATCAAAAAACTTCGGGAACTCAGTAATCAAGGTTTGTTTTACCGTTATCCTAAACCGGACGAGGCTGTTTATGCGCGGATAGAGAAGGAGCTGGAAGTAATTGAAAAATTAAATTTTGCTTCGTACTATCTTATTAATTGGGACATTACACAATACGCACGCGATAAGGGTTATTTTTATGTGGGTCGTGGAAGTGGTGCCAACAGCATGATTGCTTATTTATTGCGCATTACCGATGTGGACCCCATTGAGCTGGATTTGTATTTTGAACGTTTTATAAATGAGCACCGCAGCAATGCTCCCGATTTTGACATTGATTTTTCGTGGACCGACCGCGACGATGTGACGCGCTACATTTTTGAACGCTTTAAAACAAAACACACGGCCCTGCTGGCCACGTATTCCACCTTTCAGCGCGATGCGGTAATACGGGAACTCGGAAAAGTGTTTGGTTTACCTGCCGGAGAAATTGACCGATTGCAAAAAGTAAGCGATGAAAAGGAACTGGATGAAATTGGAAAACTGGTGCTAAAATACAGCAAATTCATTCATGGTTTTCCGAGTCATTTAAGTATTCACGCAAGTGGCATTATTATTTCGGATGAACCGGTGCATGCCTATACCGCCACTATTTTGCCACCGAAGGGTTATCCCACCACACAATTCAGTATGTTGGAGGCCGAAGACATTGGCCTGTTTAAATTCGATATATTGAGTCAGCGGGGACTGGGAAAAATAAAAGATGCCGTGGATTTGATTAAAGAAAATTATGCCGAGGAAATAGACATACACGATGTGTCAAAATTTAAGAAGGATGAAACGGTAAAAGAACTTTTGCGTGTGGGCAAGTGCATTGGTTGTTTTTATGTGGAATCACCGGCCATGCGCATGTTGCTCTCGAAGCTGCTGGCCGATGATTATCTAAGGCTTGTTGCTGCCAGTTCCATTATCCGCCCCGGCGTTTCAAAAAGCGGCATGATGCGCGAATACATAGTGCGTTTTAGAAATGAAGAAAAAAGACGGGAGGCCGAAAAACAAAATCCGGTATTGTATGGTATTTTAAAAGAAACGTACGGTGTAATGGTGTATCAGGAAGATGTGATAAAAATTGCACATCAGTTTGCGGGTTTATCATTGGCTGATGCCGATTATTTGCGGCGGGGAATGAGCTGGAAATTTAAGCAGCGCAACGAGTTTAACGTGGTGAAGCAGAAATTTTACGACAACTGTCGCGCCAAAAAATACGATGAACACACCATTGACGATATTTGGACACAAATAGAAAGCTTTGCCAATTTTGCATTTTCGAAAGGACACTCGGCGAGTTACGCTGTGGAGAGCTACCAGGCCTTGTACTTAAAAGCACATTACCCATTGGAATACATGGTGGCCACCTTGAACAACGGCGGCGGCTTTTACCGCAAGGAGCTTTACATACACGAAGCCCGTATGCACGGCGCCACCATTGTTGCACCCTGCATTAACACCAGCACCGGCCTTTGTGAAATAAAAGACAAAACCATTTTTTTAGGTTTGGCCATGCTCAACGAAATTGAAGCCGAAGTCATCAGAAAAATTGTAACTGAGCGGGAGCACAATGGAAAATACCTGAACCTGTATGATTTTGTAAAACGCACTAATATTTCGATAGAGCAGTTGCGGATATTGATTCGTGTGGGAGCGTTTAACTCGCTCACAAAAAATAAAAAAGAACTGTTGTGGGAAGCGCACATGCTCATTAACCCGATTAAACAGTCGGATAAGGGAAGCGAATTGTTTGAATTGGAACCTGAGAGATACGACTTGCCAAAGCTCGAAAACAACTGGCTGGACGATGCCATGGATGAAATTGAACTGCTTGGATTTTCGTTGTGCTCGCCCTTTAAATTGCTAAAGGAAAAAATTAAAAACACCTTGTTGAGCCGCGACTTGAAAGGGCTGGAAGGCAAAACGGTGGAAATAATCGGCTATTTGGTAAATGTAAAAAATACGGGAACACACAAAGGAGAAAAAATGTGTTTCGGAACTTTTTTAGACATTAAAGGCTATTGGATAGATACCGTTCATTTTCCACCTTCGGCAAGGGCTTTTCCTTTTAGCGGACCGGGTTGTTACCGCATTATTGGCAAGGTGGTAAACGAGTTTGATTTTATTTACATTGAAGTGAGTCACCAATACCGCCTGCCGGTAATTAACCGCGATGATTTAGAGAGCATTGAAAAAACGGAATTTCTGAATCAGTGAGCCGGAATGCTGTCAGGGTTTAAAGTGCAAAAATAATTTTGAGGGTTCTATAATACGTGGAGCTTTGGGTTGCCGCGTGAGGGATTGCAGCGGAAAGCCCGGACCACGCTTTTTCAGCGTGGGAGGACTTGAAGCGGAAAGCCCGACCCATGAAGCGAAAGGCCTTTAGAAAAATAACCGAAGCCTTTTGCTTGATGGGGCACGCCCAAAAAATAGAAAACCTTCTGAAAAATAACAGACTTGAAGTGAGTCACCAATACCGCCTGCCGGTAATTAACCGCGATGATTTAGAGAGGATTGAAAAAACGGAATTTCTGAATCAATGAGCCGGAATGCTTTCGGGGTTTAAAGTGCAGAAAAATTACTGTGGTGCTAAATTACAAGGTGCTTTGGGTTGCTGCGTGAGGGATTGCAGTGAAAAGCCCGGACCACGCTATTTCAGCGTGGGAGGACTTGAAGCGGAAAGCCCGACCCATGAAGCAGAAAGGCCTTTAGAAAAATAACCAAAGCCTTTTGCTTCATGGGGCACGCCCAAAAAATAGAAAACCTTCTGAAAAATAACAGACTTTAATTGCACCCTAAAATCCTTATCTTTATGGGCTTTATTAGCAGAGGATATGGATTATAATTTTAATGAGATAGAACAACGTTGGCAAAAATTTTGGGCCGAAAACAAAACCTTTAAAGCCGATAACACTTCCGATAAACCGAAATATTATGTGCTGGACATGTTTCCTTACCCATCCGGCGCAGGGCTGCACGTGGGGCATCCGCTGGGCTACATTGCCAGCGACATTATGGCACGCTACAAACGCCACAAGGGCTTTAACGTGTTGCACCCAATGGGTTACGACAGTTTTGGTTTGCCTGCGGAACAATATGCAATACAAACAGGCCAGCATCCTGCCATTACCACCAAACAAAACATTGCGCGTTACCGCGAACAACTGGATAAAATAGGTTTTAGTTTTGACTGGGACAGAGAGGTGCAAACATCGGACCCCAACTATTACAAATGGACACAATGGATTTTTATTCAAATATTTAATAGCTGGTACAATAAAACCAGTAACAAAGCCGAACACATTGATACGCTGATTGAGGAGTTCCATAAAAATGGCAACAGCAATGTGAATGCCGTATGCGACGAAGAAACAATTTCATTTACCGCAGAGCAATGGAAACATTTTGATGAACAAGAAAAATCGGATGCGCTGATGCATTACCGCATTGCCTACCTGGGCGAGGCTTATGTAAACTGGTGTCCTGCACTGGGCACAGTGTTGGCCAACGACGAAGTAAAAGACGGTGTGAGCGAACGCGGAGGGCATCCGGTGGAACGCAAATTGATGAAGCAATGGAGCATGCGCATTTCTGCCTACGCGCAACGCCTGCTGGATGGATTGGATACGCTTGACTGGACAGAAAGTTTAAAGGAATCGCAACGCTACTGGATTGGGCGGAGTGAGGGGACATCATTAAAGTTTAAAGTTCAGAGTTCAAAGTCAGAAATCGAAGTTTTTACCACACGACCTGATACTATATTTGGTGTGAGTTTTGTAACACTGGCACCTGAGCACGAACTGGTGGAAATAATTACCACGCCCGAACAAAAAGCGGCGGTGGATGAATACGTGACCAAATCGAAAAGCCGCAGCGAGCGTGAACGCCAGGCCGAAGTAACCAAAGTGAGTGGCGTATTTACAGGTGCTTACGTAGAGCATCCGTTTACAGGAAAACAAATTCCGATTTGGATAGGTGATTACGTATTGGCTGGATATGGCACTGGTGCTGTAATGGCCGTGCCGGGGCATGATTCGCGGGATTATGCGTTTGCCAAACATTTTAACTTACCAATTATTGAAGTGGTGGCCGGGGGCGATTTGAGCAAGGAATCTTACGATGCCAAAGAAGGGAAATTAATTAACTCCGAGTTTTTAAACGGACTGGAAGTATATGATGCTTTAAAAGCCGCCATTGCCGAAATTGAAAAACGTGGATTAGGAAAAGGAAAAACAAATTACCGTTTGCGCGATGCTGTGTTTGGGCGCCAGCGTTATTGGGGAGAACCTATTCCGATTTATTATAAGCCTGCCCGCCGTATTGATGGAAGTGAAGTAGAAGGCGGGAATGGAATACCATACGCCTTGCCTGAAAATGAATTACCACTGGTATTACCCGAAGTGGATAAATTTTTACCGACGGAAGATGGAGAGCCGCCATTAGCGCGCGCTGCCAGCAGTTGGAAAAAAGACGGTGTGTATGATTACGAGCACACCACCATGCCGGGTTGGGCCGGTAGTAGCTGGTATTACCTGCGCTACATGGATGCTAACAATCCCAACAGTTTTGCCGATAAGGAGTTGATGAAATATTGGGAGAGCGTGGATTTATACATTGGCGGCAGCGAACACGCCACCGGGCATTTGCTATACGTGCGCTTTTGGACCAAGTTTTTAAAAGACATGGGTTACCTCACAATTGAGGAACCAATGAAGAAGTTGATTAATCAGGGGATGATACAGGGGGTTAGTACGCCAGTATCAATTGTTTCATATTTATATGAAGACAAGTTATTCAAAGTTGTTAATTCTGATAATGGTTTTGGTATAAATATTAATGGGACGTATGAGTTAAATATTCTTCCTGATTTCGTAGATTTTGAAGATGGTAAGCACATTTTGACAAAGGAGAATTTCGAAATGCTTAAAAAAATTGATAATAGGTTTTTTGACATTCAGTTTATTTCCAACGATGACCTAATAAGATTGTCTGTAAAAGAATGTAATGATGAAATAACAAAACTGCCACTGAAGTCTTGTGTCGAAAAGATGTCCAAATCCAAATACAATGTTGTTACACCCGATTCCATCTGCGAAAAATTTGGCGCCGATACTTTACGTTTATACGAAATGTTTTTGGGCCCGCTGGAGCAAAGCAAACCCTGGAACACCAATGGTATTACCGGCGTTTCAGGCTTTTTGAAAAAGCTGTGGAGATTATTTTACCAGAACAATACGTTAACCATTTCGGATGCTGAACCTAGCAAAGCCGAATTAAAATCGCTGCACAAAACCATTAAAAAAATTACTGAGGACATTGAACGTTTTTCGTTTAACACTTCGGTGAGTAATTTTATGATTTGTGTGAATGAACTCACCGAACAAAAATGCAACAAGCGCGCTGTTTTAGAACCACTGTTGATTTTAATTTCACCTTATGCGCCGCACATTGCCGAAGAATTGTGGAGTCGCTTAGGTCATACAGAAACCATTGCCTTTGCCAAATTTCCGGTGTGCAACGAAAGTTATCTGGTGGAAGACAGTTTTACCTATCCGGTTTCGTTTAACGGGAAAACAAAATTTAATCTGGAACTGCCGGCCACACTGAGTCCTGCCGACATTGAAAAAGAAGTGATGGCCATGGAGGAAGTGAAAAAACACCTGAATGGGGCAACGCCTAAAAAAATAATTATTGTTCCTAAAAAGATTGTAAACATTGTGGTGTGATTCTATCCGCCGTTTGTGCCGGAATAGTAAATGCAATTAGTTTTGTTTGACAAGTTTCACCACAAGAAAACCAGTTGCCGTTTTGCAGATAACAGGATAAATGCCATCGCTGAATTTACTCAGATCAATGGTGTGTTGTCCGGCCAAAGCGTGTTGTGTGGCAATTATCTGACCAATGGCATTGGTAATTGTCATCGTCATTTCTTCTTCACACACAAATAGAAAAATATCTTTTCCGGGATTAGGATACACCTGAATTGACGAGCTACTTCCCATGTTTTCTTCCAGACCAACACAGGGATTTACCTGTAGTTTCACGAGTGCGCTTCCCACACAACCATCCGGAAAACTGCTACCCTGTAGTGTAAACACAAACGAGGACGATGGTGTAACAATTAATGGATTAATAAGACCATTAGGCACCCATGTATAGCCTGAAGCTCCGGTGCCCATAAGGGTTGCGGTTTCTCCGGCACAAATGGTTAAATTCCCTAAGGCCTGCACATTCGGCAGTGGCAGTGTGTTTATCTGAATTGTTTTTTCGGTCTGACAGGTATTGAGGCTGTGTGTGCCCACAACAGAATACGTGCTGGTGACAGTAGGCGAAACCACAATGACTGAGCCGCTTTGCAAGGTACTCCAAATATAATTATCGGCACCACTGGCCGTTAAGGTTAGTACAGTGCCCGCGCAAACGGTGTAATCATTTGAAACCACCAGGTTGGGTTTTGGCAGAATACTAAAAGTAAAACTACTGGTAGCCACACAGGAATTCAGCGAAACGGCATAGGTATTGGAATGCACGCCTGGTGGATAAAACGACGGCGTGATGATGCCGAACAGATTGGGATTAAGGTAATATCCGCCGGGCGGACTTACCTGAACCACAAACGACGGATCGTTTTCGCACAAAACAGGTATTGGAAAAACACTTGGTATTGGGGGATTTGAGGCAATTAATTGAAACGTATTAGTTACAGGGCAAAATGCAATTGTAGGTGTTACCACAATGGTATAAATTACCGAACTGGTTGACCCCGGTGCCGTTGTTGGATTCAGAACCGTTGATTGGAGTGTGTTTCCGCCCGTGCTCATAAAGGTATTTGGTGTCCAGGAATAAGCGTATTGCGAAGGCGAGGCACTCGTGCTAAGTGAAATACTGGCACTGTATGTATTGCCGCTGCAAACAGTGGGATTGGATAAACTCACTGAAAAATTAAACAAGGACGAGGCCGCAGGAACATATAAAGGAAATGAGGACACACACAATCCGTCGAACGCAATTACCGTATAGCTTTGCCCTGCAAACAACCCTGAATTGGTAAACGAGTTGGCACCGGTACTCAGGGTAAAATTGTAAGAAGGACTTTGTGTGGAGGCAGATAAAATTGTAAAAGTGTTGGGCACCTGATAGGGATTTTGAGGAAAAGGTGTGTAGTTAACAATTATGGAGCCGCTGGGAGTGCCGGTGCAACTGTTGCTGTTGCCCGCTGCAACAAGTGCTCCCGCATTAGTTTGAACAAGGTTGTAAACCACCGAATCGCGGCAACCCTGATTGGTGTAACCCAAGCGGTACGTGCTATTATTTAAAGGACTTGTAACCAACAACGATGGCTGGTTGCCCGGGCTGCCACTCACGGCAGTGTTGCCATTGTACCATTGGTAATTTGTGCCGCTGGGCGCATTCAAAAAAGCAGTGCTGCAATAAGGCAAGGCGGTATAGCCCACCACTGCCTGTGCAGTTGCAATGCTAACTGCCGAAACTACGCTACCACACAAACTGTTATTGGCGGCACTAATGGTTACTGTATAATTTCCAGGCAATGCACCTGTTAAAACCGATGAAGTACTCACCACACTGTTGCTGGCATTGCTCCAGTTATAGGTATAACCCGCACTGCTCCCCGTAGGGTAAACTGTGGCGGAACCGTTACTTCCAAGAGGGCAACTGGCCTTGGTATTAAGACTGAGCAAATTAACCTGAGTGTTGCTAATGGTATAGGTAGTTGGCACCGTGCAGCCGGAAGCAGAAACACCAATTACGGTATAAACGGCGTTACTTACAGGATTGGTGAGACTGATAACAGCCTGAGTGGCTTGTGTGGCGCTTAATGTGGGACTACTGGCGGGCGACAACCAGGTGTAGGAAGCGTAGCCCTGTGGTGCCGCAATGGTGGCTAGGCTTGAGGTGGCACAATACGACACGCCACCCGTAGTTGGAGTGCTGCAACTGGCATCAAATAACACGCTGGCATATCTGGCGCCCCACGATTCATCTGCACAGGCCGCACGAATTGTAATGCAAGAGCCGATGTAAGGTGTTAAATCCAGAGTGCGAATATGCCAGTTGAACCACATACCAACATTATTTGAACCAGCGTATGAAAAATTGGCGGGATTAGCACAACTACCGTTATAATAACTTGCAACTGAAAAACTTTGGCAGGTAATGGTATTACTAAAGCAATCAAGTATCTGAATCGTGAGGCGTGGATTATCACAACAACCAACATTGGCCTTTTCAAAATAACCGGCAAAGGCATATTGAAACAAGGCGTTGGAAGAAGTTACCGAAAAAGTGGTGGAAAGTCTGGTTTCTAAAGAATTAGGACTAAAGTTTCCGAGTTTAGCTACTTTGGCACCACCAAGCGGCGAATGGCCAACTGTACCAAGCCCCGGGAAGCCTGTAACGGGTGTGCTTACAATTGAAAATTCAGTACTTCCTGAAAACCAGGGAGCATTATAGCAGCCACCTGACGAACGGCTTGTAAGCGACCAACCCGTCACCGCATTACCGGTAGAATAGGTGCCAACAGGAGTGGATTCAAATCCTTCGTTTACACAAGGTGCTACATTGATGGTGTTAATGGAACCAATTGTTTTTGTGTTTCCACTTAAATTACCTGTGGAATTATTTAGTGCCTGAACGGTGTTTTTACTTCCATTGGTTTTGGTTTGGGCAGAATCCTTATTTATACTTTGAAAGTTGGTGGAAGTGTGCTGATAATAGTATGGTTGCTTGGCTAAAAACAATTTTTTATCGGGTGCATTTTGGGCCTCAGCAAAAATGAAGGCAATTAAAAAACACCAAATGAGTTTAAAACCTTTATTCATACAATACCAACAAGGTACGACTATGACCGGCCTTTGAAAATTATTTCGCTCATTGGTTAATACGACTGGCTCAACAGTAAACAAGTTTCAGTGGTTGCCATCGTTATCCCTTGTTCACAATGTTCAAACGCATTGTCAAAATTGGTTTTTGCGGGGCATAAAAAAAGCCCCATCCAAGGATGAGGCTTTCTTTTTGTAAGAAGATACCTAGCGGTCTAAATTTCCGTAATCCAATTTTTTTCTTTGTAGTTTAAGAATGAGTGTGCAAATAAGCACAAAGAAGGGTATATACATCATAATGGTTGGCAGGTCAAAATGCACAAGTATAACCTGGGCTTTTCTTTTAAGTCTTTCTGCAATTAAATACATGGCAGGCACCAACAATAGTGTTAAGAAGGTGGCAAAGCCTAAACCAAAAATCATGGTCCAGCTCAATGGCCCCCAAAACATCACGTTATCGCCACCAAAGTGAATGTGCGGTTGACCATGTGCCAACAGCCCTTCAAAATCGATATTTAAACCAACGGCCAATGGAATTAAACCTAAGATGGCTGCGGTGGCTGTTAAAATTACCGGTGTCATCCTGGTTCTTCCTGCATCAACTATTGATTCATATAAACTAATTCCTTTGTGACGTTCTTCTTCTGCAAATTCCACCAGCAGAATGCCATTTCGAACCACAATACCTGCAAGGGCCACAATTCCGATTCCGGTCATTACAATGCTCATGTCCATTTTAAATATGGCTGTGCCCAATAATACACCTATCACACTTAAAACAATTTCTGATAAAATGATTACCGGTTTACCAATTGAATTAAACTGAATTACCAATACCAAAAGAATAATTCCTATGGCATACATCATTGCATCTCCTAAAAAGGCACCGGTTTCGGCCTGTTCTTCCTGTTGACCTGTAAATTTAACTTCAACGGCACCAGTTGGTTTATAACCTTTTGCGGCTTTTTCAAGTATGGCAACCACATTATTGGCATTAAATCCTTCCAACACGTCAGAGGATAAAGTGATAACACGTTTGTTTTGTTTACGTTTAATTCCGCCATAAGTATTTTCGTAACGAATATCACAAAATGCTGAAAGTGGCACAGATCGCAACATACCGCCCATGGCCATGTCTCTGAAGGTGATTTTTAAATTTTTAATCTCTTCTATATTCGTACGCTGATTAAAATTGTAACGCAATTGAATTGGGTACTCATCGTTGGCATCTCTGAACTTACTAGGGTTATCAATTCCAAACACGGCTTTACGAATTTCCATGGCCAATTGCACCGTTGATAAACCTTCGCGGTTAGCGCGCTCGCGATTAATGTCGAAAATAATTTCAGGTTTGTTATCTACAAAATCTGATTTTAATTCGGCAACGCCTGCTACATCAGCGTCTTCTAAAAAGCGTTTTAATTTTTCGCCATTTTCAACTAATTCTTCAAACTTATCTCCCTTAATTTCTATATTTATTGGCTTGGCTACTGGTGGGCCAGACTGCTCTTTATTGCAGGTAATTTCAGCTCCGGCAATGTTCCAGTCAATAGCTTGCAATTCCTGCAAATACTTCATGGTGCTTTGGCCATTTCGCTCGGCAAATTCTACAAAGTTAATGGCAATTTTTCCGCGATTTGAATACGAGCTTTGATCTTCGTCCTGAGGGTCGGTTACACCAATGGTTACATTGGTAATGATGGAGGATACAACCGGGTTATTTTCTCCAATAATTGAATTCACTTTTTTCTCTACCAATTTCATTACCTGATTGGTTTTGGTTGGGTCGGTGCCTTCTGGCAGTTTAACATACACAAATACATTGTTAGGATCGCCCTGAGGAAAGAATACTACGTTGGGTTTTCGAATTGCCATTAACACAATTGAAAGGATAAATAAAACCAAAGTCATTAATAAAAGCTG
>JADLED010000245.1 GCA_020846335.1 Bacteroidia bacterium
ATAAATTAATTACCCTGGCAGTTTTACTTTCTTTTAAAAGTACTTGCAATCGGTTTTCGTTATCCTGAAAATAATTTTCACTGACAATAAAGGTGTTTTGTTTGCTTATAGCGTTTAAAGTTTCAAAAGTTCCTAATTCTTTTTCAGGGAACTCCATTACTTTTGACAGTTCTGTTTCTTCAGCCAGGTCAAAATAACCTTTTGGAGCAACAAAAGCAGTTTGTTTTTGCAATCCTTTTAATGCCGGGTAATTTATTAATTCCAGTTGGGCTTCGTTTGTTTCAAAATATCCGGCAGGAACAATAAATCCACTTTTATTTTTAAAGCCAATCAACTGCGGGTAAGCCTTGTGCTCATCTTCCCATTCAATTTTATTCATCAGGTTGGCGGCCGATTTTTGAAAATAACCGCCGGGCAAACCAAAATTGTTTGGTTGGTTATTGGCTTGATTATTTTCGTTGTTGCTCATTGACTTGCTTTGTGGTTAGATGTATTACTGCGCCTAAAGTTTAAGTGGTGACAAGAAATTCTTCTATTTTTTTTGCGGCAATGTGATAACTCGCTTTTAAGGCCCCAACAGAGGTTTCTAAAATTTCGGCCATTTGTTCGTAGGGCGTTTCATCGTAATACCGCATATTAAAAACGATGCGTTGCTTTTCGGGCAGGGTTAAAATGGCCTGTTGCAGTTTTAACTGAATTTCGTCGCCGGTAAAATAATTGTCGCTTTCCAAACTTTTGCTCAAATGGTATTCAATAGGATTAATTGACGATACCTGCATTTTTTGTTTTTGTCTTAAATGCGTTAGGGCCTCGTTGGTGGCAATGCGGTATATCCAGGTATAGAGCTTGCTTTCTTCTTTAAAATTTTCCAGGCCTTTCCACACTTTAATAAAGGTATTTTGCAGCACATCGTCGCTGTCATCATGATCGATCACAATTTTGCGGATGTGCCAGTACAAGCGCTGTTGGTATTTGGAAATCAGATGCCCCAAAGCCGTATTCCGCGTTTTTTCGTCGCGAAAAAGTGAAAGTATTATTTCGTCTTCAACCTGGGGCAAAATGCAGCAATTTGATGATTAGATGTAAAAATAAAGTAAAAGTTTAATTTTACTCAAAAAATAAATGGAACTATTAGACAAGGTAAAAAAGTTTGAAAATCTGCACATTGTTTTTTGGCTGATAAAAGACACCTGCTGGATGCTTGAGGTAAAATGGCTGGGCGCCTTAATGGTTTTGCCTACTATTGGTGTGGCATTTTACATTATTCTACAAACCTTTAAAACCCGCGAAGTATACGTCAATCTGGCCATATTGTTTTGGATTAGCGCCAACAGTTTTTGGATGTGCATGGAGTTTTTCAATAACAACCATTACAAAAATTTTGCCGCCATTCCATTTGCTCTGGGCTTTATATTTGTGGGCATTTATTATTTCAAAGGTCTTGCAAAATCGATGCCCGACACAAGCAAATCCTAATGCCAGGCTGTTAGCATTTTTACCCAATCAAAAAAATTGAAAAAATGCCTTTATTCACCTACATTTATCCCTCAAATCAGTTAAAATGATAGAAACAACGCCTTACCAAACCAAACATAAAATCCGCATAGTTACAGCAGCCGCCCTATTCGATGGGCACGATGCCGCCATAAACATTATGCGCCGCGTGATGCAAAGCACCGGTGCCGAAATTATCCATTTGGGCCACGACCGCAGTGTACAGGAAATTGTGGATTGCGCCATTCAGGAAGATGCCAACGCCATTGCCATTACCAGTTATCAGGGCGGACACAACGAGTATTTTAAATACATGTTTGATTTGCTAAAGGAACGGGGTTGCGGCCACATCAAAATTTTTGGAGGCGGCGGTGGCACCATTTTACCATCTGAAATTGAGGAACTACACAATTACGGCATCACCCGCATTTATCACCCCGACGATGGGCGGTCAATGGGCCTTCAGGGCATGATTAACGATGTGTTGAAACAAAGTGATTACGCCACAGGTGCCAACCTCAACGGCGAAGTTAATCACCTAAAGGAAAAAGATTATAAAAGCATTGCCAAACTTATTTCGGCGGCCGAAAATTTTAATACAGAAAACACAACGGTTTTAGAAAAAATACGTGCCGAAGCACATGCCTCAAAAACCCCGGTAATTGGCATTACTGGAACGGGTGGCGCAGGAAAATCTTCTTTGGTGGATGAAATTGTGCGCCGTTTTTTAATGGATTTTCCAGATAAAAAAATTGGCATTGTATCTGTTGACCCCAGCAAACGTAAAACAGGTGGGGCACTTTTGGGTGATAGAATTCGCATGAACTCCATTAAAAACGAACGGGTTTACATGCGCTCTCTGGCAACTCGACAAAGCAATCTGGCCCTTTCGAAATATGTAAAAGATGCCGTTGATATTTTAAAAGCTTCCGAATTTGATTTAGTAATTTTAGAAACCGCAGGAATTGGCCAAAGCGATACCGAAATAATTGAACACAGCAACATGAGCCTTTATGTAATGACGCCCGAATTTGGTGCGGCCACACAATTGGAAAAAATAGACATGCTGGAGTTTGCCGACATTGTGGCTATTAATAAGTTTGATAAACGTGGTGCACTTGATGCCATTCGCGATGTAAAAAAACAATATAAGCGCAACCACAATTTGTGGGAAATAAAAGACGAAGATATTCCTGTTTATGGCACCATTGCCTCGCAATTTAACGACCCCGGTACCAACACCCTCTACAAAGCGCTTATTGACAAACTGGTTGAAAAAACCGGCTGCGATTTAAAATCAAGCTTTAAAATCAGCGACGAGATGAGCGAAAAAATATACATCATTCCTCCCGGACGCACCCGCTACCTCAGCGAAATTTCTGAAACATCGCGCAATTACGACAAGTGGGCCGAAAAACAAAGCGAAATTGCCGAACAACTTTACAGCATTCGCAATACCATCCAAACCATCAAACATTCTAAGGCAACAGACAAAGACCGTTTAATTAAAAGTCTGGAAGAGGAAGCCGAAAAAATTACCCTGGATATAGAAGGCCGCAATTTAAAAACCCTGCAAACCTGGGAAGAAAAGAAACAAAAATACAAGGACGAGTTTTACATTTTTAAGGTTCGTGATAAAGAAATTAAAATTCAAACGCATTACGAAAGTTTATCGCACTCACAAATTCCTAAAGTGTCGGTGCCTACCTACCGCAGCTGGGGCGATATTTTAAAATGGAGTTTGCGCGAAAATTTTCCGGGCGAATTTCCGTACACCGCCGGTATCTATCCATTTAAACGCGAAGGCGAAGACCCAACACGCATGTTTGCCGGCGAAGGTGGACCCGAAAGAACCAACAAACGTTTTCATTATGTAAGTTTGGGCATGCCGGCACACCGCCTCAGCACTGCTTTTGACAGCGTTACACTTTATGGCAACGACCCCGATCACCGTCCGGATATTTACGGTAAAATTGGTAATAGCGGCGTGAGTGTGTGTTGTTTAGACGATGCCAAAAAACTATACAGTGGTTTTAATCTGGCCGACCCAAAAACATCGGTATCCATGACCATTAATGGCCCCGCTGCCACCATTGCCGCCTTTTTTATGAATGCCGCCATTGACCAACAATGTGAACTTTACATTAAAGCCAATGGTTTGGAAAAAGAAACCGACGAAAAACTCGAAGCCATTTTTAAAGCCAAAGGCACTGTGCGACCACGTTACAATGCCGAACAGTTACCCGAAGGAAATAATGGTCTGGGTCTAATGTTACTGGGTGTTACCGGCGACATGGTATTGCCAAAAGACGTTTACGAAAAAATTAAAAAAGACACTCTGGCTCAGGTGCGTGGCACTGTGCAGGCCGATATTTTAAAAGAAGATCAGGCACAAAACACCTGTATTTTCAGTACCGAATTTAGTTTGCGTGTGATGGGTGATGTGCAGCAATATTTTATCGATAACAACGTGCGCAATTTTTATTCCGTTTCAATTAGCGGTTACCACATTGCCGAAGCGGGTGCCAATCCTATATCACAGCTGGCCTTTACACTTTCGAATGGTTTTACGTTTGTAGAATATTACTTAAGTCGTGGCATGAACATCAACGACTTTGCTCCTAACCTTTCTTTCTTCTTTAGCAATGGAATTGACCCTGAATACAGTGTGATTGGTCGTGTGTCGCGCCGCATTTGGGCCAAAGCCATGAAACAAAAATACAATGCCAACGAAAGAAGTCAAATGTTGAAGTACCACATTCAAACATCAGGGCGCTCGTTGCATGCACAGGAAATTGACTTCAACGACATTCGCACAACGCTTCAGGCCTTGTATGCCATATACGACAACTGCAACAGTTTGCACACCAATGCTTACGACGAAGCCATTACCACACCTACCGAAGAATCGGTTCGCAGGGCCATGGCCATTCAGTTAATTATTAACCGCGAATTGGGCTTGGCTAAAAACGAAAATCCTTTGCAAGGTTCATTCATAATTGAAGAACTCACCGATTTGGTGGAGGAAGCCGTGTTGATGGAATTTGACCGCATTACCGAGCGCGGCGGAGTTTTGGGTGCCATGGAAACTATGTACCAACGCAGTAAAATTCAGGAAGAGAGTTTGTATTACGAAACTTTGAAACACAATGGCGAATACCCGATTATTGGTGTAAACACTTTCCTGAGCTCAAAAGGAAGTCCAACCATGTTGCCACGCGAAGTAATACGCTCGACCACCGAAGAAAAAGAAGCGCAAATTGCCACCCGCAATAATTTGTGGAAAACGCACAGCGACAAAGGTCCGGGCGCATTAAAAACGCTGCAACAAGCCGCCATTCATAACAAAAATATGTTTGAAGGTTTGATGGAAGCAGTGAAATATTGTTCTTTAGGACAGATAACGAATGCGCTTTTTGAAGTAGGCGGACAGTACCGGAGGAATATGTAAGTACATTATTCTTAAATTATGCGATCACTTATTCTCCTTCGTGGTTTACCCGGTGCTGGAAAAAGCACACTCGCAAAAACATTAAGCGACAACTTAAAATGGCCGGTGTTTTCGGTGGATGATTATTTTACAGACCCGGTGACTGGAGCCTATCATTTTGAGTTCGATAAAAATCATTTGGCATACAAGCAGTGCGAACAAACTACTAAACAGGCCATGCAAAATGGAGTTGAAAAAATTTTTTTAGATAATACTTTTACTTTAGAATGGGAAATGGAGCCCTATTTTAAGCTGGCTGCTCAATTTAATTACACCGTGCATGTTATTACCGTTGAAAAACGCCATTCCGGAAAAAACATTCATAACATCAGTAATGATCAGTTGCAAAAAATGGCAGACAAATACAAAGTGCAGTTACTTTAAACTATAAACTATTAATATTCAACTATCAACTTTCAACTCTCAACTATTAACTCTCAACTACCCACCTCTCACTCTTGCATCTTCCCTCCCAAGTCTGTATCTTTAAACTCAATTGCCATTATTACTGTATGAAAAAATTCTGCATTGTCCTTTTAACTCTGTCCTCACTTATCATTCAAGCTCAAACGGTTGACGCCAGTGGAAAAAAACAAGGCTATTGGAAAAAGAAAGACGATGTTACCAAACATTTGGTTTACGAGGGCGAATTTAAAGACGATGTGCCGGTTGGTAAATTCAAATACTATTATCCAAACGATTCGGTAAGGGCCATCATGCATTTTAAAAATGGGGGCAAATCGGCTTACGCTAAATTGTTTCACCTCAACGGAAAACGCATGGCCGAAGGAAGATATGTAAATAAAGAAATTAAAGACAGTGTTTGGACGTATTACGACGAAACAGGAGTGCTGATTTCGAAAGAAAAATTTGCAATGGGCAAAAAAGAAGGCGCCTCTTACGTGTATTTTCCAGATGGCAACATTTCAGAAGAACGCCATTATAAAGCCGATTTGCAGGACGGTGTTTTTAAACAATATTTCGATGCAAAAAAACTTCGTGCACAGGGTAATTACTTAAAAGGTCAGCTTCACGGCCATGTGGTGTATTATTTCCCTAACGGCATAGAGGTAGCAGCAGGCAATTATGTAAATGGCTTTAAAACCGGACCTTGGCTATATAAAGGCAAGGATGGAAAAATTACTGAAAAGGAATATTACGTTAACGGCAAACCGGCAGATAAAAAAACAACCGACGAGTTTTTTGCCAAGTACAAAGCTGCCGAAACCAAAACTGTTTCAACTGGAACTGTTAACCCAAAAAACACAGGGCCAAAAAACAAAAAGAAGTAATTTTTGTTATCTTTATCTGTAATTATAGTTAATGCTCATATCTTAATCGATCAGGCTTAATGGCTCATATTAAAATTCTTTCAAAAATGACAAAAAAAACATTTACCCTTTCTCTCAGACTAATATTATTTTTTAGTTTAATAAATGGGTTTAGCCTTCGGGCACAAACCAACAATTCTGCCCCCTATTGTCAGGGTCAGTTCTCCATTTCGCCATGTAATCAGCCTGGTTTATCCAATTTTCCTACCAACACCATAAATAATTTTATTGACAATGTGCTCACAGCAGGAGCCAGTTCCAACATTGTTAACGTTAACTCAGGATGTAATGGCCTTACCAACAATTACATTCATTACTGCACCCCCTTTTTAGTAGGAAGTCTTGGGCAGGTAATAACCATGAGTGTTCAGTCGGGACAGTTGTTTCCACAATCGTTTGGCATTTTTGTTGACTGGAATCAAAACAACAATTTTGAACTGCCCGCCGAACAAATAGATGGCACGCTGAACACAGTGCCTACCAATAGTTTTTTTGTAACCACCTTTACGGTGCCTCCTACCCAACCAATTGGCCTTTACAGATTAAGAATAAGATGTTATGCCACCACAAATGCCTACCCCGACCCCTGCGCCAATGCAATTGTTGGCGAAACCGAAGACTATTCGTTTTATGTGAACAATTCGGGGCCACCGGTTCTTTCGGCCTTTTTAAGTTACAATCCACCACTTTGCAGTGGTCAAAATTTAAATCTTACTATCAACCACAACGGTTCAGGTGCAACCACTTTCAACTGGTCGGGGCCCGGTGGTTTTAGCAGCTTTGTACAAAACCCTACTCTTTCCAACATCATCCCAAGTGTTGTCGGTACATATACGGTAAACATTAATGATGGCCCCTGTTCCATTGTTAAAACCATTGCCATAAACCTAACACCAACTCCCACCATTACAGTAAATTCTGCAACGGTTTGTGCCGGTAACCAGGCTACATTAGTGGCAAGTGGCGCCAATACCTATACATGGAACACTGGCCAAACCACACCCACCGTATTTATCACGCCAGTAAGCACCTCTACTTTTATGGTAAGTGGCGAAACCAACAGTTGCATTGCAAGCAACATAGCCACTATAAACGTATCTCCCACTTTTACAATGAACATTACCTCCAGCAATTCATTAGTTTGCACAGGCACTTCCATTACATTAAATGTATTTGGTGCCACCAGCTACACATGGAATACGGGCGCCAACAGCAACAGCATTGTACTTACACCATCGGCCACCACTACTTATTCGGCAAGTGGTCAAACGGGCCCATGCAGCAGTCAGGCCTCATTTGTGCAATATGTTGAAGATTGTAGCGGGCTTGCGACAAATAGTGTGGCTGAGAGTTTTTTTACAGTGTATCCTAACCCGTTTGCAAATGAGTTAACCATTGTTGCCCCTAATAATTGTCGCTTCCGTTTGGTTTCTTCGCTAGGGCAACTCATTATCGACAAAACAGTTCAAAACAACGAAAAAATAGATACCTCTGTTCTTCAGCCGGGTATTTATTTTGTAAGTCTGGGCAATGATTCTGGAAATAAAGCCATAAAAATTATCAAAAATTAAACATTGTACAGCTTTGGCAACTTAGCCGGGGTATTTATATTTCTTAGCTTTGCCCCTTTTTAGCAGGTAAATTAGTTTAATGAGCAAACACGGTAAAGTATTGGTAGCAATGAGTGGTGGCATAGACAGCAGTGTAACTGCCATGATGCTGCACGAACAGGGCTACGAAGTTATTGGAATTACCATGAAAACCTGGGACTACGAAAGTTCTGGCTCCAGTAAACGTGAAACCGGTTGTTGCAGTTTAGACAGCATTAACGATGCCCGCAGCATGGCCGTTTCTTTTGGCTTCCCGCATTACATCCTGGATATTAGGGGCGAGTTTGGCGAATTTATCATCAATAATTTTGTTGAAGAATACCTTGCAGGGCGCACACCCAACCCTTGTGTATTATGCAACACCCACATTAAGTGGGATGCCCTGCTAAAACGTGCCAATATGCTCGATTGCGAATTTATTGCCACAGGACATTACGCCCAACTACGTGAAGAAAACCAACGCAAAATTATTTATAAAGGCCTGGATTTAACCAAAGATCAAACCTATGTGTTGTGGGGATTGAATCAGGAAAGTTTGAAACGCACCATGTTTCCGCTGGGTGGATTTAAAAAAACAGAAATAAAACAAATGGCCAAAGACGCCGGTTTTTATGATCTGGCTAATAAAAGCGAAAGCTACGACATTTGTTTTGTGCCCGATAACGATTACCGCGAATTTTTAAAACACCGCATGCCCGATTTGGAAGCAAAAGTGGAAGGTGGCGATTATTTTTTTAAAGGAAAAAAAGTGGGCAAACACCGCGGCTATCCGTTTTACACAGTGGGTCAGCGAAAAGGTTTAGACATTGCACTTGGCGCACCCGTGTTTGTAAAAGAAATTATTCCCGAAACCAATACTGTTATTTTGGGTGATAAAGAAGACCTGGAAGAAAATCATTTGCAAATGCGCGATTTTAATCTGATTAAATACGCAGCCCTGCCCGAAGACTTTGTGGGCCTTACAAAAATACGGTACAAGGACCCTGGCACCATGGCCACTATTAACACCATGGATAATAAACTGGATGTTATTTTTCATTCACCTGTTTCGGGTGTTGCCCCCGGGCAAAGCGCAGTTATCTACGAGGGCAACGATTTGGTTGGTGGTGGATTTATCGACCGCAAAAAAATTATTCCCATGCCTTATCAAACGCCGGTCGTTAATTAAACGCTCAGCACTTGTATTTGTTCATTAGCAATATTCTGCTAAATTTACCATTCTAACCAAAGCCAACAGAATGAAGAAAGCTTACGTATTCCCCGGTCAGGGTTCTCAGTTCCCCGGTATGGGCAAAGACCTTTACGAAACCAACCCACAAGCCAAACAACTTTTTGAAAACGCCAACGATATTTTAGGATTCAGAATCAGCGACACACTTTTTACAGGAACCGAAGAAGAGCTTAAACAAACACGCATTACCCAACCAGCCATATTTCTACATTCTGTAATTATGGCGGCCACTGTAGGCGCCAACTTTAATCCCGATATGGTGGCAGGCCACTCGCTCGGCGAATTTTCGGCGCTGGTAGCCAACAAAACGTTATCGTTTGACGACGCACTTAAATTGGTTTACAAACGTGCCATGGCCATGCAAAAAGCCTGCGAACAAAATCCGGGTACCATGGCTGCCATCTTAAATCTTGATGATAAAGTGGTTGAAACCATTTGTGCCGAAATTATACTGGGCGGAAACACTGTTGTAGCGGCCAATTACAACTGTCCCGGCCAATTGGTTATTTCGGGAAGTATTGACGGTATTAACATTGCCTGCGAAAAATTAAAAGCAGCCGGAGCCAAACGTGCGCTGGTGTTGCCGGTTGGCGGGGCTTTTCACTCGCCTCTTATGGAGCCTGCACGCGTGGAGCTGGAAGCCGCCATTAACGCCACACATTTTAACACCCCTATCTGTCCCGTTTATCAAAACTACACGGCCTCGGCAGTTTCGGCTCCCGAAGAAATTAAACGCAACCTTATTGCACAACTCACCGCCCCTGTTAAGTGGACACAAAGCGTGCAACAAATGGTAACCGATGGAGCCACACAATTTATTGAAGTGGGTCCAGGCAAGGTATTACAGGGTCTGGTTAAAAAAATCAGTTCAACCACCGAAGCCGTGAGTATATAATCTTATGAATATTAGAAAAAAAATAACCGTACCGCTCTTCCTGTTTACCATCTGTGTAAACGCTCAATTTAAGTACAAAGGTGTGGGTGTGTTTGGTTCGCTTACACAGTCGGCCCATTCCTACAACAACACCGAAACAGATAAGAAAGACACAACCTACGTATATAAACATTTTTACCCGCAAACCCACATTTCCAAAGAGTTTTTTAACTGGGGGGCAGGAGCATTTGTTGAATTTGGAAAAGAAAATCTGCGCTGGCAAACCGAATTGGAATACATAAATAAAGGGGCCAAAGAAATGGAATTAACCAACCCATACACTGGCGAACGGTCAGGCTCCTACAGCACCACAAAACTCACTTATATTGAATGGAACAATTACCTTAAATTTTATAACCCGGCCGGCTTTGCACACTGGTATTGGATGCCCGGAATTCGGTTAGAATACCTCTTCAAAAAATCTGCCGGTGCCTATTCCGATGTGGTGAACGATTTCCCCAAATTTTGGTTTAGTGGCGATGTGGCTGTTGGATACGAATTTCCATTATTTAAAAAATTCTCGGCTTTTGCTGAATACCATTGGAATCCGGATATTATTCCCTTCACCTATAATTCCAATACCAAAATCAGAAAAAGAACTTTTGAGCTCAGGGTGGGAATGACCATGCGCCCAAGAAAAAGAAGAATTGACGATTGCAACGCGCCGGTTTACAAAGGACCTGCTCATTAATATTTAGAAACTATGGTAATGACTAAGGACGTTTTATATTCGCTCACCAAAGGCGGATTTGCACCCCAGGAAGAAATGCTGGAAGTGGCCCGCAAAAAAGGCAAATTATACATTGGCATTCCAAAAGAAATTGCTTTTCAGGAAAACCGTGTGGCACTTGTACCCGATGCCGTAGCCTTGTTGGTTAACAACGGTCACCGGGTGGTGGTTGAAACCGGAGCCGGTAAGGCTGCCAATTTTGACGATGCCGATTACAGCGAAGCAGGTGCCGAAATTGTGTTATCGCCCAGCGATGTTTACAAAGCCGATACCATTTTTAAAATTGCTCCACCCACGCTCGAAGAAATTGAACTGATGCAGCCCAAACAAACACTTTTTAGTGCCCTGCAACTCAGTGTTCAACCTCAGGATTTTTTAAAAAAACTTATTTCAAAAAAACTCAATTGCGTTGCCTTTGATTTAATTCTTGATGAGGTTGGAATATTCCCTGTAATTCGTGCCATGGGCGAAATAGCCGGTGGCGCCAGCATTTCTATTGCAGCGGAATTATTAAGCAATGTTAATAATGGAGTTGGTCTTATTTTAGGCGGCATTAGCGGCATATCACCCACCGAGGTAATTATTATTGGTGCAGGCACCGTTGGCGAATTTGCAGCACGCGCCGCCATTGGTTTAGGTGCCACCGTAAAAGTGTTCGATAATTCCACCTCCCGCCTCAGAAGGCTGCAGGGCCAACTGGGCAGCCGTGTATTTACTTCCGTTATTGTTCCTAAAGTGTTGGAAAAACACCTTAAAACCGCCGACGTGGCTATTGGTGCCTTGCGCGCTATGCGTGGACGCACACCTTGTGTGGTTACCGAAAACATGGTAAGCGAAATGAAAAACGGTTCGGTGATTATCGACGTGAGCATTGATCAGGGCGGTGTGTTCGAAACCTCCGAAGTTACCAATCACACCAAACCTGTTTTCAGAAAACATGGCGTTATTCATTACTGCGTGCCAAACATCAACAGCCGTGTGGCCCGCACCGCCTCTTATGCTTTGAGTAACATCTTCTCTCAGATTATACTTAACATGGGCGACGAAGGTGGATTTGACAGCGTTGTTAGAAAAGATGCCGGACTAAGAAACGGTGTTTATATTTACAATGGCATTTTAACCAATCAGTTTTTGGGCGAAGCATTTAATCTTACGTTTAAAGACATTAACCTTCTGATGGCGGCCATCTAAATTAAGCGAACGCTTACTCCTTTACAAATCGCAGGGTATACGTCTTATCGGCCTCGCTGATTTTTAAAACATAAATGCCCCTGCTTAATTGCTGAATTAAAAGGCTGTTTTGATAGTTAAGGCTCTTTTCAGAAAGCACCAACTTACCAAGCGCATCAAATACCTCAACATTTACATTCGCTGTAACACCCTTTAAACTTATTTGTGCGTTTGCCGGATTAGGATATATCCGCGGAACTCCCAAATCTTGGTTAGCGTCAATACCCAAACAAGGATTAATTGAAAGATATAGCAGGGTGCTGTTGTTGCAACCCATAGAATCGGTGGCCGTTATTGTAAAAACAGTGTTGGCAGTTGGAATAACCGGAATAGTGGCTCCCACAGCCGAAACAACGGTTGAACTCCAGGAATAGGATTTCGCACCAGTGGCCGATAAAGTAATTTGTTCGCCCGAACAGGAAACACTTTTTGAACTTACCGCCGTTACAATCGGTTTTGGGTAAACCACCACCTGCATACTGGCTGTTGAAGTGCAGGCAAAATTATTAAACCCCGTAAGGTAATAAATGGTGGTAATGCTTGGACTAACGGATATGTTGTTGTTGTTGCTTCCTGTACTCCAGATGTATTGAGCGTTTCCATAACCATTCAAAGTCAAGGTGTTCCCCTCACAAATGGCATTGGTTGAAGAAAAAACAGACATTACGGGGCGTGGATTTACCACTAAACTGAGACTGGCCGTTGTGGCACATCCGGTTAAGGTGTTGGTACCTGTAACAAAATAATTGGTGTTGCCATTTGGCACTGTGGTATAGGATGGCACCGTAAGGCCTGTTGACCATGAAAAAGTAGTGGCACCAGTTGCGTTAAGGGCAATGGTGTCGCCCAAACACACAAATGTAGTGCTGGGTGCAATGGCCGTGTTAACAGGATTGAGGTTACATGGTATGGTAATCGAAAAATCGTCAAACAAAAGGTAATTACTGCAACAGGCTGCTGAACTTATTCCTCTGATAGCTACATAATAAATTCCTGTGGATGCCACCGTAAAGGTGCCACTTAACTGACTATAATTTATTGAAATTACCGGTGCCGAAGCAGAAGCCAACTGTGTTAAGCCAACTGAAGTTTGACTGGTGGCCAAATGCAACGAAAAATCGGACCAGTTTAATGAATTAGAAGATGTGGAATAGAATAAACTTACGGAATAAACCACTCCAGCATTTAATACAATACCATTGGTGTAAAAATAACTGGTGGCAGTAGGTGAGGTGTAAAATCCGGCATTGGTGGCAAATGAATTGGTAACACAGGTTACAGTGCTGCTTCGTGCCCAACATGTTGGCAGCGGATTGGTTGACGAAAGGCCTGTGAAATTTTGATAGTAAGGCACGCTGGCGGTAAAAGTGCATTGCGCCTTAGCAGGTTTAACAACAAAAAGCGCAGCAATTACTAATAACAAAAAGTACCTGTAAAAAATTTTCATCTGTACCGGTTTTTAAATTTAACCGAATATAGTATTTTTTTCAAATAGCCTACTCACAAAGAGCACAGATTCCTTAATCTATACCACAATAAACAGAGCCACCTATTGTGTTACTTCTGGCTCCTGTAACAGTTGCCAGCGAATTGGTTTTACAATTTAAACGCAGATAACCAAGCAAAGCGAAAATAAGTGCCTCTTTGAAATTAATCACTTCTTTGGTCGGTAAAATTAGCCTGCAAGGGGTTTTAAGAGCAAGTTGTTTTATCAATTCGTTGTTAAATGCCCCACCACCGGTTATTAATACCTCCCGTATGGCCTGTTTATTTAGTTCTCCGGCAATCATATCTGCTATATGCTCCGTAGCAGTACTTAACTGGTCTTTGAGTGACAGCGAACTGTTTTCAAACAGTGCAAGTATGTTTTGTTCAAACCATTCGCGTCCGAGGGATTTTGGCGGATTTTGTCTGTAAAATTTTAAACTGTTTAATTTTTTTAAAAGGGCCGTATTGTTTTTTCCGGACGCGGCTATTTTTCCGCCTGCATCATAGCTTTTACCACACTTCTCAGCTAAAAAATTGAGCAACATATTGGCTTCACAAATATCATAGGCCAGTCGTTTTTTTTCTTTGTCGAACGAAATATTGGCAATGCCACCAATGTTGAGGCAGGCGTGGTAATTTCCAAAAAGTAATTTATCACCTATTGGCACAAGCGGGGCGCCCTGTCCACCATTGGCCACATCCAAACTTCTGAAATCGCAAACAGTGGTAATGCCACTTAACGCGGCAATAGTAGCACCGCAACCCATTTGCGTGCTAAAGCCCAGTTTTGGTTGATGAAAAATTGTGTGGCCGTGTGAAGAAATGGCCTGAGGGTGATTTTTTAATCCTCCCAAAAATTTTTTCACATATTCCGCAATTAAGCGGCCATAAGCGGCATTGGTGCTGGCGTATTCAAACGCGCTCAAACCCGGAGCCCGTTTTAACATGGCTTTCCATTTGGCGGAATAAGGAAATGTGTGTGCTTGAATGATTTCAAACTGAACAGTACCTTTCTCTTCCCAAAAGCAGCAAAGCGCCAGGTCGAGCCCATCGAGCGAAGTGCCGCTCATAATGCCAAGCACCAGTTGTTTATTTTTTTGTTTTTTGTCCAAAAAACTCTCCTACTCCATTAAAATAACACTTTAATACCAGGCCCTTTGCCGGCCAATTCAATCCATATTAATTCGGTGCCCCAAATTAAAGTGCCTTCGAATGTAAATACCTTTTTTTTAAAAAGCTGTTAACTTTCGATATATTTGCAAGGTTACAAAAAATAGTATTAATCCTAAAAACGAGATAGTATGCAGTTCGAGTTAACAGAAGAGCATTTAATGATTCAAACAGCGGCAAGAGAATTTGCACAAAATGAATTAAAGCCGGGTGTTATTGACAGAGACGAACATCAAAAATTTCCTGCCGAACAAATTAAAAAAATGGCCGAACTGGGTTTTATGGGCATGATGGTGGATCCTAAATACGGTGGAGGTGGTATGGACACCATTTCCTATGTGTTGGCCATGGAAGAAATTTCAAAAGTAGATGCATCGTGCTGCGTGGTAATGAGTGTAAACAATTCCTTGGTATGTTGGGGACTTGAACAATTTGGAAACGAAGAACAAAAACAAAAATATTTAGTACCATTAGCTAAAGGCGAAAAAATTGGCGCCTTTTGTTTAAGCGAACCTGAAGCCGGCAGCGATGCCACATCGCAACGCACAACTGCCATTGATATGGGCGATCATTATTTATTAAACGGTACCAAAAACTGGATTACCAACGGCAGCAGTGCTTCCACCTATCTGGTAATTGCACAAACCAATGTTGAAGCTGGTCACCGTGGCATTAACGCTTTAATTGTTGAAAAAGGCATGCCAGGTTTTACCATTGGGCCTAAAGAAAATAAAATGGGCATTCGCGGCAGCGACACCCACTCGTTGATGTTTGATAATGTGAAAGTGCCTAAAGCCAACCGTATTGGTGAAGATGGTTTTGGTTTTAAATTTGCCATGAAAACCCTGAGTGGTGGCCGCATAGGCATTGCTTCTCAGGCATTGGGTATTGCCAGCGGTGCATACGAACTGGCTCTGGCTTATTCAAAAGAACGCAAGGCGTTTGGTAAGGAAATTTGCAAACACCAGGCCATTCAGTTTAAACTGGCCGATATGGCCACCCGCATAGAAGCTTCGCGTTTATTAATTTACCGTGCTGCCTGGTTAAAAGACCAACATTTGCCTTTGGATAAAGAAAGCGCCATGGCCAAGGTATTTGCCAGCGAAACAGCCATGTGGGTAACCACCGAGGCCGTTCAGGTGCATGGCGGATATGGTTATGTGAAAGAATACCATGTGGAGCGTTTAATGCGCGATGCCAAGATCACTCAAATTTACGAAGGCACCAGCGAGGTGCAGCGTATAGTGATTTCGAGGGCAGTTTTGGCCTAATGATTTAGAAACTTTTATTAGCCGCAACAATGTTAAAATTGTTGCGGTTTTTATTTTTAGGGGTATCTTTGGTTAAATATAAAACCTTAAGCCATGAAAAAAATCCTTTACCTTATTTTGTTTGCTGCAACAGTTAATTTTGTAAATGCGCAAATTAGTTTCAACTATCGTTATAACTCTTCTTTAGGCCATATCAGTGGCCCCTATCTCGATAAGTTGTCGATTAGTGGTTACAAATATGTATGGATTAATAAGATTAGCAATGTTATTCAAATTTATAACACCAACTATACTTTATTTAAAAGCATTAACATTCCAACGGTTACCACTTCCGGTAGCAACATATATTTTGTTACAGAAACACTCTTTGATAACAATAGTTTAATTGAATACGCAATAACCACCGCGGGCACTTCAAGTGTATCCTCTAAATTCTATATTTTTAATGAAAACGGAACACAACTTTTTTATCGGGATTCCGTAACTATGGCCATTTCTACTGCGAATACTGCCAATTCTAATGGAACACTCAACGATCAGTTTATTGTGTTTGATGGCGTTAAAACAGTAATGCGTCTTGCGGTTGGTTATCCTAATCCGGTTGGTTATGAATATTACAACCTTCCCGGCAGCCTGCCCTGCATTGTTTGTACCAATGGCACAGTTACCTCAATGGCCAAACCTGATAAAGGTACCGTTAATTCATCGGATCCAATTTTTTACCCTAACCCTGCATCCACTCAACTTAAACTAAAATACGAACTTCCAAAAAATTACAAATCTGCAGTAATTGAAGTGAGAGACAGCCAGGGCAAACAACTCGAATCGTATAAAGTAACCGATGTATTTGATCACATTTATCTTCCAAACGAGTATAATAACGGGTTGTATTTTTATTCATTGGTTGTGGATGGGGTCTTGATTAAAACAGAAAAAATTATCTTAAACAAATAATCAACTCGGTAATTAACTTTCTTATCTCAACTTCCAATCTAATAATTTAGAATTTCCAGATTTTAAATTTTCATATCTCAAATTTAATTTCAGGTAAATAATAAATTTTACACTTTTTGTATTTACATCCAACTTGCTTGTGCTTCAGCGTTTTTAAAGGTTGTACAATTTAGTATGCCATCAAAAAATTATGTTGTTGGTTTACTAATGCATATTCAGTCAATCAATTTTATACCTCCTACCTTTTTTTAGGTATTGTTTAGATACTATCTAAATAAGAATTTTGTTTTCGATAACAACCACCACTATTACGAAGCTTGATATGAAAAATTTTATACTGCTCTTACCTTTTCTGCTTTTCAACACTTTTTTACGCTCACAAAATGCATGTCTAAGCGGAAAAATTACCCGCGAAAATGAGGGAGGCGGCTTAGCGAATGTAATGGTGATTCTTAACAGTAAGGTAATTAAAAACACCGATGCAAGCGGCAACTTTCAATTCGATAAGTTACCTGTTGGTCAACACCATCTTTCGGTTCTTTTATTAGGTTACGAAAAAAAAGAAATAACGGTAGCTGTTGTTTCTGAAAACGAAATAATAAACCTACCGCTTATTGAATTAAAAGAAAATGCCATTCAGATTAACGAGGTAATTATTACCGAAAGTCCTTCGTCGTATTCCACCAGGTACCAGGGTTCTAATGTAATTGTCTCTTCAAAAGATATTGAACTTAGCAAACCAATAGGAACAGAAGAAATTCTTAAAAAAGTTTCCGGCCTAAATGTATCGGGCGATATGGGTATTTCAAACCGTTTAAACGTTGGTATCAGAGGCTCCTATCCAAGGCGTTCGGTAAATATTTTATTAATGGAAGATGGCGTGCCAATTGCCCCAGCTCCATATTTAGCACCCGAAGCTTATTATAATCCGCCTGCAG
>JADLED010000246.1 GCA_020846335.1 Bacteroidia bacterium
CGCCAAGGTTAATTGGTTCTCCCCAAACTTTTTTCGATTTGCGTTCCACCATCCAAATATCGCTGCCACCAAATCCGCCTTTGCGTTCGCTGGTAAAAAAATACCGCTTGCCATCGGGCGATACGCACACGCCACCTTCCCAATTGGCGGTGGTGTTAATGGGTTTGCCAAGGTTTTCAGGGTTTTTCCATTTGCCACTGAGTTGTTTGCTCACAAATACATTTCCACCACGCGATTCTTTATTGTTGATGTCGTTGCGGTAAATAAAAAGTTGTTTGCCATCGGGCGAAATGCTGGTGCAGGCATCGTGAGCAGGGCTGTTGATGTGTTTATCGAGCGGCGAAACGCTGATGAATAATTGTTTGGCGCTATCGAGTTGACTCAGGTAAACGTTTTCGAAAAATTTGCCATCGCCTTCAAAATCCACCATGTCTTTAGCACTTTCGGGGCGGCGTGTGGTAAATACCAGTTTTTTTCCATCGGCGGTAATGCATGGGTTTTTATCATCAAAGCGGCTGTTTACTTCGTTGCCAAGGTTGCTGATGTTTACTTTCCATGGACTGGCCATTAATCGTTTGGCGGTGTTGCATTGTTCCATATAAACGGCGGCCTGTTGTTGGGTTTCGCTGCTACCGCCTTTAGAGTTAGTAAAAGTGGTAAAGTGTTCGAGTGCTTTATCAATGTCTCCTTCGTTGTGAAAAATTTGTCCAAGCACAAAATAGGTGGCTGGTTCAACGCCGTCTCTTAATTCGATGGCTTTGTTTAAACTTTCTTTGGCGTTTTGATTTTGTGCCATGTTAAAGTAACACAAGCCAATGTAATATTTTATGGACGCATTTTTTGGATCGTTTTTTTCTACTTCGTGATAAATGCTGAGGGCACCGTTATAGTTGCCGGCATATAATTTTTGTTTGGCTACAATGAGTTTGGCCACATCGCCGGTAGTGGTTATCAGGTTGTTTTTTTTGTCTTCCTGCGCTGTTAAGGCTATGGAAAGACAGAAGAGAATGGAAGTAAAAGTTTTGTACATAATGCAGATTAATATAATCCAAAGTACTGGTTAATTTTTTAAAATGAACCGGTGTATGGAAAAAGTTTTCTATTTTTATCTAACATATTGTGAGTCATCAATGGGTAAAATAAAAATAGTTTTTGTTGTTTGTTTTTTAGTAGTTGTGGTAATTGCCTGTAAAAAAGATGTGGGCAAACAGCCTGTGGCCGCGCCGGTAGCAGCTATCAATACCTGCGATACCATTACGTATGAAAAACACATCCGTCCAATTATTGTCACTAATTGTAATGCCTGCCATGCGCCCGGAACACTGAGCAGTGGTTTTGACCTGAGCACTTATGCTTTATTAAAAGACAAGGCTAGTGGGGGAAAACTTAAAAAAAGAGTAATTGATGATTTACCACCCGCCAGCATGCCGCAGGGTGGTGCAAAATTGCCAAAAGCGCAATTGGATTTAATTCAATGTTGGATTAATAATGGTGCCAAAGAGAAGTAAAATTCACTCCCCACTCTCAACTTTGAACTCCTCGCGCTGAGCCTAGTCGAAGCGTCAACTTTGAACTCCTCGCGCTGAGCCTAGTCGAAGCGTCAACTTTCAACTTTGAACTTTAAACTTTGAACTTTCAACTCCTCGCGCTGAGCAGAGTCGAAGCGTCAACTCAGGCCCTCAAAATCTTTTCCATGGCTTTTCCTTTTGCCAATTCGTCTATCAGTTTATCCATGTAGCGTATTTTTTGCATCAAAGGGTCTTCAATTTCTTCCACTCGGTAACCGCAAATAAGACCGGTAATTTTAGAAACATTTGGATGCAGGCGGGGGGCTTTTTCAAAAAAGGTTTCGAAATTTGTTTTTTTATCAATCTGTTGTTGCAGGGCTTTTGGCGTGTAGCCGGTTAACCAGCATATAATGGTGTCCACTTCGGCTTTGGTTCGGCCTTTTCTTTCGGCTTTGTTGATGTAGTGTGGATATACACTGGCAAAGGCCATTGCAAAAATTTTGTGTCTTTCCATAGTAATAAAACCGGACTATTTTTTCGGTTCAATTTCTCTTCGGTCTTCGCCGGCAGGCTCCCAGAGTTCAATTTTATTGCCCTCGGTGTCCATAATGTGTACAAACTTTCCGTATTCGTAAGTGGCAATGCTATCGAGCACGGTAACTCCGTTTTGTTTAAACTGCTCTACCATGCCTTCGATGTTTTGCACCCGGTAATTAATCATAAATTCCTTTTTTGAAGGGGCAAAATAATCGCTTCCTTTTTTAAATGGGCTCCATTGCGTGTTGTTAATCACTTCGGGTTGCTCGAGGTTTCTCGATTCAAAGCCTACGGTACCCCAGGCATTGATTTCGAGCCCTAAGTTTTTTGCATACCAATCTTTCATGTCTTTTGGATTTTCCGAAAAAAAGAAAATGCCGCCTATACCGGTTACTTTTGGGGTGTTGTTGGTTACAAGGTTTTTAGTCGCCTCATTTTTTTGTTCTTCCATGTTGGTTTTGTCTTTAATGGTTGGCTGGCAGCCCATAAACAGTGCGCAAAGAGCAATGCTTAAGCCGGATGCCAGGTAATTTATTTTGTTTGTTTTACAGGATTTCATTGGGTGCAATGCTGCGCGTGTTATTTCAACTATTGGCATTCATTCGTTTACGCACGCTTTAAAACGAAGATAACTGTTTTTTGATTTGAATCAAA
>JADLED010000247.1 GCA_020846335.1 Bacteroidia bacterium
AATTATCGCTTGCTATCCTTTATCTTTCGGGCCTAAAATTATTATTAAAATGAAGTTTTTTATTGACACCGCCAACCTGGCACAAATTAAAGAAGCACAAGACCTTGGCGTATTAGACGGGGTTACCACCAATCCATCCTTAATGGCTAAAGAAGGCATTAAAGGACAGGACAATATTTTAAAACATTACGTTGACATTTGTAACATTGTTACCGGCGATGTAAGTGCCGAAGTAATTGCCACCGATTACGAAGGAATGGTAAAAGAAGGCGAAGCCCTTGCAGAATTGCACGAACGCATTGTGGTAAAAATTCCGATGATTAAAGATGGTGTAAAAGCCATAAAATATTTTACCGAAAAAGGCATTAAAACCAATTGCACTTTGGTATTCTCTGCCGGACAAGCCTTGTTGGCTGCAAAAGCAGGAGCAACTTACGTGTCGCCTTTTATTGGCCGTTTGGACGATGTTAGCACCGATGGCTTGCGTTTAATTGAAGACATTCGAGTGATTTATGATAACTACGGTTACGAAACACAAATTCTGGCAGCCAGCGTGCGTCATCCAATGCACATTATTGAGTGCGCCATGATTGGTGCCGATGTGGCCACCTGCCCGTTAAGTGCCATCACAGCTTTACTAAAACATCCATTAACAGATAGCGGTTTGGCTCAGTTTTTAGCCGATGCAAAAAAATAATTTTAACATTTAGATTTTAGATTTAGTGTTAATAGTTGGTTTGTTACTTTACAAAAAAACAACTTTGTCTCTTCATTAATAAAGTTACTTTTAACTGTCCGTATCTATTTTGGGGTTTAGATATGGACATTTAAAACGCCTTGCAGGGCCACCTGTAAGGCGTTTCCTTTTTCAAATTAAGGAAAAACCTATCGGATTTAAAGCAGCCTTTTTTATTTTAACCAAATCAGTATATTTAAACACTGTTTTACTGCTTATTTGTTTTATATAAATCAAAATCTCAAACTCCAATAACCATGAGTGAACCACTTCAACCAAGCGCTTTAGCAAACGAATTACTTTTTGATGAAACTTTTTTTAAAACCTTGCGCCAAAAAGAATATGCCATTTTGGATGAACAAAATCAGGTATATCTGGATTACACCGGAGGCAACCTCTACCCTGCCTCACTCATAAACAAACACCACCAAATGCTTCTTGGCAATGTGCTCGGAAATCCACACTCCACCAACCCAACCTCGCAAAAAGCCACGCAACTGGTTGAAGATGCACGTAAAAAAATTCTTGAGTATTTTAATGCACAGGATTACTACTGCGTGTTTACTCAAAATGCTTCCGGCGCATTAAAAATAGTGGGCGAAAGTTATCCTTTTACTGAAAAAAGCACTTTTGTGTTATTAAGTGATAACCATAATTCAGTAAACGGTATTCGCGAATTTTGTGTGAATAAAAAAGGAAAATCAAACTATGTTCCCGTTCAGTACGAAGACCTGCAAATAAACCATCAACGACTCGAACAGATTATTAACGAAACGCCAACCAGCAATGCCAACCTTTTTGCTTTTCCCGCCCAATCCAACGTTTCGGGAGTAAAACACAATTTAAGCTGGATAAAATATGCTCAGAACAAAGGATTTGACGTGTTGCTGGATGCAGCCGCTTTTGTTCCTTCTTCCAAACTGGATTTATCAATACACACACCGGATTATGTGTCCATGTCGTTTTACAAAATATTTGGTTACCCCACCGGCATTGGTTGTTTGCTCATTAAAAAATCGGCCTACCACAAACTCATTAAACCCTGGTTTGCAGGTGGCACGGTTACCCTGGTTTCGGTGGTAAGTCAAAATAAATTTTTAGCCGAAGGGCACGAACGTTTTGAAGACGGCACACTTAACTTTAACAACATTCCGGCCATTAAAACCGGATTAGAATACATTGAATCAATTGGTATTGATCGCATTTCTAAACGGGTAAACTCATTGGCACACTATCTCTACAACGAATTAAAAAAATTAAAACACAGCAACGGAAATCCCATTGTAAAAATATTTGGCCCCGAAACCTTTGAAAACAGAGGTGGCAGCCTTATCATGAATTTTTTTGATGCCAACGGAAAAATCATCCCTTTTCAACGAATAGAAAATCAGTGCAATCAAAAAATGATTTCCATCCGCTCCGGTTGTTTTTGCAATCCCGGCATCGACGAAATAAATAATCACATCACAGAGGGACAACTTTCGGATTATTTTTTAAGCCGCGACAAAGGCGATTATTACGACATGATTGCCTATTTAGGCACCATGCGTGGAGCCAGCCGTATTTCGGTGGGTTTGGCAAGCAATAAAGCCGATCTGGACGCATTTATTGAAATTGTGAACACGCTTAAAAACCAAACCATCTGATTTATAAAACCAACTGTTATTCCGAATTAATAAGATCGGCATCACGCAAACATTATCGCCGCAGTGTTTGCTTCGTTACTGGACAGTAAAAGATTTTTTTTGAATTCTACTTTTTTTTGATGCCAAACGTTAAATAATTTTTTAACAAGGCTTAATTTGCTATTTTTATAATACTAAACACTCTAACTCATCCAGCATGAAAAAAATTTTACTACAAATTGTCTTCATTTTAAGCGCTGCCACTGTGGCCATAGCGCAGCCAACTTTTTATTACGAAGCACCGCCTTCAGACGGTGGTACCTCCGGA
>JADLED010000248.1 GCA_020846335.1 Bacteroidia bacterium
AATATTAGAGCCTATAAGGCCGGTTAACACTACATTTGTCCCAGTTTTTCTACCAGAATACACTTAGGATTCAGCCAATTCTTTTAATTTTTGGTTCATTAATCTAAATCCATTCATGGTATTCACGTCCAACATTTTGCCAAATAAAGGCACCAATATGCCATTAAATTTTTCACTTTGGATAAAGGTAGTGGTTCCATTTTGGTTATCAATCAGTTCAAATTTATGTTCCCCGTCAAATAATCCGGGCACAAACAAATGGCCTAACCACCGCAGTTCCTTATTTTTTTCAAAGGTCAGCACTTTTGGCTTAAAGGTCATGCCTTTTGCATTTGGTGGTTCAAGGCGAACAACAAGGTGTTTTCCTTTTTCTGTTTCGCCGGTTAAGGATTTAATAAACGGGTTCCATTCGGAATAAGTTTTAAAGTTGGTAAACTCCTTCCACACTTTTTCGGGCGATGCCTGAATCACAATTTCGGTTTTAATTTCTTTAGACATAATTTGTTTTTAATAAAACAAAGGTGCTAAGGAACTTAATGCGTCGGCTTGACAAATATCAAGAAATCAGCGGATGGTTTTTTTACGTATTCTGCTAAAGGTTTCGGGAGTCATGCCAAGCATGGAGGCAATGTATTGCAGCGGGACCTGATTAAAGAGTTCTTTGTTGTGCTCAAAGAAAAAAGCGTAACGTTCTTCGGCACTCATTGATAAATGTGAAAAAATGCGATCTTCTAACATGGTAAAGCATTTGGCAATGAAGAGCTTTTCGAGCTGGTGCCAGTCGGGTATTAATTTGCCTATGCGGTTATAATCGTTGCGGCTAATGGTGTAAAGTTCCACATCGCTCAGTGCCTGAATGGTCCAGCGGGCCGGGTTTTGAAAAACCAGACTGCTTAAATCCGTAACAAAATATCCGGCGGTTGAAATCCATTGTGTGACCTCTTTGTTTTCGTCTTTAACATAAATGCGCAACAAGCCCGATTTTATAAAGCTGAGTTTATTGCAGAGCTTTCCTGTTTTTAAATAATAATCGCCTTTTTTAAGATCTTCGGGTTTAAACAATGCGGCAATGGTGGCCATCTCTTTTTGTTCAATGCCAAAATACGATTGTATGTATGTTTCCAGTTCCGACATTGAGATTAGGCGTTTGCTTATTTTAATACTTAAAACTAAGGCCTAAATGTTATTGTTTTTTCTGTCTGTCCATCTCGTCCCAATCGGGGGTTGAACGCAGGCCGGGATGAAATTCGGTGACACCGTGTTTTTTAGAAACCCACATGGCTAAAAATACCCCACCAATTATGCCTGCCACAGCCGGGAAAGCGGCTATCAACAGGCCGGTAGTGTCCGGTTTATTGGCATAAATAATTCCGCCAATAATGGCCCCCAGTATGATGGGCGAAAGCGCTATTTTAATCCAGCTTAGTACTTTTACCAGTTTTTCTGTAGAGTCAATTATACCCATTTATTATTGTTTTACTGCTTTTGGTCGGAGCTTTTCTCCTGACTGTATAATAAAGATAATAAATTTTTAAATCACATTCTCCCTTCTGAAGAAAATCCTCATTAGCGGTCAAAGATTTAGATATATATGTGTTTACTTAGTTTTTAATAATCAAAATCCTCAGCCAACTCGTTCCAGTTCAGTTGTTCCATTTTTTTTAGTATTTCGGCATTTATGGGAAAAGCGTATTCTTCCTGAAACCAAACCAATGCCAGCATAGAGCCGTCGCGGTTTTTATCTCTTGCTGCGCCAAATTTAGAAAGTTCGGCCACGCACACATAACCCGGCAATTGCATGGGCGTGCCAAAAGGGTATTTGCCCTCGTAAGCTATTGGTGTTTGCGTGGGTTCTATAATGTGTACGGTGTTAATGTGGGTGTACTTTTTCGCGCTTTCCGAAGCTCTTTCCAAAATATTTTTATTCATTCGGTCGGTTGGCAGGCCTTCGAGCAGGCCGGCGTATGTTTGCCATTGATGCAGACTTTTAATACTAATCTGTTCGTTTCCGATTTTAATAGCGCTATATTCCATTCCGATTCAAATTGTTTTGTGTTTCAAATTTACACTTAACCATCAGAACATTGTATCCCCAACTCTATTCCTTCTTTTTGTAAACCAGAAAATGATTAGGCCAGTTGTTGCCCCCCTGCTCGGCAAACACCAGACGGTTTTCGGAGATGCGCACCACGTACCACATTTTGGTATTGTGTTTTATTTTACTGTCTTCCAAAATTAAAAATTCCATACCGTGCCCCACATTAATAGCCTTGTGTTTCCAGGTTCCGTTTTCGCGTTCAATCATTTGATCAGGGCAATTGGTTTTGGTTGGAATGTCGGAATAGGTACCATTTGTGTAAAAATGCAATTCATAGCTTCTCACACAATCTGATAGTTGTTGTATGCTTTCGTAGGGTTTTTCATTATCCACGGTCATAAAACTCATCAGCACCCAGCCTTTGGTGGCGCCGGTTAGGTAGCCATATTGCAGTTTCGATAACTGGTCGTTTTGCGCATTCAGAATAAATTGGGCACTGAGCGCCAGCAGAAATAATTTTATTTTCATATTTATTTTTTTGATAAATCTACCATTTTGTTGCACAGCAGGTGGTTTTGTGCTTGCTTTTCTTTCAACCATTCTGGTTTATTACTTACCAAATACTCCTATTGCGAATATGGTACAGGCTTTGTTATATAGCCATTCCTCAAAAAGTACTTTTAATTTTAGTGACTCCTTCTTGTAGCCATGGTGCAGAAATTCCATTGTGTGAACACTGTTAACTTCATTGGAATAAATTTCGGTTCTTGAACTGCGCTTTAATTCAGTAGTCTGTTTCTGATTTTCATGAATGGTTTTTCAACTGCCAGATGCAACAATAATGCAGCGGCCATGCAGGTGAACACACAAATAACGAGTCGTCCATTTTCTGAGATGTTGTTGTTTGAAAGTAATTCGTGTGTGATGTGAATGACCCCTTTATGCGTTAAATAAATGGCATACGAGAGTGTGGCAATGCCGCTGCTTATTTTAGAATTCCACCTGAATAAAAAACACGTTGGACTAATTGCCACCACCACCAAACAGGCGTATCCCATAGCCACCATACTAAATCCAAACACCGATGCACCGAACGATTGTTGGTCTTCACACAAAAAATAAGCCCCTGTTAAAAGTATCAGGCCCAGAACCACAAACAGGTTTCCAAATTTAGAAAGCCTGTTCCAAAGTAGTGGTTTAAACTGATAAATGGCCGCAATGCCAACGCCTGCAAGTAAACCATCTAAACGGTTGTAGGTGGGATAATAAATAAATTTATACCAGTTTAACCAGCCGTTTTCTTCTTCCATTTTTGGCACATACAAACGGGTGAAGCTGTAATACCTGATAAAAAATCCAAAAGCCACCAACATTAGCAGCAGCCAAACCGCACGGTGCATGTAGTTTGTGCGTTGCAGAGCAATAAGCAGGAGAGGCAAGAGTAAATAAAAATGTTCTTCCACACACAAGGACCAGGCATGAGAAAAGGTTCCAAAATCCTTTATGTTTAATCCTAAATTTTGAGTGAAGCTTAAAAATTTCCATAAAGGTGGAAGGCTCTCTTTTTCTCTGAAGTATGGCCAGAAAAAATAAAGGGCCAGCGTAACTGCAAAGGCCGGTATAATTCTGAAAAAACGTTTTGTAAAAAACTGTTTCAACGAAACTGTTTGCCCCTGTTTAATTTGCGCAAATAGTTGTTGTGAGATTAGGAAACCACTTAATACAAAAAACAGGTCCACCCCTGTCCAGCCAAATCCGGCCAGTTTTGGCAACCAGGGCGGCTCGCCCCCACTTAATATATAGTAGTGAAAAAAGAAAACCATAGTAATGGCCAATGCCCTCAGGTGATCGAGTCCGTAAAGTTTTTGCTGAGGCGAATTGTTCACTTTATGGGTTTTGGTTTGTAGATTAAGTTGGACATAAAAACAGTGGTAAAAATACTGAATCTGTTCAACTCTTTTTTAAATCTCAATTTTGTGTAAAGGTTTTCACCATTCAATTCCAACAAAAACATTACTTATCAAAAAACAAAAACCACTCCTTAGGGGGAATGGTTTCTGTTAACAAATCTCATTTATGCGCCAGGGCAAAAATGATTTTATAAAACAATAACTGATCTCAACTAGTTATCGCCTGCTACTTCGGCGGCCAAAGCCTCCTTAATTCTGTTTTCGATTTCATCGGCCAAATCAGGATTTTCGGCAAACAGTGCTTTAACTGAATCGCGACCTTGTCCTAATTTGGTATCGTCGTAACTAAACCACGATCCCGCTTTTTTAATGATTCCTTTTTCAACGCCAATGTCAATAATTTCGCCCACTTTGCTAATGCCTTCGCCAAAAATAATGTCGAATTCAGCCTGACGGAAAGGAGGAGCCAGTTTGTTTTTTACCACCTTCACACGTGCACGGTTACCCGACACTGTATCGCCTTCTTTTAACTGGCTAATGCGACGAATATCCAAACGCACGGAGGCATAAAATTTTAAGGCATTTCCACCGGTAGTGGTTTCGGGGTTACCGAACATTACGCCAATTTTTTCGCGCAACTGGTTAATAAACACGCAGCAGCATCCTGTTTTATTAATGGTTCCGGTAAGTTTGCGCAATGCCTGGCTCATTAAACGTGCCTGCAAACCCATGCGGCTGTCGCCCATTTCGCCTTCAATTTCAGCTTGTGGTGTTAATGCTGCCACGGAGTCAATTACCACAATGTCCACGGCTCCACTGCGAATCAGGTTATCGGCAATTTCAAGTGCCTGTTCGCCATTATCGGGTTGCGATATTAAAAGGTTTTCGGTATTTACACCCAATTTTTCGGCATAAAAACGGTCAAAGGCATGTTCGGCATCAATAAAAGCTGCAATGCCGCCTGCTTTTTGAACACTGGCAATGGCATGGATGGCCAGAGTGGTTTTACCTGAAGATTCAGGGCCATAAATTTCGACCACACGGCCTTTTGGTAAACCACCAATGCCGAGGGCAATGTCAAGACCCAAAGAGCCTGTGGAAATGGCCTCTATTGCATCCACCTGACTGTCGCCAAGTTTCATGATGGTGCCTTTGCCATACGTTTTTTCAAGTTTGTCTAATGTTAACTGGAGAGCTTTTAATTTTTCGGAGTTTACCGATTTTTTAAGTGCCGCGTTGGTTTGAGATTCCATTGCTTCCATTACATCGTCTGTGTTTTTCTTTGCCATGATATATACTTATTTATTGTTTACGCGTTTAATTAAAGTTAGTGTTTGGTTGCTGTTTTGCTTTCTCTTCTTTTCCACTGTAACTGCTAACTTATGCACAAATGTATGGGAGATTTGTAGCAGTGTCTTGCTACGATTTGTAGTATTATGAAAAATATACGGTTGGGCGCGGTTTTCGGGCTTACTTTTTTTAATGTGTGAGCTCAGAGGGACAATTGAACGTGGGGTCGTTTTTCTTAGTGTATCTAAGTGCGCTCAGTGTCTCCATGGTTTCCGGTAAACAATTTTTTATGCCAACATGTGACTATGTGGTATGTTTTGAATACAAAGGCGCCGAGTTTATTTACTATAAGTGCCTCTCAGTGTAGTGAGTGTCTTAGTGGTTTTATTTCCACAAAAAGCCCCGTTACCTAAAACTTCTTCTTTACATTAAACGGCTTGGTGGGTTTATCCACCGTGGTTAAAATGCTTTTTACCCTGTTGGCATCCGACACAATTTTTAGTGCTTCGGCAATGTCTTCATCGTGTTTTAAACCATACTCTATCCGGCCTTTTTGAAAATAATAACGGCCCGCAATTTCTTCTTCAAGGTACTTTTTAATCTGATTTTTATGTTTTACCAAATCTTCCTTTTTATCGTTTTTAAGTTTATTGGCCAGTGTTTCGTATTCCTGCTTAATGGCATCAAAGCCATTTACCTCTTCCACACCTTTTTTAAATTCTTCCAGTTCTATCTCCTCGCGCGATTTGTAATTGTATTCCTTATCCTTTAAAAACACTGTAAAATCATTGTAATCGGCATCGCTGAGTGCAAAATCTTTTACGGAGGCAATGTCTTTGTGCTTTAACACAAACTCGGTGGCATAATTAAATATATGGTGCTTGCTTACCAGGCTCATTAGCACGTTGGCATACTTTTCTTCTTTTGTTTTTACATCGGGCATTACTCCGGCACCATCGTATACAATGCGACCGCCCTTGGTTTTAAAAGCGGTGATTAAACTATCGGGTACTTTTTCCACACGGCCATCGGTATCTTTATTGCTGTAATCCAAAGCCTGCACGCAACGTCCGCTGGGTATGTAGTATTTGGCCACAGTTACTTTTATCTGTGCATTGTAAATGAGTTGTTTGGTTTGTTGCACTAATCCTTTTCCAAAAGTTCGTTTGCCCACAATCACGGCTCTGTCTAAATCCTGAAGGGCACCACACACAATTTCTGAAGCCGAAGCCGAATTTTCGTCCACCAAAACCACCAAAGGCATTTGTGTGTCCACCGGATTATTTACCGAAAGGTAAGGATGATCCCACTCCTGCACTTTGCCTTTTGTAAACACCACTTCCTGCCCTTTATCAATAAAAAAGTTTACAATGTTTACCGCCTCGTTTAAGAGACCACCTAAATTACCTCTTAAATCCAACACCAGATTTTTACAACCTTTGCCTTTTAAATCCATTAAGGCCTCTTTTACCTCGCCGCTGCAATTTTCGGTAAACGATACCAGTTTAATGTAGCCTGTTTCGGAATTAGGTAACAACCCAAAATAGGGCACTGCTTTGTTTTTTATTTCTTCGCGCACTATTGAAACGGCCACCGGATCCTTTTGTGCAGGTTTTAAAATTTTAAGTGTTAGATTGGTACCGGCAGTGCCCTTTAAAAGTGTGCTGATGTCTTCGGTTTTTTTGCCCACTACGTTAATGCCATTCACTTCCACAATCTGGTCGCCGGCCCTTAAGCCTGCCTTGTAGGCCGCAAAACCTTCATAGGGGTCGGTAATAATTATTTTTCCGTTCATATCGAGCACAGTGGCACCAATGCCGCCATACTCACCCGTAGTCATGTAGCGGTAATCTTCAATGTCATTTTCGGTATAATAAACGGTGTAAGGGTCTAAACTATTGAGCATGGCATCAATGCCGGTTTTCATCAGTTGTCCTGGCTTGGTACCATCCACATACGACACGTTGAGTTCGCGGTAAACGGCATTAAAAATGTCGAGATTTTTGCTGATTTCGAAGTAGTCGGGACTAAAGGCCAAACCCAGTAAAAGCACTGTAATGAGCGAAAATGCCACCAGGGCTTTCTTAATTCGGGATGAAAATTTCATGTTTTTGCGTATTTTTTAACTGAAAACGCATAAAAATAACCATAAAATGCCGGTTTTTTACCAATATTGGGTATTTATACATTTTTATGCTTTAATTAGGTATCAAAGTCCGGATTTTGTTTTAATTTTGCCCCCCGTATTAATCCCGTAAGATTATGACATTTATTTTCTGAAACTGGGCCCGGAGCAAACATTGCTCATTTAAGAGTGGCTCATTCCAACCGAAAATCATTTCATTTTCTTACCAATTATTTTAAAAGATACTATGAAGTTATCAATGTTTAAGTTTAATCTGCCTAAGGAATTGCTGGCAGAGTACCCTACCAAAAACCGCGAAGATGCCAGGATGATGGTGGTTGACAGAGCAACCGGAAAAATTACTCACAAAAAATTTAAAGATGTGATTAATTATTTTGACGATGGGGATGTTCTTATTCTCAACGATACCAAAGTTTTTCCGGCCCGCATGTACGGGAACAAGGAAAAAACAGGTGCTAAAATAGAAGTGTTTTTGCTCCGCGAATTAAACGCCGAAAGCCGCCTGTGGGATGTGTTGGTGGATCCTGCCCGCAAAATACGCATTGGTAATAAATTGTATTTTGGCGAAGACGATAGTTTGGTAGCAGAGGTGATTGACAATACGACATCGCGTGGCCGTACCCTGCGCTTTTTATACGATGGCAGCTACGAAGAATTCCGCAAAATATTATACGATTTGGGCGAAACCCCATTGCCTAAATACATTAAACGTGCCGCTGAGCCCGAAGATACCGAAAGGTACCAAACCGTGTTTGCCAAAAACGAAGGCGCTGTGGCTGCTCCAACTGCCGGCCTGCACTTTAGCCGCGAACTTTTAAAACGCCTCGAGATTAAAGGCGTGCAGTTTGCCCCACTTACTCTCCACATTGGCCTGGGCACATTCCGCACGGTGGAAGTGGAAGATTTAACCAAACACAAAACCGAAAGCGAAGAAGTTTTAATAAGCAGCGATACCTGCAAAATTGTAAACGCCGCTAAGGACAAAAAGAGAAAAGTATGCGCTGTGGGTACTACGGCCATGCGAGCCATCGAAACTTCGGTATCCACTACCGGCCACTTAAACCCTTATGTGGGCTGGACCAACAAATTTATTTTTCCGCCTTACGATTTTAGTATTGCCAACTGCATGATTACCAATTTTCACATGCCAGAAAGCACGCTGCTAATGATGGTGAGTGCCTTTGGGGGATACGATCTGGTAATGAAAGCCTACAAGGAAGCCATTAAAGAAAAATACCGTTTCTACTCGTATGGCGATGTGATGCTGATTTTGTAAGATCGCACAATAACTCATTAACCCTGCGCTTAACCGGTGCAGGGTTTTTTGTTTCTATTGTTCCCTATGAAGTTTTTTAAACTGTAAGCCTTTTTTTGCTTGAGTGATCGAGTGCAGATTCTGTGAATTTGCTTGGCCATTTGTTTAAGTTCGAAATCAATTTTTTGAGTAATTTAATGCCATGCTAAAACGCCTTTTGTTTTTAATATTGGCTTTACCGGTATGGCTGGGTGCCGCGGAGTTTCCGGCACAACCTCAAAATTATGTTACCGATCGTTCGGCCCTGCTTACCTTGCCGGAACAGCAAAACCTTAACGCCAAACTTAAAGCTTATCAGGACCGCACTTCTAACCAGTTTTTTGTTTACATCACCGATTCGTTGCGTGGGCGCGACATGAGTCAGTTGTGTCAGGAAATTTTTCATGCCTGGAAAATTGGCAGCAGTAAAAACAACGGTGTGCTCATTGCCATTTTTGTGAAAGAGCACAAATTTCGCATTCACACAGGCTACGGTTTGGAGGGTGCCCTGCCCGATTTGGCTACCAAACGGATACAGAGTGACGTGATGGCGCCTGAATTTAAACAAGGCCGCTATTTTTTAGGTTTGGATAAGGGCATTAACGCCTTGAGCAGTAGAATTGGTAAGGAGTTTAAGGCTTCACCTAAAAAAAGCAATACTGGCATTTGGCTGCTTTATGCTTTTATAGCTAACGTGTTGCTATTTCTGTTGGTATTTTATCTGATAAAACAACATTCGCCACACCCACGCGATTACCGAAAGAAACTGATGATTGCAGCAATAATTTTTGCGCTGCTTCCTTTTTTAGGTGCTCTGGCGCTTGTTATTATTGCCATAATGACACAGCGTTTTAATACATCTTCGAGCGGCTGGAGCAGTGGTTCAGATTATTATTATTCCGGCAATTCTTCTTACAATGACGATAGTGGTTCTAACAACGATTCTGATTCGGGATTTGATTTTGGTGGTGGCGATGGTGGCGACTCGGGCGGTGGCGGCAGCGATGGGGATTGGTGATGGAGAGATCGGGCACTAGCGGCAATTGGTGGAAATTTTTGGATTTTATCAGGGTTGTAGAGTTATAAAGGAAACATCAGACCGGCTCATTTTCTCCTTGTCTTTGCATACAAACATTAACCGCTAAGGCACTAAGCGCACTCAGGTACACTAAGAAAATGATTTTGCGTTACTCCGCTTCAATACAACTTTACCTTAAAAAAACAAACCACATAGTCGCATAGTTTGCATAGAGAAAACCACCAAGGCACTAAGCGCACTCAGGTACACTAAGAAAATGATTTTGCGTTACTCCGCTTCAATACAACTTTACCTTAAAAAAACAAACCACATAGTG
>JADLED010000249.1 GCA_020846335.1 Bacteroidia bacterium
CAATATCGGCCTGTTGCGAGCGCATGTCCATTTTCAGTTTTTCAATCCACTCGTTGGTAAAGGCTTTGGTGCGTTTGCTTTCGTAAATAATTTTTCCGCAGGCCTGTCCCAGATTATTTTTTACATGTTGCATGCAATCGGCGCCGCGGGTGCCTTTGGCCACTTCTTCAATGGTATCAAAAGGATAGGCGCTGCGCAATAATTCTTCGAGTGCAAGTTCCTGCACCTCGCCCTGCAACTGCATGCTGCCTTGTTCGGCCTTGCGTTGCATTTCTTCTATTAATTTTTTTTGATCGTCCAGTTTCTTCTCATACTCTCTAAAAGCCATGGCAGTGCGCTCTTGTTCCTGTTTTTTAATTACTTCAGATATAACGCCTCTTTCTTCTATCAGCTTTTTTTGCATGGCAATTTCCATTTCGGCCTCTTTATCCTTTAATGCCTGTTCTTTTTTAAGAAACTGCAACTCTTTTTCGCGTGCTGTTTTTAATTTTTCTTCAATACCGGCATTGGTATCACTCAATATTTTGATTTTATTTTCAAAATCCGTGCTGATACTTTTCCTTAAAGTTTCCTCAATTGATTGTTTCTGTTTTGTTAACTGTTCGTTAAGTTGTTGTTGAAATCCTTCTTCACGTTTGCGAAACTCTTCTTCACGTTTTGCCTGCCAATCTCGGGCCTTTAAATTCAGTTCCTTTTGAACCTCATCCCTAAAGGCGTCTGAGGCTTCAAATTCATGGTTGCACTTAGGGCATTTTATTGTTGATTTGTTACTCATAATAAAATAGTGTTTTGTGTAAATTTATGATTTAAAGTAGCTTAATTTGAATTGTTTTTTAACTGATTATTAATGAAAGAACTAATTCTTGTAAGACACGCCAAAAGCGACTGGGGCAGCGAACTGCTAAAGGATGTGGACCGCCACCTGAACGAACGCGGCTACAGCGATGCCTATTTTAGCAGCAACTGGTTTAGAGAAAATAAAAAACAACCCGAGCTTATTCTTTCGAGTACCGCCACCCGCGCGCTGAGCACCGCCCTTATTTTTGCCCGCACAATGGAGTATGATATGAAAAATTTCAGACTCGAAAAAGACATTTACGAAGGCAGCGTCACCGAAATGTTTGAAATTATTAACCGCCAAAACGATTCTAAAAACAGCCTGATGCTTTTTGGACACAACCCCGGCATTACCAATTTGGGAAATCTATTGAGCGATGACTTATTTTTTGATAACGTGCCCACTTGCGGCATCCTGAGTTTTACTTTTGAAAAAGAAAGCTGGAAAGCCATTGAACCTAAATCAGGCAAATTAAATTATTACCAGTTTCCGAAAGATTTTAAGAACCGTGATTGATTGAACTTAGATTATGAAAAGTAAAGAATTTCCTTACATTAACCGCGAAATAAGCTGGCTCTCTTTTAACGACCGCGTGTTGCAGGAAGCCGCCGACAAAACCACCCCACTGATTGAACGCCTAAAATTTTTGGGCATTTTTAGTAACAACCGCGATGAATTTTACCGCGTGCGTGTAGCCACCGTTAAGCGTTTGGCCAAAATTGGAAAAAAAGCACTCTCGGTGTATGGCGAAGACCCGAAAGAACTACTTACCAGATTGCAACGCAAGGTAATTGAGCAACAAAATAATTTCGAAAACATTTACCAGGAATTGCTGGTGGAACTGGCCACTAAAAATGTGTTCATTATTAACGAAAAACAACTCACCAGCACACAAAAAATTTATGTGAGCGAATACTTTAATAACGAATTGGTAACGAGTCTTTTTCCGGTAATGATTGACGATAACAAACCCTTTCCTTACTTAAAAGACAAGGCCAGTTACCTTTATTTAAAACTTGAATCCAAACACCATAACAAAAAAAACAAATACGCCATCATCGAAATTCCATCGCAGGCCCGTTCGCGCTTTGTGATTTTGCCTCAACACGGCAAAAAAAAATACATCATGTTGGTGGACGATGTGATACGCTATAATACCAATCAGATTTTTGAAGTGTTTGGCTACCGAACTTCGGAAGCATACAACGTTAAATTAACCCGCGATGCCGAACTTGACATTGATAACGATGTGAGCAAAAGCATGATCGAAAAAATTTCGAAAAGCGTAAAAGCCCGCAAACAAGGCCAGCCCGTGCGCTTTGTGTACGATGCCGCCATGCCCGACGACATGCTCAAATACATTATGAAAAAACTGGGCATGGCTAAAAAAGACAATGCCATACCCGGTGGGCGTTATCACAATTTTAAAAATTTTATCGACTTTCCAGATTTAGGTGAAAAGGATTTGGTGTACAATCACCCAGTGCCTTTGCAACACAAAAATCTGGCAAAAAATCCCACCACCACGTTAAATGTTATTCGTCAAAAAGACATTTTGCTGCACTATCCTTACCACACCTACAACCATATTATTACCCTACTGCGCGAGGTTTCCATCGACCCTTTGGTTGAAAGCATAAAAATTACACTTTACCGTTTGGCCGACTCTTCTAAAATTGCCAATGCTTTGATAAACGCTGTTAAAAACGGTAAAAAAGTAATGGTGCTGGTTGAATTGCAGGCACGCTTTGACGAAGAAAACAACATTTACTGGGCCAACAAATTGCAGGAAGAAGGGGCCAAGGTTATTTACGGCGTACCGGGCCTCAAAGTGCATTCGAAACTAATCGTAATTACCACCCGTGAAGGTGGAAAGGAAACGCACTATGCCCACATTGGTACCGGAAATTTTAACGAAAAAACATCGCGCATTTACACCGACTTTTCGTTGCTAACAGCCAATAAAGAAATTGCCGCCGACCTCAATAAAGTATTTGAATTTTACGAAAACAATTTCAAGGTGCAAACCTTCAAACATTTGCTGGTGGCGCCTTTCTACATGCGCAAAAATTTGTTGCAATTAATCAGCAAAGAAATTTCGTATGCCAAAGCCGGAAAAAATGCCTCCATTATTTTAAAGTTGAACAGTTTGGTGGACAAGGAAATGATTTCGAAACTTTATGAGGCAAGCAAGGCCGGAGTAAAAATAACGTTGATAATTCGTGGAATGTGTTCGTTGGTAACCGAAATGGAAGGATGGAGTGATAACATAAATGCTTACAGCATTGTGGACAAATTTTTGGAACACACGCGCGTGTTTATTTTTTACAACAATGGCAAGGAAAAAATTTATATTTCTTCGGCCGACTGGATGAGCCGGAACCTTGACAATCGCAGCGAAGTGGCCGTGCCCATTTATGATGAAGAAGTGCGTAAGCAGTTAAAAGACATTATAAATATTCAATTTTCGGGCAACACCAAAGTGCGCATTATTGATCGAAAGCAGGAAAACACTTACAAAAAGGCCAAACCCGGCGAAAAAAAGGTACGTGTGCAGGATGAGATTTACAATTATTTTAAGAAAGAAAAAGAGCTTTATTTAGAATCCGATAAAAACTAATTTACAGCCGATGGTATTTGCAGCAATTGATATAGGAAGTAACGCCATGCGCCTTTTGTTTAGCCGTGTTTATCTGGTGGATGGAAAGCCCCATTTTAGCAAGGAGGAACTGATTCGTATGCCCATCCGTTTGGGAGAAGACGTGTTTTTGCAGGGAAAAATTTCTGAAATTAAAGCCAACCGTTTGGTGGGTGCTTTAAAAGGTTTTTCGGAACTAATAAAAGCTTATGGCGTGGTGGGCTATAAGGCAGTGGCCACCAGTGCCATGCGCGACGCCTCGAATGGTCCGCAAATAATTGAAAAAGTGTTTGCCGAAACGGGCATTCAGGTCGAAATTATTGATGGAAAAAAGGAAGCCGCACTGGTATTCTCTAACCACATTGAGGAGTTACTTAATCCGAAAAATGCTTATTTATACATTGATGTTGGTGGGGGTAGCACTGAGCTCACCTTGTATTTCGACAACAAAGTGGTGGCTGCCAAATCGTTTAACATTGGCACCGTGCGCATGTTGCTCGACAAAGTGAGTAAAGAAGAGTGGGAAGAAATGAAAGCCTGGTTAAAACGCAATACCATAGGTATTCATCCTTTGAGTGCCATCGGTTCAGGTGGAAACATTAATAAAATATTTAAACTCAGCGGTAAAAAAGAAACCAAACATCTGAGTTACGATAAATTAAAAGGCATTTACGAAATGCTCTGTTCCTACACCTATCAGGAACGTGTGGAACGTTTGGACTTAAAACCCGACCGTGCCGACGTAATTATTCCGGCAGCCAAAATTTTTCTGACGGTAATGAAAAATGCCGACATTGAAAAGGTGTTTGTGCCACAGGTTGGTTTATCCGACGGTTTGGTGCATCAGATGTATGAAAACTATTTGCTGGATCAGAAAAAATAATTGTGCTTTGGCTTAACCACATAAATTTTATAAGTTTTGGCATTACCGATGCCATTGATATTTTATTGGTGGCCATCATCTTGTATCTGGCCTACAATCTGGTAAAAGGTACTTCTGCCATCAATATTTTTATTGGTTTGGCACTTATTTATTTTGCCTCCATTGTTATTAAAGCCTTTGATTTGGAACTGCTCTCTTCCATTATAGGGAAGTTTGTAAATGTGGGTGTAATTGCGGTGATGATTGTCTTTCAGCAGGAAATACGAAAGTTTTTGCTTTACATTGGCTCCAATGAATTTTTACGAAACCGAAGTTTAAAGGGCCTCTTTAAATTTAACATGGCAGCCGAAGATTCGGAAACCATTGAACTGGACATGGAAGCAATTGCCATGGCCTGTGTAAACATGAGTGCTACCAAAACCGGTGCTTTAATAATTATTGCACGCAAATCGGATTTAAAATTTTACATCAACACCGGCGAACTGGTTGATTCGGGTTTAACGGCTCGTATGCTCGAAAATATTTTCTTTAAAAATTCGCCACTGCACGACGGCGCAGTTATTATTAAAGACAACCGCATATTGGCTGCAAGGTGTGTGTTGCCTGTTACAGAACGCGAGGATTTTCCGGTGCATTATGGCATGCGTCACAGAGCGGCGGTAGGCATTAGCGAAAACACCGATGCCATTGCCATTACAGTGAGCGAACAAACCGGCGCCATTTCGCTTACATTCAGAGGCGAAATTAACGCACAGCTTACCCGTGAAAAACTCATTTTTTTACTGGAGAAAAATCTGACATTGTAATCAGGTAACTACTCAAAAATCTTAAAAGCCACAGCGCTTAAATAACCCACCAGAGTGGCCAATCCCACAATTTTTGTGCCTCCCAGGTGAACTGCTTCGGGTATCATGGTTTGGGCTATCATAGTAAGCATGGCTCCTGCAGCAAGACCTTCAATGCCAATTTCCAATTCGTGTGGAATGGATGAGCCAATGTAGTAACCCACCAGAGCACCAATGGCAATAATCAATACTAGGGACATCCACAATAACATTATTTTACCGGTGGATAAGCCTGATTTTTTCATTCCCAAACTGGCCGAAAGGGCCTCGGGAAAGTTGGAAAGGAATAAACCGGCAATTAAGGTATATGGCAATACTTCCGAAAATCCGGGTTCTATGCCTGCACCTAGTTTTATTGACAGCAAGGATAAAAATCCGGCGCCAATTACAAAGCTTTCTGGAATACCATCAATTAACAAGCCCAGCCAAATAGCCATTGGTGCGCCACCGTGTTCCTCAACACCCTCTTTGTGTCCTTTTTCCACCTCTTTGGAAGTAATGGTGGTGTTGCCACTTTTATGTTTTAAAAAATTAATGGTAGTGCCCACTTTGCGCAAAAAACCGCCTTTGCTGTTTATTAATTCGTCGAGTGTATAAAATAAAAAACCACCACCCAAACAGCCAACAATAAGCGCACCCATGGTTTGCAGAGCTGTACCGTGGTCGTGCCCCATACCGGTGGGGCTTGCAGCCTGACCCACAATTTCTTCCACTGTTGGGGCAATTAGCTCCACACTTAATGCGGCCAGCAGTGCACCACCTCCAAAGGCGGTGAATGCCGCGGTTACTCGGGGTCCGGGTTTAAAAGCCAAACCGGCAATGGCACCCATAGGTAATGAAATAGTAACCATGGCACCAATAATAAATGCCCAGATGGCGTACTTAACAGTAGGGTGCATAAAATCCGCAAGAGTGGCCGAGTGGTGCCAAAACAACCAACCTCCTAATAAAAAGAGAACAATAAAGAGACTTACAATAATTAATTTTTTCATATTTCTGTTTTTAAAGAACCCGGAAATAGTGGCGAGCGCCGTGAACAAGAGAAAGCCCGGAATTTACTATTGCCAAGGTCCCTGTTTATTTGTTCTAAAATAACCGTTATTATTTAATAAAACAAGCAGAACAATCATTGTTAAATGGTTTTTGTTTTTTGCAGCAAAGCCGAATGTATTTTTCAAATTAAAACATTACTTTCAACAAAAATTTATTTTATGCATATCTCAGAAGACAAAGTGGTTTCGGTTAATTACTATTTAACTGCGAGCAAAAACAACGAACCTGAAAAACTTGTGGAGGAAACAAGTGCTGAACATCCGTTTGTATTTATATTTGGTTTTGGTGCTGTTTTGCCGGAATTCGAATCCAATTTGAATGGAAAACAGAAAGGTGACAAATTTGATTTTAAAATACAGGCCGCTAATGCCTACGGACAATACGAAAAAGATTACGTGGTAAAAATTGATCGCGGTGCTTTTGAAATAGATGGAAAATTTGACGACAGCCGTGTTAAAGTTGGATACGATATTGAGATGAGCGATGCTGAGGGCAATCCTTTAACTGGCAATGTTTTAGAAATAACCGATGCCCATGTGGAAATGGATTTTAATCACCCATTGGCAGGTCACGAACTCCATTTTATGGGCGAAGTGCTGGATGTGCGCGAAGCCACTGAAGAAGAACTTGACCACGGCCATGTGCATGGTCCGGGTGGGCACCACCACTAAATTTAAAATATTTCCGTTATGCTCAGGCTATCTATTTTCAGATATTCTCTGCTAAGCCTTCTTTTTCTTTCCTGGAATTTTTCAAAAGGTCAAAACTTTTTAGGACATTCCATTGAATTTACACCTAAGCATAAGCCTGCTTCCAATTATGATGAAAAAATATATGAGCAGATTTTAAATAAAAGGTATGAAACTGAACTACACAGTGATGAATTTATTGAAGGTGTTTTAAACTCGAAACGATATTTTGAAAATAGTAATTATCAGTATGAACATCTTGACTCTATCAATGCTTACCTGAATAAAATATTGGGCTTATTGGTGGACTTAAAAAAACACCCTCTCAAAATTAAGGTTTGCCGCGACCCATCGATTAATGCCAGTGCCTTTGAAGACAGCACTATTTATGTCAATATTGGACTTCTTTCATTTCTTGAAAACGAAGCCGAATTAGCTTCAATTATAGGACATGAAGTATCTCACATACTTGATAATGATATTCTGGCATTCTTTCAGTTTAAAAAAAAACTGGAACAAAATCTGGAAGTTGGTTATGAAAGTGCTATTCTGGGATACATTGTGCCTGCTTTTCAGATTATGAATTATTCAAATTCTAGAATTGACGTTGAATTACGATGTGATAGAATTGGAGCAGAAATCTTAAAAAAATCGGGCTTTTACAGTAAGGCAATTCTAACTGAAAATTTAAAATTTGAAGAGCTCCATAAAAAATATGTTTCAAAAAATGGAAAATCAGAATTTAAATTGCTTTATGTTAAAACCCATCCCAGTTCAACTAAGAGAGTTCTAGCTGCTCAGCAATTGTGCAGTGAAGTGTCTGGGAGGAAATTTCTGATAGACTCGGTTTACTTCAACAGAATGAAATATTTAGCAACGGATGAAACAATAAATTTACTTTTTGAAGAAAAGGATTTAGATGAATGCCTTGAGAAAAGTTACGCCATGCACTTAGTCTACCCCAAGGATCCTTTTTATTTGTTTTATGTTACCGAATGCCTTAGGAAAATTAAAGTCTTGAAGGAAAATGCTTCAAAACCTTTTATAATTGGAACTTACAATAAACCTTACAATTACAACGTTTCTGTTACTTCTAAACATGTAAAGACCATTGTTTATCAAAAAAATAGCTACAAAAAAATTTCTGTCTCCTGCTCCAAGTCTTGTTTTTACACCCTAAATGATTACGTGAAAAGTAATTACAAAGTTGATACAAATTATTGCCTCTTTAATAACGACACTTTAGAATTTACTACCAATTCCGAAGCTTTAGTTTATTTTCAATACTTAAACAAGAAACTAAATTATACATTTAACAACCTCTTTGCGGACAGTCTTAGTTCAATAAAAACATCAGAGCATATGCTAGATATAGACACCGATGATAAAAAGAAGTTTTTTGAAAACTTATTACACATAAAAAATTTGTTCAATCAGCAAAATAACGATAGTACGAAAATATTGCTCTTTATTTATGATGTAAATTATTATAATTACAGTCAAGGGTTTCTTTCTGAGAATGATTTAAATATCACAAAATATAAGCTCCGGCAGCTAAAAACCAGATTAAACGATTTAGTCGAAGCTTCAAATTTTTCTTTCGAAAATAAACTGAACCTGCGTGAAAATAGTAGTTTACTTCCTTGCCTCAAATTATTAAACTCTTATTTAAGCGACAGCACTATTAACATCCAGTATCTTTTACCCGAACTCCTTCCTGTTCTTTTAAAGAACAATTACAGTGGCATATTGTTTTCTAAATTATCTTTTTATTACACCGAAAGCATTAGTTCAGGAATGGCACCTACAACTGTTAAAATGATTGAATGCAAACCCCTTAACACATTTTTAGATTTTAAACACAATAAAATTAAATGTCTTAAACCCACAATTGCAGTAACAGAAATAGATGGTGTAATTCGTCAGAATATACAATATGCCAATTTTACAAAAGGTTCTGATTTTTATAATGAGTATTTTAAATCATTGCTACTTATCACTAAATAATTAATTCAAACAATGTTATTTATTAAATGAAACAATTGGAATACCGCTACCGAACAGCAAGCCTCGCCGATTCTAAACAACTCCGCGATTTAGGCTTGCTTTCTTATGGCATGTATTTTCCTTTGCTTGATCAGGATTCTTTTCTTAAAATGAAAAGTAATCTCGAAGACGAAAGCAAAGTCATACAACTCTTAAACACCTCCACCTGTTTTGTGTGCGAACACAATTCTCAAATTGTTGGGATGGCCTATGTTTTTTTAAGCGGCAATGCCTGGTATTTTTTTCCTGATAATTGGTCCTATATCCGCATGGTGGGCATAAACCCCCAACACAGTGGTAATGGCATCGCACAAGAGCTCACGCGCCTTTGCATTGAACATGCGCGGGCACACAACGAAAAAATAATTGCCCTCCACACGTCCGAAATGATGGACGCTGCCCGCCACATTTACGAAAAACTTGGTTTTAAAATTTTAAGAGAATTGGATAAACGTCTTGGAAAACGCTATTGGCTTTATACCCTGGAGCTTGCCAATTCTTAACGCTGCCCGCCGGTTTTTCCAATCATGCCCATATCGTATTTTAAACGCACAATGCGCAGACTCTTGCTCGATGGGTCGCGGATAATGAAGGAGTTTAACAAGCCAGTGTTGCGATCGCTTACATAACTGATTTCTTTCAGCAACACCTCATTTTTATATTGTTTCTCGGTATAGAGTTCCTTTTTTTCGTCGTACTCGTAAGTGTTTTTTAATACCACATCGTTATTGGCATTGCCTTTGTACGTGGCGCTGGTCATGCGGTCGCTGGCATAAGTAAATTTATATTCCTGCGTTATCCAGGCTGCTGCGGTAAAATATTCGTTACTCGAAATTTTTCTTCCCAAACTATCCACGTTGGTTATTCTTTCCTTATAAGAACGATTTTCGTTATTTAAGAAAATGCATTTTACCTGACCTGATTTAAAACGGTTATACTGAAAACTGTCTTCACTTAA
>JADLED010000250.1 GCA_020846335.1 Bacteroidia bacterium
AATAAGCCCTTGATAGCATGCACTTGAAAATGTTTGTGTGCCTACTTTAGCCTGAAGGACAAAACCCTTTTTTAACCAGGCCTATTGCCACCAATCGGTCTCCTAGTCTAAAATTAATTTGTGCGTGGTGGTTTGGGTTCCATCCACCAGTACACAAAAATAAATTCCCCTTGGCAATGAGCGGGTGTTTATTTCTGTAGCTGAGTTATTTAGTTGTTGCTCCAACACCTTTTGTCCTCTAATGTCCATAAGAATGAGCTGAGCCAAACCACTGTTTTGTTTTTTGATAACAAATGTGTTTTGAGCCGGATTTGGAAAAAGTTCTGTCTCATTCATGGCAGAGTTATTTCGCAGTGCGGTTGAAATTCCTTCCACGTATGAACCGTTGCAATTATTGATGTTCATTTCCATTAAATCGAAATAACTGCCTGAGGGAACATTCACGCTTGGCGAAGTAACCACGGTGCCCGTTGCCAGATCGAGGCCCCAGAATTTTCCATTAGACTGTATGTAATACCTGCCATTAACAGGGTCTATGGCCGAACCGGCGTTAACCACAAAAGAATTTGCAAAGGTGTTGGTAGAAATTGTGCTTACCACACCGGTGCTCACATTTGCCTTGGCCAGTCTGAGTTCCATGGTACCTGTGGTTCGCATCAGACCGTACAAGGTGCCGTTGTTGTTGTTATAAATCATCATGTCGAAATAACCGGAATAAGGAAAGGTAAGTGTTGGCGAACTGATAACGGCACCGCTTGTTAAACTAATTCCCCAAAGTTGTCCGGCCGATTGTATGTAATAAATTTTATTTACCCGGTCAATCGTTGCCCATCCATTCCAAACAAAAGATGAGGTGAAGGAACTCACTGAAATGGCAGTAACCACGCCGCTTACCGGATTAATTTTAGCAAGTTTAATGGCCTGGGTGCTTGCATTTCTGAAAAGGCCATAAATGGTGGTATCGCTACAATTAAAAACCATCATGTCGAAATAACCCGGTGTTGGTGTTGTAACCGTAGGCGAGGTGGCCGTGGTGCCATTGGTCATATCAATGCCATACAATTTTCCCTGCGATTGAATATAGTAGCGTTTATTAAAGGGATCGATGGTGCTGAGCCCGTTACCAACAAACGAGTTGGAGAATGGAACCGTGGAAATAGCTGTTACGTTGCCACTTACCGGGTTAATGGTGGCAAGTTTAATTGCTGAAGTGGTTCCGGTGCGTAAAACCCCAAAAGTTTGTATTTGCGAATAAGCGCCTGAGCAAATAAAAACCAGCGGTAAAACAAGTAATTGGAAGTATATTTTTTTCATGAGTGAGGATTTTTGATGAATTAAAGATAAGGAATAAATTTTAATGGTTTGCTGCTGCCTTCGCATTGTCCGCTCCCCCGCTCTGCCGGATTTGTAAGCCTGCGAAATACTTATTTCTCCAATCTGCCAGATGAATCCTTTTTGATTTAAGCTGTTTTTTTGTGCCTGTTAAAACACCTAATCTGTAATCACACACACCGGCTTGTATAATTCAAAAATTTACTCAGATGGATGGCAAATTTTTGAGAGCAGGATTGTGCGAAACCACTTTTAGGGTTTGTTTTCTTTAGTCTTTGTTACGATGATAGTATATTTTTTTAACCGGGTCGATGTTACGTGTACCTTCTGCCGACTCAAGGATAATTTCGTCAAATACCAGGAAATCATTATTTACAAGTGTGGAGAACTTTAACTTCATTGCCTCGCTAAATGAATTAGCGTACAATTTTTCCTGATAGTAAATTAGGTCATTCCGATAAATTGTTAGTCGGTACTGAATAACCCGAAAAGCATATTGCAGGCGGAATCCGGGAAGTTTGCAAGTTAAAGTTGGTTGTGCTATTAACGCATCCTTGCTGCGAATTGTGTCTGTAAAATAAAACGCACTTGAGGTAAGCACAGGATCAGGCACTCTGTATATCATTATTTGGTACGTTCCAACAGAGTCGATGGTATTTTTACGTTTAACTTTTACTGAAATATTAGCCACTCCTATTCGGTTGGGTTTTAAGTAATAATGACAACCCTGGCCTGTAATACTTCCGTTGTCTGAGCTAACAACAAGTTCTTTGCAGTTGCATTCACTCACGGCAACATCAACTTTGTTGTCTACACCAAAGTATCCATAATTCATGTCCGCCATAGAAACTACCACAGACTGGGCAAAGGTGTGAATTCTGATTAAGAGAAACAGAATGAATATGGGTTTGAGTGATTGTTTCATAGTGTGGTAAAAATTACCGCTAAAGTTCTTCGGTTAGGCCTCTGTTTTTGCTAAGTCCAAGTTAAGTATTTGATTGCCATTATGCAAGCTTGTGCTACGGGCAAACGGACTGCCATTGATTGAAAGGAAGCTTATGAAAGGCTTGATTGGTTGGCAGCGGAGATTTATGGGAAAATGGTGGTCAAGGGCAAGGAGAAATAATTAGTAATTGCTTTTTTCTAACTTTTCACAACCACCTCTCATTAGTTTTTATATTTGAGTAAACTTAAAACTGAAAATATGAAAAAATTCTTGTTAGAAAACTGGTCAAAGCTTATGATTAATTCATCCATCATGATGACTTCATTTGGATTTATGATCTATACTATCAGTTCTGCTTCTGCAGGCAACGCTTCCTTTAATAGCTCAGATAATCAGCGTAATAATAACGTTGTACCAATCAATCCCGATGGTACAATTTCTGTAAAAATAATTGATGAACAATTTGAAAAGTTAACTCGCACTTCAGTTAAACCTGTTAATGTCAATATTCAGGAACTAGCAGGCAGACCCGTTTGCTATTCTTATAGCAAAGATTGTAGTATATTAGAAGTAAGCCATGGTAATTAAAATAGTTTTATCGCCACAAGGCAGATTCTGTTCATGATCGGTGCTAAACGCTTGAATGAAATAGACTGTCCGTGTAAAGTTCAAGCCCAAATACTGCAAAGATTGAAATGAAACAAATTACAGCACGCATTTTTTTATTTTTAATCACAAAATATGTCCCGAATGTCGTCAGTGTCAATAAAGGAATTAAGTATGCCATCGAATACCAAACAGCTTCTTTGTCTGAGAGATGATACATTTGGCTAAACAAGGTGTGGTGTCCGATCAACCTGTTTATTATTTCTTGAAGATTAAACCAACTCGTATAAAGTCCGAAAATAGTCGATGTCGCTACGAAAATT
>JADLED010000251.1 GCA_020846335.1 Bacteroidia bacterium
CATCTGCAATTGATTTAGTAAAGATGAAAAATATTGATAATAAACCATTTTTTCTTCTTTTAAACGAGCACGACAGACAGAATTTAAAATATTGTTTAGCATTTGGTAATATTCCAGGTTCAGTAATCTTTAGAGACACTGACAAAATCACATCCTTAGGAAATATCGAAGAGATACATGGAGATTTGGGATTTTCAAATAGCAGTGTAAGTGATTTAGGTAATCTAAAAAAAGTTCATGGTAATATTTGGTTTGGACAAACTTTTGTGCAGAAATTTACAAATCTATTGACCTTGCACAAGTTAGAGTATGTTTCTGGCGACGTGAGTTTAAAAAACTCGCCAATCATTTCTTTAGGTAATTTAAAACATGTCGGAGGCAACTTAAATCTTAGACAAACATTTGTTGAAGACTTAGGTTTCGTAGAATATATTGGAGGCAACCTTCTTTTACCTAAAGACATGAAAGGTAAAATAGATACTTCTAAGACAAAAATAATGGGTAAAATTAAATACTTCAACGACAGAAGTTTAGAAAGCATTTTGTGATTAACTTATAGACGACTAAAAAAACTACCCCTAACAGCAAGCCATGGCACAATGCGGGCGGACGTGCAAGGCTTTTGCAAATTTAAGGTCGCTGCGCGAATTGACATTTTCGCTTTGCAAAAGTCTATTAAACATTTATCTTTAAACTAACATTTCGGTAGACAAAGTTTCAAACTCCAAACGGGTATTTAGCTTGAAACCGTTATAGCCAATTTTAAAAACCATGACTGAGAAGTTAAAACAAGATATTTTAGACTTTGAATTTCAAAAGATAACAAAGGAGGAATTACTTTCTAGGTTGCCCTTTTCTCTTGAAGATAAGTCAAAAGAATTAAGGCAAATCATTAAAGAGATCATTAATTCTAAAATTGGAAGCGAGGTTGAGTATGGTTTGACTTTACTGTGGCTATTAGAAGAAAACTATGAATTTACTGACTTACTCCATATTTTAATATTAGAACCTTGGCATAGCAGATATGAAGACATTATCCATTCACTGCAAGGAAGAAAAGACCCTGAAAGTGTTACAATAATAAAAATTGCTATTCAGAATAAATATGAATATTTGGAATCATATGGAACAGGGACGGGACAATTTATAAGTCAGTGTGGACATGCTCTAAAAAGTATTGGTACAAAAGAAGCAATAGAAACAATTAAAGATTTGGCTGAAAACTCAAATGATCCAGTTATAAAAACGGAAATGAAGTATCGCCTTGGCAAAATAATTTCGCTAGACAATTCGACTAAATCTGAAAAGTAAAAAGATGGAGGGACTTCTGACAAAAAAACTGGCTATAACCCAACCTAAATCCCATTTGGGCATTCGGCTTCGGCTTTTGCAAAAGCGGTAGACAATCATTTAATTTTCGCTTTGCAAAAGTCCAATAAACATTTAGCTTTAAACTAACATTTCGGTAGACAACGGTTTCAAAACGGCCGAAGCAAACCGCGAAAACGTTACCTGCCATTTGTACCAAAATGGACATCAAAATAAATTTGGACAACTCCCCTTAATGTAATAACTTTGTAATTACAAATAAGCTTACATGGACGTATCACTCATTTCAATTGGAAACTCAAAAGGAATCCGTTTGTCAAAAACGGTTATTGAAAAATACAACCTTCAAGACACTATCGAATTAATCCTCGAAAAGGATTACATCATTTTAAAACCTAAGACATCTTCAAGAAAAGGCTGGGACAAAGCTTTTAAGAAAATGCATGAAAACGGTGACGACAAATCACTTATGGCCGACGTTTTTGAAGACGAAAATTTTGAGGAATGGAGTTAAAGCAATATCAAATTGTTTTGGTTAATCTTGACCCGACAATAGGGAGTGAAATAAAAAAAACTCGCCCATGTGTAATTATTTCACCAGACGAAATGAATAAACATCTTCAAACTATAGTAGTAGCTCCCATGACAAGTAATTCAAAACCCTATCCGACCAGAGTTGAAGTCAAACATAATAAGACAAAAGGTTGGGTAGTTTTAGATCAAATTCGGACAATTGACAGAAAAAGAGTTGTAAAGACGTTTAACTTTCTAACTGACAAAGAAATATACAAACTCAAGAAAATAATTCAAGAAACATTTGTGGACTAAACAAACGTCAGGTAACCGCGGCTTAAGCGCCATTTTTGCGCATTAACGCTCAAATGCTTAACTCGGACTTAGCAAAAACGAACGCCAGCTTGCAGGCCGTAATATGCCACTTTATGAAAAAAACATTTCTAACATTTACAGCAGTTATACTTAACCTTCTTACTTTCGGTCAGACGGAAAGTGATCTACAAAACATTGCGACCAAAACAATAGAAAAGGCAATTATCATTTATGACCTTGAAAGTGCGGCTTGGATTGCGAACGATAGTATTATGATGAAACCTAACTTTGAAAAAAAATCGATAGAAAGTTACGTTAGTTTTAAAATGGGAGACAGAACTATTTGTGTTTTCTATAGTAAATCTGTCACGATTTTAGCCGAGTTTGTTTTTGTAAATAAAAAAATTATCAAATCAGTTTATAACAAACGAGCCTTTACTCAAGATGAGTTGAGTGTTGTAAAAATAAAACGATCAGTTCAAAGTAATATTAAAGATGGTACAATAAAGAAATTTAAAATTGAGTCGGGAACGACATATAATCTTATCCCTATAGTCATTGGTAATGAGAATTTTTGTTATTTAATTAATGTAGTAAACAGCAATACAAAAACTATTTTGGGACGAGATTGTACAATTAAACTTGACTCGAACTACAATATAATTGACACAAAATACAACCACAAATCAATTCAAGAGCTTCCCTTTAAAATTGAAGGGATAAAAGCATTTTATCATACGCATGTTCTAGATGATTTTTTTTCTGAAACAGAAATCGCAACAACAATGTTATATAAAAATTATTTACCAACCGACCAGTTTATTGTAATGGGAAAGAAATACACAAGTACTTGGAACAGTACTACACGAATATTGACGATAAAATAAAAGCGGCATATAACATCGGCTTGGTATAAGCCGATAATTTAATTGAAACAAAAATATGCGGCCTACACAGAACAAATTGGTCATGAAAAAGAAATCTAGTTACTTGAAAGTTAGTTCAATACTTATTTTGACATTACTATTAATTGCAAGTTCTTGTAAGGACAGCAATCAGGATATTTTTTTCGACTTTTTTAAATTCAGTCCACCACCCGACGTCACAGATTTTCATTATTTCGCAGAAGAAGGTTTCGACTCTGACTATTGGATTGCTTTTGAATGTGATTCCACAACGGTAAAAAAAATTGTTACTTCTCTCAATTTGGTTAAAGGAAAAGAGGAAACTTACGGGCTTATGGGCGGACTAAATTTCAAACCAACTCTTTGGTGGGATTATAACTTTATTAAAGAATCTGTACCGCATACAAAAGTTGTTTATTCAAGTCATTACTTTTTGTGGTATGACAAAGCAAAACGGAAGGCATATTTTCTCCTTTACGACACATAAAAACGCCACCAACAACAGTGGCCGTTGCACAACCCTCCTTTAAATGAAAAAAGCAGCTTCATTAAATTGTTTATCGGTTATTTTTTTAAATCTTGTGCTCACCCTTGCAAACGAGGACAAGGTTGGGCGAAAGGATGCTGAATTACAGTATGTAAAATTCTATTATGAGTTTAGAAAACAAAAATACTACCATACTCCGTAAGCACACATAGCTGCGTGAGGGATTGCAGCGAAAATCCTTTTTGGGCTTGTCTTTTATCCTGCCCAAAAAGATTGTAGCATAAAGCCCGACCCATGAAGCAGAGCCGAACAAAAAAAATTCTGATGGCTCGCTTCATGGGGCACGCCCAAAAAATAAAGAATCAAAATAAATACGATGCCAAAGTGCGGCCCTCCTAATTCTCCTATCTAAAAAGGATCTTTTAAAAGACCGTTTGTAGAATTCAACCTTTATTCTGTTAACTGCATTCAAAGGCAATTCTAAATCTCAAACAGGCAGCAATAGAAAAGTTCCCTCCCCGCCCCCCAAAACAATTGTTAAGCGCCTCCAAATTGAGCGCATCCGTTGGATATTTTGGCTTAAATTTGTGCCGCCTTATCAAACATCCAAAAACATATAACCTACTCATCATCCTGGCGGTAATTGCCCTGTCGGTGTTTTTTGCCCTGCGCCTGCCCTCTCTGCGCTTTGATTACGATTTTGAAGCCTTTTTCCCCAACGAAGACAACGAACTGGAAGTGTTTGAAAACTACCGCAAAACCTTTGGCTACGACAACGAATTTGTGCTGCTGGCACTCGAAAACAAACAGGGCATTTTTAAAAAAGATTTCCTGAGCCGCGTGGACAGCTTAACGCAAGCGCTCTCTGACATCCCCAACATTAAAAAAGTAATTTCGCCCACCAATTTAAAAACGCTGAACCTGGGCGGACTGGTGCCTGTTAACCAGCGTGTGCTGCACTGGGACGATGAAAGCCTTTACGCCGACGACAGCGCCGCCATTTACAAATCGGGCATTTACACGGGCTCCTACTTTCCGGCCAACGCCAAATCGCTGAGCATTTTTATTAAAACCGAAGACAATCTGAAAAAAAACGCGAGCGATACCCTTGCAACCAACATTGAGCGGGCACTTAATTCCTTCCGGTTCGACGAGACGCACCACGTGGGCCGCATATTTGCACAAAAGGTGTACATCACCAATTTGCAAAAAGAGTTTTTTCTGTTCATCTGCCTCTCGTTTTGCGTGGTGGTTATTTTTCTCTGGCTCAGCTTCCGTAGTGTTTACGGCGTGGTGGTGCCTGTAATAATTGTGCTGGTTTCCATCCTCTGGACCCTCGGAAGCATGAGCCTTCTCGATAAACGCATTGATTTAATGATTACCCTTTTGCCCACCATGATTTTTATTGCTGGCATGAGCGATGTGGTGCATTTTTTCTCCAAACATTTTGAAGAGCTGGCCAAAGGCACTGAGCGCAAACGCATTTATCCCCTCATTTTAAAAGAAGTGGGTTTCCCAACCTTTTTAACGCTGCTTACCACCGTGGTAGGCTTTTTGTCGCTGTTATTTTCGAGCATCCGCCCCATTCGCGATTTTGGCATTTACACCTCGTTGGGCGTTACACTGGCCTTTATTTTAACCTACACCTTGCTGTCTGCTTTGCTGTATTTTTTCACGCCCAAAAAATTAATCACCGTGCATGGTTCGGGCAACAAAACCAACCGCTACATGAGCAACAGTTTGGTGTGGATTTTCAGACACCAAAAATTAATATTGCTCATCACGGCCATTATCACAGCGGTGTCGGTGTTGGGCATTTACAAAGTGCGGGTAAACAATGTGCTGTTGGAAGACCTCAGCGACAAGGTAAAAATTAAACGCGATTTTATGTTTTTTGACAACAATTACAGCGGCGTGCGGCCTTTTGAATTGTTGGTGACTTTAAAAGACAAAAACAAATCGTTGTGGGATTACGAAGTTTTAAAAGAACTCAACAAACTGGATGGTTTTATTAAAAAGGAATATGGTGCCGGATTTTTAATTTCGCCCTCGGCCATGGTAAAAAACATTTACCAAAGTTCAACAGGTGATGTAAGCGGGGCATTTCCGGATAAGGACGATTACCAACCCATTTGCAACCTGCTAAAAAACAACCGCAAAAACAAAGACCTCGAAAAACTGATAAATCAGGATGGCCTGAGAACCCACGTGAGCGGCAAGGTGCGCGACCTTGGCAGCATTGCCATTACCGAACACAACAAAAATTTATTCCTGTTTATTGATAAAAATTTTGATAAAAACCTGTTTGCCTTCGAAATAACCGGCGCAGCGCATTTAATGGACCGAAACAACGAGTACATGGTGAGCAACATGATGCAGGGCTTTTTATTTTCAATCATTGTGATTGGCATTCTCACTTTCTTTTTACACCGCAGTTGGCGCATGGTGCTGGTGTTTATTTTACCAAACGTTATTCCACTCATTATTATTGGCGGCATTATGGGTTTTATGGGGATAGAGTTGAAAGCCGCTACCTCATTGGTGTTTAGCATTGCCTTTGGTATTGCCACCGATGATACCATCCATTTTATTTCGCGCTTAAAAATAGAACTGGCCTATGGCAAAAGTTTACTCTACGCCTTTAAACGCACCTATTTTGAAACCGGTAAACCCATTATTATGACCACCTTTATTTTGCTGGGTGGCTTTTTAAGCCTTACGCTGAGCGATTTTGAGAGCACCTTTTATTTTGGCTTCCTCATTTGCATCACGGTAATTATTGCGGTGCTGGCCGATATATTTTTACTGCCCGTGTTGCTGTTTTTAATTTACGGCAAAGGTAAAAAGTAAAACCTCACTCTTTTATTCCTACCTTTTGAAAGGTTTAAATGGCATGAAAAATTTAATGGCGGCAATAGTAATGGTTTTATGTGCCACTAACGCAATGGCTCAAAAAGCCGACAGCCTAAGCGCCACTTCACTACGTTTAACCCCATTTAATCCACAAGGCAACTACCATACATTTGGCATTAAAACAAGACTGTTGCCATGGGTTTTAGGCAATAACAATGGGCTTAATTATTTATTAGGGGCCGAACTTGGTTTTTTTAAACGTCACTCCGCTTCTATTGATTTTACAGCCAATTACTCTAATCAGAATGTGGAGGCTTATTACCGCCACGACTCGCTAATTTTACCAAAAAGAAGCCGAAGTCGGGCATATACCGAGTGGCATGTTTCGTACAATTATTACTTTAATGCACACAATCTGCGCCAAAAAGGGTGTTTGTTTTATGCAGGAATTAATTTCCGCAAAGGGCATTCGCGCCTGCAATCCGACACAAGTGTGTTTATAAACGATTACACCATATTATCGGAAAGAAACTACCGTTCGTTGGGTCCACACCTCGGATTTTTGTATGTATTTGGCAATACCAAACACCTGGCTTTAAATGTGGTGGCCACCGCTTTCTATAATCAAAAAAGTGTTTCGGTTACCGAATCAAAAAATGTAAAGTTGCAGCATTACGATTACAACTTTAACACCGTTGATTTTAAATTGGGGCTTAGCCTCTATTGGTGGTTCAGGTATGGCCAGCGCTAAATATGTCTGCACCATTTACCAGTTTATGCCCGTGTAAGGCTGGTAATTTATCAAATTTGAATTCCCTCCTTTTTGTAGTATCTTTGCCCTTTGCATTTTTATGGAATTAACCGCATTATCAGCAATATCTCCGGTTGACGGTCGTTACCGAAAAACCACTGCCCCATTGGCCGAATATTTTTCGGAATTTGGTCTTATTAAATACCGTGTTTTGGTAGAGATTGAATATTTTATTGAGCTCTCCGAAGCAGGCCTGCCGCAGTTTCCGGCCATTAGTCATGCCAATAAAGACACCCTGCGCAAGGTTTATAAAAACTTTAGTACAGCCGATGCACAGCAAATAAAAGACACCGAAAAAACCACCAACCACGATGTGAAAGCCGTGGAATATTTTATTAAAGAAAAACTCAACGACACCGGCCTGAGCCAGTATTCGGAATTTGTGCACTTTGGTTTAACCTCGCAGGACATTAACAATACCAGCATTCCGCTGTCGTTGAAAGACGCTTCTACTGCTGTGCTTGTGCCTGCACTCAATGAGGTAAGCGAAAAAATTGCGGCCATGTCGCGCGAGTGGAAAGACATTAGCCTTTTGGCACGCACACACGGACAACCGGCATCTCCTACTAAACTGGGTAAAGAACTGTATGTGTTTGTTGACCGCATCAACCATCAATTGCAACAACTTTTGCAAATACCCTACTCGGCCAAATTTGGCGGTGCTACTGGAAACTTTAATGCACACCACATTGCCTATCCAACCATTAACTGGATTGATTTTGGAAATAACTTTGTAAACAATAACCTGGGTTTAAGGCGCTCGCAGTTTACTACTCAGATTGAACATTACGATAATTTAGGTGCCTATTGCGATGCCTTAAAACGCATCAATACCATATTAGTTGATTTATGCCGCGACATTTGGACCTACGTGAGCATGGATTATTTTAAACAAAAACTAAAAGCAGGCGAAATTGGTTCGTCGGCCATGCCACACAAGGTAAATCCCATTGATTTTGAAAATGCCGAGGGCAATTTGGGTGTGGCCAACGCCCTGTTGGAGCATTTAGCAGCCAAACTACCCGTTTCGCGTTTGCAGCGCGATCTTACCGATAGCACGGTGTTAAGAAATATTGGCATGCCTCTGGCCCACTCACTTATATCGTACAGCAGCATTTTAAAAGGCTTAAACAAATTAATTTTAAACGAAGCCGCACTAAGTAAAGACTTAGAAAATAATTGGGCAGTGGTGGCCGAAGCCATACAAACCGTGTTGCGCCGCGAAGGCTACCCAAAACCTTACGAAGCTTTAAAAGATTTAACCCGCACCAACACCCACATTACCAAAGAATCATTACACGATTTTATTGAAGGTTTGCAGGTGGCCACTGTTGTAAAAACCGAATTAAAAAAAATCAGTCCGCACAATTACACGGGCATTAATCCGGCTTATTGAGTATGAACACAAAAGTTTGGACCTACGCCATTGGGCGCACACTTAGCGAATCAGAACTGAGCCAACTGTTGGCCGATGGCCGTGCATTTGTAAAAGGCTGGACCGCGCACGAACAGCAATTAGAGGCGGGATTTGAAGTTTTTAAAAACCGCATTGTGGTGGTAACGGTAAATGAAGACGTACACAATGCCAGCGGTTGCAGCATCGATAAGCTGAGCCGTTTTATGAAAGAACTGGGTGCAAAATACCAGTTCGACTCCATGAACCGCTTGTTGGTGGCGCTCAAAAAGGAAGAATCAATTGACATTGTTCATGCTTCAGGCATAAAAGAACTGCTCGCGCAAGGTAAAATTTCTGAAAACACGGTGGTTTATAATACTGCTGTTTCTAATCACAACGAATTTTTAGACTGGGAGCAGCCTCTGAAACACACCTGGTTAAATAAATACCTGGTTAAATAAATACCTGGTTAAATAAATACCTGGTGCAGTTGTAGCATCCGTTTTATTTACTAAATTAGCTTATCAAAATCAGGGAAATGAAAAAACTCTTTACCCTTTCGTTAGTTGTGTTAAGCCTTTTGATGAAAGCCCAATCGTGGTGCGCACCGGGGGCCACTTGGCATTATGTTTACGGTGCGGCTGTTTCATCATCTTATGCACGAATTAGCTATACTAAAGACACGGTCATTAATAATCAGGTGTGCAATGTTTTGACATATGAAAAAGAAGGGGTTCGGGGTAACTTTGGCTGGCCATATCATTATAAAAAAACAGAAAACAAGATTTATACGCATGTAAATAATGGTGTAGTTTATTTGGGTAACGACACTATTTACTCCCTTAACTTTGCATTGGGAACACAATGGCGACTGCCAAAAACAGGTGCTAACCGTTGTCAAACCATTTTAACAGCATTAGATACAGGTAGAATAAATATTCAGGGAAAAAGTTTGAAATATATGAGAGTTACCAGTACTAAAGGCGGTTATCCCGGAATGGATACGATCCTTGAAAAAATTGGTTTTCTACAACTTTTCCCATATGATTTAGACAATTGGTGTATTGAAGATTGTTGGCCTGAAATCGGCGGCGCAGTTCGCTGCTATTCCGACAATGGATTTAGTTATAACAGAAGCAATGTGGCCTGCAATTACTACTATAGCACCGGCATCAATCAACAGAATTTAAACCCTGCTTTTAGCCTGTATCCAAATCCGGCAAACCACTCCTGTTTTGTGTCTTTGCCTAACACTGAATCTCATTTGAAAGTAAGTATAAACGACCTCACCGGTGCCTTGGTAAAAGAAATTACCATTCAAAACACTGCTACGCAAACCCACGAAATAAATCTGGAAGGTTTAGAAAAAGGCATTTATTTTATACGGTTAAAAAGCAACAACGGTACTTATGCGCCACAAAAACTTGTTGTAAATACGGGAAGATAGAGCCTGGGTTAAAACTCCAAAAAACCTTTCAGTTGTAGTTCGCACACTTTGCGTTGTTCTTCCATAAAATCGCCATTGGCATCCATTACCTTGCCTACCTGCGAAATGGGCAGTTTGTGGTGATAAACGTGCATTTTTAAGTATTGCAAAATGCCGGTTAAATGTTCCATGCCTCTTAAATTGCCGGCTCTGCCATCCGAAACGCCCACCAAACAGGCTTTTTTATTGGTCCATTCTTTGGGGTGCACACTGTCTAACACCGTCTTTAAAATGCCCGGAAAACTGCCATTGTATTCGGGTACCACAAACACAAAACGATTTTGTTCACTTATAAATTGCCGAATAAGTTGACTATAAGCCTCGGTGCGTTTACCAAAAGTTTCACTAAACGCAATGTTTTCGGGCAGGCTTCTGAAATCCAAAAAATCGGGTTCGGTTTTCAGTTCTTTTAGAATGTTTTCATATACCCTGCTCACCTTTAGAGTGTTACTGTTTTCGCGGTTCGTGCAGCTATAAACAACTATCTTATTCATTCGTTTTTTTTATTAACACTATGTGGTTTTCTTTATTGCTTTTGTTAAAAACTATGGGGCGGTAAAGTCAGTAATTAAATTAATTTTACAAACAGCAATTTTAATCATTTGTTTTTACTTTATGAACATCACTTATTACGGTCATTCGTGCTTTGGCGTTAATGTAGGCGGAAAGGACATTTTGTTTGATCCCTTTATCAGCCCAAACGAGCTGGCCAAAAACATTGATGTAAATGCGGTAAAAGCCGATTACATTCTCATATCGCACGGGCACAACGACCACATTGCCGATGCCGAGGCCATTGCCAAACGCACCAAAGCCGTGGTTATTTGCAGTTGGGAAATTTCGGAATGGCTGGCCAAAAAGGGCGTGGAAAACATTCACCCCATGAACATTGGCGGCAAGGTAAAAATGGAATTTGGCAACGTTAAATGTGTAACCGCACAACACAGCAGCAGTATGCCCGATGGCAGCTACGGCGGCAGTCCCATGGGTTTTGTGGTGGAAAGCAACGAAGGTAATTTTTATTATGCCGGCGACACCGCCCTCACCTACGACATGAAACTGATTGGCGAATACCGCAAAATTGATTTTGCCTTTTTACCCATTGGCGACAATTTTACCATGGGGGTTGACAATGCCATTATTGCCACCGATTTTATTAATTGCGAAAACATTATTGGCATGCACTACGATACATTTGGGTACATAAAAATTGATAAAGAAGAAGCCGTTTCTAAATTTAACAGAGCAGGAAAACAACTGCGCTTAATGGAAATAGGCGAAACATTGAACGTATAAAAATTAAGGCGGATACACAACCGATACTAAAACAGAAAGCATGGGAAAAATAATAGCAATAGCCAATCAAAAAGGCGGAGTTGGAAAAACCACCACTGCCATTAACCTCGCGGCCAGTCTGGCTGTGCTCGAATACAAAACACTTTTGGTGGATGCCGACCCACAATCCAATGCCTCATCGGGTGTTGGCATAGACCCCTCACAAATAAAAGCCGGACTTTACGAATGCATTATCGACAGTGTACATCCAAAAGATGTGATTGTAAAAACCGATACCCCCAATTTATTTTTATTGCCAACAAATGCCGATTTGGTGGGTGTGGAACTGGAACTGGTAAACCTTACTAATCGTGAATACATGATGAAAAAGGCCATCGACAAAATAAAAGACAAATACGATTTTATTATTGTGGATTGTTGCCCGTCTTTAGGCCTTACCGTTATCAATTGCCTTTCGGCGGCCGATAGCGTTATTATTCCGGTACAGTGCGAATACTTTGCCCTCGAAGGCATGGGTAAATTATTGCAAACCATTAAACTGGTTCAGGCACACTTAAACACCGGCCTCGATATTGAAGGCGTACTGCTAACCATGTACGACGGACGTTTGCGTCTGGCCAATCAGGTAGTGGAAGAAGTAAAAACACATTTTCAGGACATGGTGTTTGACACCCTGATACAACGAAATACCAAACTGGCAGAAGCACCAAGTTTTGGAAAAACAATCATTATGCACGATGCTATAGGCAAGGGTTCTACCAGCTACTTAAACCTGGCCCGCGAAATTTTGCAACGCAATGGCCTCACCAAAATCAGCGACAGCAACCGTACCATTAGTTTACAAGAATCAGAAACAGAATTAAGCGAAGACATGTAGGAGATTATAGTTATTGGTGATTAGTTATTGGTTTTAAATAGTCTGATTGCTAATACTAACAACTAAACACTCAGCACTAAAAACTTGAAAGAAATGAACAAAAAACCGGCATTAGGAAGAGGATTAAGCGCCCTGTTGGAAAACGCCAAAACAGACATCACTACCAAAAATATTGGAGAAAATGCACCTGTGGTTAACTCCGTATCCGTTATAAAAATTAAAAGCATTGAAACCAATCCGTTTCAGCCACGAACCAATTTTGAAGAAAACGCCCTACAGGAACTAAGCGACAGCATAAAACAACACGGCATCATTCAACCTCTTACCGTTCGCAAACTGGGTTACGATAAGTACCAGCTCATTTCGGGCGAACGACGTTTTCGTGCCTCGCAACTGGCAGGATTAACCGATGTGCCCGCCTACATTCGGGTGGCCGACGATCAGGCCATGCTTGAAATGGCATTGGTTGAAAACATTCAACGCGAAGATTTAGACCCCATTGAAGTATCGCTCTCTTACAAACGTTTGATTGACGAATGCAATTTAACACAGGAACAACTCAGCGAAAAAGTAGGCAAACAACGCAGCACAGTTACCAATTTTTTGCGTTTGCTGCGCCTGCCCGCCCCTGTTCAAAAAGCCTTGCGCGACCGCGAAATTACCATGGGCCATGCCAAGGCATTGATTAACATTGACAACGAAGACCGCCAGTTGGCCATTTTTGCATTGGCACTGGAGCAGGATTTATCTGTTCGCCAAATTGAAGAATTGGCCCGTGGCGAAAAAATTAAGGTAACACCTAAAGTCAGTCGCGTTGAAAAACCCCTGACCATCGAAGACAAAGTAATTACCAAACATTTGGACAAACTTTTTAATAAATCGTATAAATTTAAACGCAACAGCAAGGGCGGTGGCAACATTACCCTCAACTTTAGCAACGATACCGAACTGCAAAACATTGTTTCGTTTTTTGGCATTGAATAATCCGGAATCCTGAAAAAGATTCTTCTGATATCCGACACACACTCGCATTTAGACAAGGCTTTAATTAAACACATAGAAGCTGCTGACGAAGTATGGCACGGCGGCGACATTGGCACCATTGAACTTTGCCGGCAGATAGAAGCGCTAAAGCCCTTAAAAGCAGTTTTTGGCAACATCGATGCGCAGGATGTTTCTACACAGTATCCCGAAAATCTGATTTTTGAATCGGAAGGATTAAAAGTACTCATTACCCACATTGGCGGTTATCCGGGCAAATATCCGGCACGTATTAAACAGTTGTTTAAAGAGCACCAACCCAAATTGTTTATTTGTGGGCACTCACACATTTTAAAGGTAATGTATGATAAAGAAAATCAGTTATTACACATAAACCCCGGAGCAGCCGGTGTGCATGGTTTTCATCACGTTAAAACCGCGGTGCGTTTTGAAATTGAAGCCGGAGAAATTAAAAACCTGGCCGTTATCGAATTAGGAAAAAGAACATCCTTAACTTAGCAGCATGAACAACGACAAAGAAGTTTTATTTACCAACGAAGCACTGGCCAGGTTTGTGGCAGCACAGGGCCGTGCGGTGGAAAAAGTAGTGTGCCATTTGTGGCAAAACAGTTCCAACAAAAACGATGTGGTGGAAATAATCGACAATGTGGAACTGCATTTTGGCGCCGGACAAAAACTGTGCATTTCGTGCAACTTCGATGGCGACGGGCTTGATGCCATTGACTACGATTACCGTGCTGCCTGCCGCGCCATTGACAAGGAGTTTGAAGGCAAAATAAAAATATATTCGATTGATGCCTCAGGCACCACCATTTGGAAAGAAGTCATTGGAAAAACCCTGGTTGTAGTAGCCGTTACCCGCAGCGGCGAGCACTACAAAGCCGACTCAGTTGTGCTGGATTTTGGTGAGGAAAAAAGAGAAATTGCCATTGCACCCTTGGATGGTTTGGTGATTGATTATTATGAGGAGTGATGAACAGGTAATCATTTAATACCTTCAAAATCCTCCCAACTCTTCATCGGCCCTTTTAATTGAAGCATTTTACCAATCATGTCAAATATCTGAACGGGTAATACTTGTTGTTTGCGTAAATACTGTATGGAAGTATCTCCGGCCGATTTGGATAGTTTAAGCCCGTTTTCGCTTTTTAATAATTGATGGTGATGGAAAACAGTTTCTGTAAACGCGGACAATCCCAGCACCTCTGCCAAATACAATTGCGCCAGTGTTGATGCCCATAAATCCTCGCCCCGCACAATTAAATCAATGCCAAAATGCACATCGTCCACCAAAGAAGTAAGTTGATACGCTGCAAAACCATCTTTTTTACGCACCACAAAATCCTGCATTTGCTGAGGCAATATATGTTGCTCCTCAATACCTTTAAAAACTTTTAGTTTAAGCAATCGCTTAGTATCTGTTTTTAGCCGCCAACAAACACCGGGCTCGTTTAATAAAATATTTTTGTGGCGACAGGTGCCTGCATAAGCGCCGTCCTTACTCAGTCCCAACACCTGCGAGCGTGAACAATTGCAGGCATACACCAGGTTATTTTCGGCGAGAAAGTTCAAGGCCTGCTCATACAAGCGGTGGCGTTTTATCTGCGAAAAATTATTTTCGTATTCTTCCAAATTCCGGGGACCTTCCTGAAACGGGATTCCCATAAATTCGAGTGTTTCAAAAATATCAGTCACGTATTCTTTCTGCACACGCTCCCTGTCCAAATCATCAATCCGCAATAAAACTTTTGCACCTGTTTGTTTGGCCAAATTCGCAGTTAGAACAAATGAATACACATTGCCCAGATGCAAAAAGCCGCTGGGTGTGGGCGCCAGTCTTGTTTTATTAAAAGCGGGCTGTGTGCTCACCTTTTTAATTTTAAAATTTTTCTATTGTAAAATGCTTATAGCGAAAATAAGAAGGCCGGTTTACTTTAACAACTCGTTCGCTTCCTGAATGGAAATGATTTCGTTTTTAAATGTGGCAATTACCAGTGCATCAAAAAAGCCCTGTCCTTCCAAATCTTTTCTGAATTTTTCTGCGGCTTCAAAGTTCTCAAAATTTCCGCCCGCGGTATAGCGGATGCTACCCGTAAGTGTTACCTGTTTCTCCACATTTGGTAAATCCTTCACCTTTTCATCCATCGAGGCTTCAAAGTTCTTTTTCTTTAACTGACCTAATTGCACCTTAAACACCACCAGTTTTTTGTTAACCGAACTAAACATTTTATCCTCACTCAGGTCTTCTTTAAATTCCTTATCCACTGTGGCCGCTGTTTGACTGAGCGGAATGCGTTTACCGTCTTTATAAGCCGTAACAAAGGCGTCGCCATAACCTTGAATAACCAAATCGGCGCGCACGGCTGCGGCTTCTCCAATTGTTTTATAACCTTTGGTTACATAGCGGTAAATGCTTTCTCCTGTTTTTAATTCCAACACACTGCCAGCACTGGTATTAAACACGCTGGTTGAAATGCGTTTTTTGAAGGCGCCCAATTGCACACGGTAAACCACATCGTTGCGATGAAAGGCTTCTTCAACCGGATCGGCTACCGCGCCACTGTCTTGTGCTGCCGGATCGGCTTTGAGTAAATCCTCGCTTTCGCTTTTTAATAAGTCCTGCAATTCGGCATCGCCCACCGGAATAATTTCATTTCCTCTTACACGCGAAATGCCACTGCCTTTTATGCCCTCTTGTCTGAATTCGTCGCGGCGTTTAACTGCCGTACTCAATTTATCATAGCTACCAGTGGTATAAACCACTGTGCTACCATCGGGCAAAGTGGTGGAATTAATATCGCCAATGCTTAACAAAAATGCGAGTTCATCGGATGGTATAGCACCATTGTAGCGAGCAAGTTCCACTGTAAAAATATCGTTGTTGGCTTTTTTCTTTTTCTTCTTTTTAACCGGTTCGGGTTCATATATATTGCCAATAACTACTTTTTCCATGTTCGGGTCGAGTGTATCGTTACGATAAGCAGTGTACCAGTTTTTCCAGTATTCATCACTTTGCGCCACACCACGCGAATCTACAGGTACACCGGGAGGTGTGTTTAATTCGTCGTCGCGGTAGTTCGGAATGCCATCGTTATCTTCATCGAGCGGACATCCTTTGGCATCCACCTTGGCACCTTCGGGAGTACCGGCGCAGTTGTCAGACAAATCGGGCACACCATCGTTATCGCTATCTGTTTTATCAAGCGCCAAAAAGAATTTCGGATCAAGTGTATCGGCTCCTTTTCGTTTAAGTGATTTGGCTACTAAATCGTATTGCAAGGACACGGAGGTGTAGGTAAAATTATCGCGGCGTTTGTTGCCTAGGCGATCGCCCACACTCTTATTAGTAATGCCATCAATGTAATCGGTGGTGGTAACAAAGTATTGAAAATTAAAACGAACATCCACACGGTTGGTCACCTTCATGGTAAAACCCGTACCAATCGGAAAGGCCCAGGCCCTTTCAGGATATTTTCCAAAACCGTCCTTGTTCAGTTCGCGGATATCACTTTCGTATTTATAGTCGCGCACCAGCAGTTTGGCGTTTTGCGCGCCTGCCGAACCTTCGGGCATATTTTTAATAGTACCATCGCTCCAGTAATAATAGGTGTTTCCGAATTTATCTTTGAGATCGGTTTTGCTTAAAAACTCAAAACCCACCACACCAAGGCTCACATAAGGGCGCACGGTGTATTTGTCGGGAATAAAATTTCCGAAATCGTAAATAAGATTAAGTCCACCTGCTCTGATTTCGGATTGAAAATTTTCGTGACGTGTGGCCGTGTTTTCGTTGGCACCCAATTGGCCAAACATGGCACAAAAATCGAGTTGCAGATAACGGGTGAGGCGTTGCGAAATACCAATATCTGAGGTGGGCCGGCCAAAAGCGGGCGGTTGAAAATGTTTTTGATACACATCGCCCACAAAACTTAATCTACCCGCACCCAACGAAATTTTTGGACGGAACTTATAATCCGCGGTGCTACTGGTATCCAACACTTCGGTTTCTGTTTCTTGGGCCGGACGCTGACGGTTTAAAAAGAGCGGATCGGCTTCCACTGTTTGCGTGGGATAAGCCATTGGACGCAAAACGTAATATAAGGAATCGCCTATATTAGGGCCTTTATCAAATTCGGGTGGTTCTTTTTCGTTGATGTAATATTGCAATAACTCTTCGGGCGTCATGCTATCCAGCCGGGCATAGTGCAATGAATCTGTTTGCGAATAAACAGAGTAAGCTGAGATAAACAAAATCAGAAGTACGAGCTTCCTCATAGAGTATTTAATTAATGTAAAAATAACCGTTTTTTTCTATTTAACCCATTTCTGATTAGTTACCATTAAAGCTTCCTGCACAGTTATACGTTTACCATTATTATAAGCCACCACAAATGCACTTTTTACACCGTTATTATTTTTCAGTATTTCGCGGTGATCTTTTGCCTTTTTGTATTCGTTGTGCGAGCCTGCCATAAACTTTACAAATCCGCCTGCCATTTCGCTTCGAATGTTTTCGGTAATATTAAATTTAGTTTTGAGTGCATTGCTGCTGATGTTACCATTCGTAAAAGCACCCACCTGCACCTGAAAACTGGCATCGGCTTCCGATTTTTGTGGCGTTACCACCTCATTGGTTTTAACCACTTCCTCTTTTTTTGTTTCGGTACTCTGCTCTTCCTTTTTCACTTCTTTAACCGTTTCTTTTGGCGGAAGCTCTTTTAATGGTGGTTCAATTTGAGTGTTGATGAAGTTAAGTGTATCGGCTTTTAGTAGCACTTTTTTACTTTGATTGTCTTCGAGGTACGAATATTCGCCGTTTAAAACAACCGGTTTTAAAGGCTTGCCGGTTAAGGTATAGGCCACTTCGAGCAAATCTTTGTCGGGCACATTTACCCAAACAAATTTTATTTTTCCATCGGCAATTGAAAAGGAACTGCCGTCAGTTTTAAGTGATTTGGCATTCAGGTTGTCGTGTGTGTCGTCGCTGTAACGTGCAAAGCCTTTGGTGTTACCTTTTTTAATTTTTATACTTATGTGAAATGCTTTTTCGGCGGCCACCCAAACGCTGCTGCGTTCCACCACCAAATTGCCCGGAGGTTCGGCATTGGAGGTTGTTTGTGGCACCGCGCTGCTATCGGGCTTTGCAGGGGTACTTGCGGTTTCGGTGCCGGGGGCAGTGTTGGCTGCCAACACCGTTATTTTAGCTGGACTTAAATCAACAAATTGTTTCTCGTTGTTTTCGACGTAGGAAAATTTGGCATTAAATTCGTGTTCCCCCAATGCACTCTCCTGAGCCACCATCGTAACTTTTATTACTAAATCCTGATCGGCTGGCAATGCGGCCCACACCCACTTGGCTTTATTTTCTTCGAAGGTATATTCCGCGTCTTTTTCATCCACATGCGTCACCGAAAAACCTTCGGGCACATTAATCACCAATCTTCCAAAACCGCTCAACTCACCCTTACTTACTTTAAATTCAACGGTAATTTCTTTGCCAACATTTACGGTAGCAGGCATATCGGTGCTCAGTTTTATGCCACTGTCGCCACTAAATAAACCAATAATAAATACAGCAAATGAGTTAAAGAGAATAAAGAGGTATTTAATCATGTCCCTAAAAATAGCCTAATAAACCCTGAGCTTTTTTAGGTGGGCTTTTGTTTTAGTAACACCTTTGTGTTAACTATTAACCATGCCATCAATCCTCTTTAAAGGTTTCCGGTGCGGCCACCGTCTACGGGCAGGTTAATGCCATTGATGTAGGCAGCGGCAGGCGAAGCCAGAAAAGCCACAGCATTGGCTATTTCTGATGGTTCGGCAAAACGGCCCAATGGAATTTCGTGAAGCATTTCATTTTTAACCACATCGTTTTGAAGATTGTTTTTTGCGGCTTTAGTTTCGATGATGTTGGCCAAACGTTGGGTAGACGTGGCTCCCGGCAACACATTGTTTACGGTAATACCAAATTTACCAAGTTCGTTGGCCATGGTTTTGGCCCAATTGGCCACCGCGGCACGAATGGTATTGCTCACGCCTAAATTAGGAAGCGGTTGTTTTACCGAGGTGGAAATAATATTTATCACACGGCCATAGCCGGTGTTTTTCATCCCTTCCAAACAAGCCTGCGTTAATATGTGATTGCAGATAAGGTGGTTATTAAAAGCCTGCAAAAACTCTTCGGTTTTGGCCGATGCAATTGGACCTGATGGTGGTCCGCCGGTATTATTTACTAAAATATTTACCGGACCACTGCGCTGAATAAAACTGGTAAGCAATTCTTTTAAAGCATTGGTGTCGCTAAAATCAACACACAAATACGAATGCAGTTGATGGCCGTTATTTGCCAGTTCGGCCTTGGTTTGTTTAAGGGCAGGTTCGTTGCGAGCTACCAGTGTAACGTGTGCGCCCATGGCTGCCAATTGCATGGCCACGGCTTTTCCAATACCTTGTGTGCTGCCACAAACAATGGCACGTTTGTTTTTTAAATCAAGATTCATAACTGTAATCCTCTATAAGTTTATTTAATTGTTTCGACACTTTGTCGCTCTCATAACCTTTTGAAACTGCGTACTTCATCACGCTGTAATACAATTTACGGCGGTCACTTTGTTTGGAGGTTGAAATTTTTTTCTCTAAAAGTTTCACCATCCCGGCCTCGTAATTTTCGTCGCCCAAACCCGCCAGAGCTTTGTTAATGCAGTATTCCGAAACCCGGTGTTTTTTTAGTTCTGTTTTAATTTTGTGTTTTCCCCAGTGTTTTATTCTAAACTTGCCGCCTGCAAAGGCCAGGGCGAATCGTTCTTCGTTTAAAAAATTTTCTTCAATTAGTTGCGCAATTATTTGTTCACATTCCTCTTCCTGCAACTTAAAGGCATACAATTTTTTTCGCACATCAAACTGCGAACGTTCCTGGTAAGCACACCAGTTCTTCATTTTTTCAAGTGCTTCTTCGGGCGACATTTTTTTTACTTACTTTGTGCGTTAATGGGCTGTTTTATTTTTATTAAAAAGCCTTTTGCAAAGAAACTGTTTATATTCCTTTTATGCCAAAACTGCCCGCACAACTTTTAAACAGCCTGCTATTGTCTGATGGCTTTGATGCCGAAGCTTTTGCAGCCGTTCACGAATCGGGCGACCGGCTTACTTCAGTGCGACTGAATCCGTTTAAACCAACAACGCTTGATTTTAAAACCGGTGAAAAAGTGGCCTGGAACCAATTGGGCAGCTATGTGGATGAGCGACCCTACTTTACCCACGACCCTTTGTTTCATGCAGGTTGCTACTATGTACAGGAAGCAGGCAGCATGTTTTTAGAACAAGCATTGACTCAAACCCTCGATTTATCGAAAAATTTAAAGGTGTTGGATTTATGCGCCGCGCCCGGCGGTAAAAGCACCTTAATAAATTCTTTACTTAGCCCCGGAAGCCTTTTGGTGGCCAACGAAACCGTTAAATCACGTGCTGATGTGCTTGCCCAAAACCTTGGCCGCTGGGGCATGGCCAACACCATTGTAATTAATAATTTCCCGGAACGCTACGCCAACATGGGCGCGTATTTTGATGCCATAGTGGTGGATGCACCCTGCAGCGGTAGCGGACTTTTTAGAAAACAACCCGAAGCCATTAACGAATGGAGTCAAGATGCCGTAATGACCTGCTGCCAGCGACAAAAAACAATACTCGACGAAATAGTACCAACGCTTAAGGAAAACGGTATTTTGGTTTACAGCACCTGCTCCTACTCTACCGAAGAAAATGAAAACATTGTGCAATGGCTCATGCAGCAGCACCAAATGGAATATGTGCCGCTTAAAATAAATAACGATTGGGGCATTGTGGAAACGCCCAATGGCTATCGCTTTTATCCACACCTGACACAGAGCGAAGGATTCTTTTGTGCGGTATTGCGAAAAAATAACGGTGAAACCGGAAACGAAAGGCCATTTAAAACCACGAGCAATCTGCTTAAAAACGAACAGGAAGTGGTGAAACCTTTTTTAAAGGAAAACAATTTGTTGTTACACAAAATAAACGGACGCATCCATTTAATGAACGAACAGGTTTTTGGTTTTTTAATGCGTTTTGATAAAAACTTCTATTTAAAAAAAGCGGGCACCTTGCTTGGCGAAATCAAAGGCGGAAAACTGGTACCTGAGCAGGAATTGGCCTGGTCGGTGCATACCTCTGAAACGGTAGCCAAAATTGAACTTAGCCACGAACAGGCCATTAAATACCTGAAAAAAGAAAATTTTTTAGAAGGCAATCATGCGCAACAACTGGTACTGTTAACCTACAAAAATTATGGACTGGGCTGGGCTAAAGTATTAGGCAATCGCGTAAATAATTATTTACCAAATGAACTCAGAATTTTGAAATAAATGCTAATAAGAAAAAGGTATTCTTGCTTATTTAACTCAACTGTAAGTAGGTCAAACCACTAAATGGTACAGTTTTTGCAGCAAAAGGGTATGAAAAAACACCTACTCCTTTTAATGTTGATGGCAAAAGCCCTGCTATCAAGCTCTCAAATACTCAGTTTTAGCATTGTCAGCACACCTTCCAACTTTGCCATTAGTTGCTCTAATCCAACCGTTAATCTAAAAGTAATTTCTCTGCCCGGTGGCGCCGTTCTTAATTTTACCTGCGTTGGTGGCTCATCCGGAATCTCAACAGGTACTAATGTACCTATAACGAGCCCCGGATCTTACACCCTCATCTTTAATCCCGGAACAGCCACCATTTCCATGCCATTGAGTATTCTGGCCAACACGGTTGCACCGGTTATTTCGAGCAGCCCTTCCATGCAGGCCGGTGGCACCGCGGCCTCCGTTTTCACCATCTCCTCACTATTTCCAACCACCAATATTACACAATATGTCTATTCGCCCAATGGTGGCATTTACACTGTTAATACAGCAACCGCCACCTACATTGCTGGTTCAACCGGCACATACACGCATTGTGTTACAGATAACACTAATGGCTGCACATCCTGCAATCAGTTTACCCTAAACACCGGAGTTGGCCTTAAAAGCCAGAGTATATTAAACACGGTTGTGCTTTATCCCAATCCGGCACAAAACCTTTTGTATGTGAACACAACGCCAACTTTGGCGGGAATGAGCTGCCGATACGAATTAATAAATGTGGCAGGTCAATGTGTTTGGACTGGAGAATCCTCAGAGGCACGAATGACCATTAACCTTGAACCTTTTAAAAACGGCATGTATCTTCTGCGTGTGAGCAAAGATGGTGAAGGAGTAAAGGTTTTAAGAGTTGTTATTCAAAAATAACCTAAATTTGCAGCCTGTTTTATAAAAATTAAGGCGCTAAAAAACGACTGTTTCAGTTATTAGAATTTAACCTAATCAAGACAAGCTGAATCCTGCCGGAGATGGGCCTGCAAAAACAGGAAAAAAAACATCAAAATATTTATTATTTTTTTGTTCAATCAAAAAG
>JADLED010000252.1 GCA_020846335.1 Bacteroidia bacterium
ACCGCCGACATGCTAAGCATACTGCCCTATAACATTATTGGTTTTAAAGCTTATGGTTTCAGTTCTTTTGCTTCGCTGGCACAAAAATCGGAAAGGTTTGCAAAAAAAACAAATGGCAAATTTTGGAGCAGTGCCAATGAGGTGGCCATGTTTAACCTTCGTAAGGAATTTAACGAAAACATCAAAAACCATTTGGTGGCTTTTGAAACCGCGGTTTCATCGCACGAATTTGTGGCCGCTGAAATAACAGATACGGTTAAATCGATTAATCACCTGCGATTTATGAGCGACACTGTTTTTTCATTAAATGGTTATTCGATTTACCAAATGAAAGTTGAAAACGAATCGCTAAATATTTTTGAGCCTTTACTTAATTCAGTCACAAGATACTGTGCGCTCAAAAATTCATTCGTAATTTTTGCGGCATCATCCGAAGAGTTGGCTCTTTTACTCGATAACATTGACCATGGGCAACTGGCATTGAACAACGAAAGTTTTAACTATTACCGCGGACAGCACTTCCCTGACAGTTACAATTACCTGGTTTACACCAGTCCTTCGGCCAACAAAAAAATGATTTCTTCGTTTTTTAATTTTTCGGCCGTCGGAAAAAAAGATCCTTTCGAAAACCTCAAACACTTTTCTTACTCTTTGGTAAACGACGCGAATGCTTTCAAATTCAGATTACAATTACTGAATGAAGCAGAGAGCAATGCCAGGCAGGAAAATGTGTTGTGGACATTGCTTTTGGATACACTTTCGGATATGAAACCTGCAGCTTTTGTTAACCACCTGACCAGCGAAAACGAAATAGTGGTGCAGGATGCCGCGAATACTCTTTATCTTGTGAGTGCCAAGGGAACAGTGTTATGGAAAAAAAATCTGGAAGAAAAAATACTTTCGGAGATATACCGGGTGGATGTGTTTGGCAATCATAAATTTCAATTTTTATTCAATACAAAAAATCACATTCATTTGCTGGATCGCAACGGCAAATACGTAAAAGGTTATCCCATCAACCTTCCCGCCGAAGCCACCTCACACATGTCTTTGATACAATACATTAATGATAAGGATAAAACAAATCCTGACGAAAAAGATTTGCGTTTGTTTATTGCCTGTGCCGATAAAGCCATTTACAATTACAACATACATGGCGAAGCACCCGAAGGATTTATTCCGGTAAAAACAGAGCACGAGGTTAATTTACCCGTTCAGTACATAAAAGTAGGCAAGAGCGATTATCTGGTGGCTCTGGACAAGGAAGGAAAAATATACACTTTTAGTCGCAAAGGAGAAGGACGTATTGGGCTAAAAAACCGCACACTTGCCAATTGTAGCTCCTTTTACGTGGATGCCGCAAACAGTATTGCCAACACACATTTAATTTGTGTGGATGATAAAAGTGGATTGATTAATAAAATAAAATTTACCGATGAAAAAGAACTCATTAAGGTAAACATGGATCATGGCTCGGCCGACATACAGTTTTCGTTAATTGATGATAACCGCGACATGGATATTGTGATAACACGTAACAGCAGCATTCAGGCGTTTAATTTCCATGGCGATTTACTTTTTGAAAAAAACCTTGGAACTGAACTTAGTAACACCACTTATTACAGCGACGAAAGTCATTCGTTTTATTACAGCATCAACAGCGCGCACAGTGAATTATTGGTTTTTGATGTAATGAAACAAAAAGTTAAAAAAATTAAGGCCGGCGCCATGCCACTGGTGATAAGCCTTTTCAACGACAACAAAAAATACCTGGTGGTAACCAATGGTAGTCAACTCAGTTGTTTACCTTTGGATTAATTAATTCTTCAGTAACTTTCCACTTCCCAACAGTACCGCATTGCTGTAAATTTTGTAAACGTAAATGCCCGGCACCAAATCCTGTTTTATCGGGTTAATTCCATAAACTAATATTTGTGTGCCAACTAGTCTTCCGCAGAGATCATGAAGCTGCAATTGAAAATTACCACTTATTTCAAGCTTCACACTGATGTCATTTGTCAGGGCATCGCACAATACACTGTAATCCTTGCCCGCTAAAAACGTCTGACTGATTGAGGCACACACATCCACTAACAAATTAACAGTGCCGGTGTTGGTGCAGCCAAACGAAGAAATAAAGGTGGTGGTATAAGCCGTACTAAGCGTTGGCGAAACAATGATGTTACTTCCTGTTTGGCCATTCGACCAGATATAAGCAGGAGAACCTGTGGCCGTGAGTGTTACGGTTTCGCCCAGGCACAAATTATTACTGCTATTAGAATAAAGCACAAAAGGTTGGGGATGAATGAGCACTGTTTGTGAAGACACACTTCCCTGTCCAAAGGCATTACCTGCCACAAGAGAAACAGTGTAAAGCATTGGCGCGGAAAAATTAATTTGTGGGTTGGGTACACTGGCACTGCTGATATTTACTGCTAACGAAGGGCTCACGGTCCATTGCCAGTTGATTGGGTTGTTGCTGGAGTTGTCGTTGAACTGAAGGGTTTGCCCGGCACAATAACTGCCGCTATTGCTGAAACTCACAGCCGGCAACACTTTTATGTGAAAGGTGTCGGCCACACAGTTGTAACTATCTTTCACCCAAAAACTGGTATTGCTGAAAGTACTCACTGTAGCAGGGTTAAGGCTGAATGAATTACTCCAAACATAGGTACCGGGCCATGAAGCGGAAAGACTAAACGATTGCCCCGGATTTACTGTATAAGATGTGACTTTATTCACATGTTTATATATAGTGAACTTATCTCTAATCACACCATCGGCACAGAGCCATTTGGCTTCCAGTTTATTTTGTTCGATGTCTAAAACCAATGAGCCGCCGTCGGTTGCATTTGAGTAATACATGGCATCGTGTGGAAAGGAGGCCTGTTGCCCACCGAGATAACCCGCTGAACCGGCCACCACATATACTGTTCCGGCTTTTTTGTTGGTGGTGTCTTTGATGTAGGGACAGGAGTTAAGACTTCCATCGTACAGTGCGGTGGACGTATCGAGTAAATGTTGTGAAGGGGAAAAAGTAGTTTCGCTTCCGTAATTTCCCTTCATAAGTTTGGAACGTTCGTAATCGTGACTGTGTCCGCACATAATCAAATCCACGTGATAACGCTCAAGGATTCTGATAAAATTCTGGCGGATGCTTACCAAATCCGTTTCTGTATCAGAATTGTGCGAACCCATAGTATAGGGCGGATGATGCCAGTAGGCAATGGTCCATTGCTGAGTGTTGGCTGCCAGGTCCTGCTTAAGCCAAATGGCCTGCGGCCCCAGGGTATCGTACATTTTCTGGGCCGCACCAAAAGTACCATACGAATCCAGTGAAACAAAGTGAATGTTGCCGTAATTAAATGAGTAATACGCTTCTGTTCCCGAAGATATACCGCCGGCCTGAGCGTTATCGGGAGTCGTAAAAATATCGTAATAGGGCACTGTTTGAGAGGTTGTGGCGCCGTTGTTATAATCGTGGTTGCCCGGTGCAGGCCAAATAACGGCCTTTTTCATAATGCTGCCCTGATAAATACCAAAAAACTCTGCATTATAATCGGCATGTGAGCCATAAAAATAGGCGTTGTCTCCCAGCAATATCCAGCCATCGGTGCGCTTTCCGGCATTGTAGTTGAGGTATTGATCGCGCACGTTTATCTGATTAGTGGAAGCATTGCCACAATCGCCGGTAACCCAAAAGCGGTATTTGCCAGGTGCGCCCGGTAATGGAGAAGTTACAAAATAATTGTTGCTATCGCCCTGTAACACCAGGCTGGAAGTTCCAACACTGTAATAGTATTTTGTGTAAGCGCTTAATCCTGTAATTTGAACCTCGTGCGAGGTAACGTTGGATGCGCTGGCAATTGCCGAAGTTAAGGAGTTGGTGCCCGCTCCCCATTGTATCTTTGAATCGCAGGGAACGGTGGTTTCCCATTTAATAATAACACTGTTGGGGGTGCCAAGTTGCAAATAAGGGCCTTTAACAAGGTTTATTTGCGACAAGCCGGTTAAATAAAAAAAACAGAAAATAACTGCCTGAAGTAATTTAATTTTCATGTGTTTATGTAAAGGCATAATTGCCTCTATATAAAAATACAAAAATATTTTGTTAAATGGTGTGCTCTCTTAAAGAATCTGCAACCTAATAATCAAAAGTACCGTAAGGTGAAACAATTTTCACATGTTTGCCTTCGCCCTTCTCTACTCTACCCACAATTTGAGCATCCACATTAAAACGTTTACTTATTTCGATGATTGCATTGGCATACTGTTCATCCACATAAAGCTCCATTCGGTGCCCCATGTTAAACACTTTGTACATTTCCTTATAATCGGTATTGCTCTGTTCGTGAATGGTTTTAAACAATGGTGGAGTTTCGAATAGGTTGTCCTTTATCACCAATAAGCCATCGTTTAAAAAATGTAATACTTTGGTTTGAGCGCCACCACTGCAATGCACAATACCATCTATGTGACTGCCCATTTCGGCAAGTATTTGTTTTATTACCGGTGCGTAGGTGCGTGTAGGAGAAAGTACCAGTTTGGCAGCGTCAATGTTTTCATTTACGGTTTCGCCATTCGTCGTTTTATAGCTTATGGCCACTTTGTCGGTGAGGTTTAAACTACCTGTGTACACCACTTCATCGGGCAGTGCGGCATCGTAACTTTGTGGGAATTTTTTTGCAAGTGTTTTATTAAACACATCGTGACGGGCGCTGGTAAGGCCGTTGCTGCCCATGCCGCCATTGTATTCCGATTCGTAGGTGGCTTTGCCGTAACTACACAAACCCACAATTACATTTCCTGCTTTTATATTGTCGTTGGAGATAACCTCGCTTCGCTTCATGCGGCACATAACGGTGCTGTCCACAATTATGGTTCTTACCAAATCGCCAACATCGGCTGTTTCGCCACCGGTTGAATAAATTGAAATGCCGTTTTCTCTCAGGTTGGCCAGCACCTCTTCAGTACCATTGATGATGGCAGAAATAACTTCGCCGGGAATCAGGTTTTTATTACGACCAATGGTGGAGGATAGTAAAATATTTTCGGTTGCTCCAACACATATTAAATCGTCCACATTCATTATCACGGCATCTTGTGCAATACCACGCCAAACGCTCACATCGCCTGTTTCTTTCCAGTACATGTATGCCAGAGAGGACTTGGTGCCGGCGCCGTCAGCATGCATAACAAGGCAATGTTCCTGGCTGCCACTCAATAAATCGGGCACAATTTTACAAAAGGCTTTAGGATACAATCCTTTATCGAGATTGGCAATGGCGGCATGCACATCTTCTTTGCCTGCCGAAACGCCCCTTAATTGGTACTTATTATCACTCATATCAGGCTTCAAAGATAGAAATTTGGATTTAGTTATATTGTTTATTTTTGCACATCGTGAAGAAAGAAAAAATAAGAATTTCGATAGTAAATTACACCAATACCCTCCCTTTTAAATGGGCTTTAAAACGCAGCCCGCTGCTTGCAGAAATGGATTTGCAGGAAGATATTCCAAGCATTTGTGCACAGAAACTAAAATTCGGGCAGGTGGATTTGGCGCTTGTTCCGGTGGCTCTGTTGGCCGAACTGGACAATTATAACATCGAAAGCGATTATTGTATTGGAGCCAATGGCAGGGTTGACAGTGTTAAATTGTACAGCCACGTGCCTTTGAAGGAAATAAAATCTGTAACTCTCGATTACCAATCCAAATCCTCCATTACACTCACCAAAATTCTTTTTCGTTTTTTTTGGAAACATGACGTCGTATTTACCGAAGCCAAGCCCGGATTTGAAGATAAAATTGAAGGCAGTAACGCCGCAGTGGTTATTGGCGACAGGACTTTTGGAATGAACGGCCAATTTGCATTTGAATACGACCTGGCCGAGGAGTGGCAAAAATTTACCGGACTTCCCTTTGTGTTCGCTGCCTGGGTAAGCACTCATAAAGTATCCGGAACTTTTATTAAGGCATTTAACGATACCTTGAAACTCGGTGTGGAAAATATTGACAAGGCCATTGAAGAAGATTATTCCGGAACGATTTATTCTGCAAGGCAAACTCAGGAATATCTAAGTATAAGAATAGACTACCATCTCGATGACAACAAAAACAAAGCAATGAAACTTTTTCTGGATTACATTCAAAAATTAAATTTCTAATCTTTCACGTATTCTTTTGATTTCTTGTTTTATTTTAAGTGAGCCTTACTTTTCTTTTTTGTAAATTGTGCAATCTTAAAACATTTCTAGAATGAAAAATAGTATTTACAAAATTTCTCTTTCAATTTTACTAATCACTCTCATTTTCGCGGCAAAGGGGCAAATTAAAGTGATTCCTTATCAACAATTACAAAGCACCACCGGTATGTATTTTGGAGCCAGTATGTCTACCAGCACTATTACTGTAACATTTTCAGGGCCGTCTAACCGTTGGATTGCACTTGGCCTTGGTTCTTCGATGACCGGTTGTGATATACTGATTTATTCAAATGGGCAGAATACGGCGCCACATGCTTTAGGCTGGAACGATTACTACTCCGGTAATACATCGGCCAGTAATCTGACGAATGATGCCACACAAAACTGGACAATCACTTCAAACAATGTAGCCTCGGGGCAACGTACTGTAGTGGCCAGCCGGATTCTAAATACCGGCGATTCTAATGATGCCGTTATAAATTATACTGCCACAGCACTCAACATTGTGTGGGCTCGTAGTGCAAGCGCTGACTATACGGTTGCTTACCATGGTGGTTCAAACAGAGGTTTCGGTATTTCATTGCAGTGGCTAAGTCAACCTGTTGCCTCTTTCAGCACCATTTCCACCACAGTGTGTACAGGCGCTCCTGTTACCTTTTCAAACACTTCTACCGGCGGTCAAAATTCGTATTTCTGGAATTTACCTGGCACTAATTTATCCGTGTCTTCGGCCACCAATCCGGTTGTAACATATACTTCTCCTGGCACATATTCGGTTGTGCTTACTGCATCTAATGCTGTGGGCACCGACACATTTACACAAGTGAATTACATCACCGTTACTCCAACCGTTGTGCCTACTGTTGCAATTCTACAAACAGGTGGCGGCAATCCTATTTGTTCAGGCGCTGCGGCCACTTTCTCGGCTAACTATAGCAATGGCGGCCCTTCACCGGTTTTTCAATGGAAAGTAAATGGCGCTAATAGTGGTGGTAATAGTGCTGTTTTTACCAGTACAGCTCTTCCAAATCCCTGCACAGTGAGCCTTGTAATGACAGCCAATTCTGTTTGTGCTGTTCCCAACACGGCCACCAGCAGTGCATTAACGTTAACCGTAAATTCTTCGGCACCTGCCGGCATTAACATTGGCCTATCTGGTGGAAGCAATCCACTTTGCAATGGAAGTACTGTAACCTTCACGGCCAATCCAGTTAATGGAGGTGCCTCTCCAACCTATCAATGGAAAATAAACAATGTAGCGGTAGGCAATAGCACTTCAAGCTTCAGCACCAACACTCTGGCCAATGGTAATGTGGTAACCTGCGAAATTGTTTCAAGCTCTACCTGTGCCATTACCACCACAGCTGTGAGTTCGGGTATTACCTTAACGGTGAGCTCGGTGTTGGTTCCTTCGGTTAACATTAATTTAAGTGCAGGCACCAATCCATTGTGTGCAGGCACAGTACTTAGTTTTTCAGCAACGGCAGGTAATGGCGGAACCAATCCTTCCTACCAATGGAAGGTGAATGGCGTGAATGCCGGTACTAATTCTGCCGTATTTAGCCCCACCGCATTAGTGAACGGCGCAATTGTTAATTGTGTAATGACCTCGAATTCTTCCTGTTCAAGCCCTAACACCGCCACCAGTTCGGCCATTACACTCACGGTTAATCCCATTCCAGCAACTCCTACCATTACTCCCACGGGTAATTTAAACTTGTGTTCGGGAAACAGCTTAACCTTAAGCTCTTCTGCTTCAACAGGCAATAACTGGTCAAATGGTGCCAATACTCAAAGTATTGTCATAACAAATTCGGGGACTTTCAGTGTCAATCAAACTCTTAATGGCTGTTCTTCAGCGCCTTCTTCTGTGGTATCCATCTCAGTTATTCCCAGCCCAACGGTAACTTTGCTTTCTGTGAATCCATTGTGTAAAGATGATGCTCCTGTTGTTTTACAGGGTTCTCCTTCCGGCGGAACTTTCTCCGGTACCGGATTAAGTGGAAACACATTTAATCCTTTGGCTTCCGGAACCGGTACTTTCTCTGTTAAGTATCAATACACGGCTCCCAATTTATGTACTGATTCGGCCAATGTTAGCATCCTGGTTTCTGAATGCACAGGTGCCAATGAAATCTTCGAAAATCAACAATTTGTAATGATATATCCTAATCCGGCTAATTCTCAGGTTTTTATTTCAACGGCAGGCAACAAAATTGATAAGGTTGAGATGACGGACATTTCGGGTAAATTAATTTTAACCCAAATTGCTGATAATTCGGATTCCATTATTTTAAATCTGAAAGGAAATTCCGCTGGCACCTACTTCCTGTCAGTATATCTTAACAACACAGTGGCGCGCAAAAAACTTATTTTAATTGAATGATTCTGAAACGGTTTTTGTTTCTGGTACTCTGTATGTTTGGCGCCCAAATTAACAGGGCGCAAAGCATTTTTGACGCGGCAAGAAAAGGTGATTTATTACGAATTGAGTTGCTTCATAAATTAAAACCCGACACCATTCTTTCAAAAAACGAAAGTGGTTTCACGCCATTAATTATTGCTGTTTATCGCCAACAGAACGCATGTGCGGCACTTTTAATAAAGCTGGGTGCTGATGTTAATGTAGATTCGCCCGAAGGCCCGGCAATTATGGCGGCTGTGTATAAACACAATTATGAATTAGCAGAGTTGTTAATTAGACATAAGGCTTTGCTTAATAAACAAAACGAAGACGGTGTGACTGCACTCATGTACGCGGCCATGGACAATCAAACCGCCTTGGTAAAACTTCTGTTGGACACCGGGGCCAACAAAAATCTGGTTTCAAAGAGCGGGCACACGGCAATGAGCTATGCAAAAATGTATGACCATGCGGAAGTTATAAAATTGTTAAGGGATTAATTCACTTTGCCTTCGTCTTGTAACGACATCATTACCAAATCAAATTCTTAGCTCCTTAGCCATTCATTAATTAATGTTTTGTTTAAGTGGCGTTAATTTCGTCACTACTGTTGTCGGGTAATTTTGAACCCACAAACATAAATTAACATGAAAAGAAATCTTACTAAAATTTTAATTGGCATGAGTATTTGCGGTACAGGTGTTGCGCAAAATCTTATGACCGGACCAAGCACCACAGCTACGCCTTATATGTGGCCCGCTGTACCAAACGCAACTGTTAAATCCATACTCACTGCAGGCGATGTGGTGAGTGGCTATACCCTATCCGGTTTGGGTGATGGCATGGGTGCATTTGAAAATGGTGGCTCCACTTTCACTCTCGTGATAAATCACGAAATGGGAAGCACTGCTGGCGCGGTTCATGCGCATGGACAAACAGGTGCTTTTGTCTCAAAATGGGTGCTAAATAAATCCAACCTATCCGTTGTTAGCGGTAGTGATTTAATTCAAAACGTAAAACTTTGGTCAGGTGGCACCTATACGACTTACAATGCCTCTAACCCTTCCACATTAACAGCGTTTGCACGCTTTTGTGCAGGAGAACTTGCTTCCAGCACTGCCTTTTATAATACCAATACTGGTAAAGGCACAACGGACAAAATTTTTATTAATGGTGAGGAAAACGGACCTGAAGGTAGAGCATTTGCTCATATTGTTACCGGAACTGAGGCAGGAACTACCTACGAATTGCCACACCATGGAAAATTATCGTTTGAAAATGCAGTAGCTAGTCCATACGCACAAGATAAAACCATTGTTATAGGTTTGGATGATGCCACACCGGGTCAGGTGTATGTTTATGTTGGACAAAAAAGCACAACAGGCAATACCATAGAAAAAGCCGGTTTATTTGGTGGAAGACTTTACGGTGTTTCGGTAGTTGGTTTTTTTAATGAAGGTTCATCTGTTCCTACTCCTGGCACAGCATTTAATTTAATTGATTTAGGCAGTAACGTAGCCAGCAGCACAGGTTCGGTTCTTAATACCAACAGCAATAATCTGGGTGTTACCAATTTTCTTCGTCCGGAGGATGGTGCCTGGGATCCGAACCGCCCGAGTGACTTTTATTTTGTAACGACTAACTCATTTACCAACCCAAGCCGTTTGTGGAGATTACGTTTTAACGACATCAATAATCCTGAGCTAGGTGGCAAAATTGAGGCTGTACTAGCAGGAACCGAAGGTCCTAAAATGATGGATAATATGGTTATGGATAATCATGGTCATATTTTAATTCAGGAAGATCCAGGTGGACAGAATCATACCGCTAAGATTTGGCAATATAAAATTTCGACAGATGCAGTAAACATTGTTATCGAACAAGATTCAACACGCTTTAAAACCGGTGGTGTAAATTTTCTAACCATCGACGAAGAATCGTCGGGTGTGATTGACATGCAGGGTATTTTAGGTGCCGGTTGGTTTTTGGCATACGATCAGGCACATTATTCACAACCACTTCCTGTTGTTGAAGGCGGTCAGCTTCTTGCCTTTTTTAATCCTGCCACAGCTGCTGCCAATCCTGAAATTAATCTTACCGGTAATGGCATTAGTATTCCGGATGGCAACACCAGCACCAGTTCTACCAACAATACCAATTTTGGTGCTGCTAATGTAGGCATGTCGGTTTCTAAAAGCTTTGTGATTCAAAACACTAATAGCGGCTCACTAATTGTGTCATCGCTTAATATCAGCGGGATTAATGCAGGTGATTTTACAATACAGGGACCTTTTACACCATTTACAGTTGGACCTAATGCTTCTCAAACCATTACGGTAACTTTTGCAGCTCCTTTAACCGGCACACGCAGCGCCATGTTAAATGTTGTTTCAAGCGACTTTGATGAGAATGCCTATAATTTCGCATTGGAAGGAACAGGTGTTGTACCTGAAATTAATTTAACCGGAAATTCTACAAATATAGTGGCTGGATCAACTGTTGTGAGCACTTCCAACAATACTGATTTTGGCATGGTTTATTTGGGTAATTCAACCAATCAGAATTTTGTGATTCAAAATACCGGCAATGGCACTTTAACCATTAACAATATTACTATTTCTGGTTTAAATTCGAATGAGTTTACCTGGGTTAACGCTCCTACCTTACCGCTTACTCTTTCAGGTAATTCTTCTCAAACATTAACTTTAAAATTTCTTCCATTAGCCTTAGGTACACGTGTTGCCACTGTGATGGTTAACAGCAACGATGCTGACGAAAGCAGCTACAGCTTTAATGTTCAGGGCAATGGTGCCACTGATGTTGGGCTAAATTCACTATCTGAGAACATTTCCAGTCAGCTAAGTGTTTACCCAAATCCGAGCAATTATGAGGCGATGTTAAAATTTACACTTAACGCTACCAGCAAGGTGGCCATTAATGTGTTTGATATTCAGGGCAAGTTAGCGCTTTCACTAACTGCTAAAGAGTATCAACAAGGAGAACACACTACTGTTGTTAATACCTCTACACTGACCAATGGCGAATATTTTATTACAGTAAATTCCGCTAATCAGACTCAAACCATTAAACTGATAGTGGCACATTAATTAAGGGATAAACCCATCCTAATAAGAAACCGGACATGTTTATTCATGTTCGGTTTTTTTTATTCCTAACATCCTGTTGAATCGCACGAGCTTCCGCAGGTTTCTTCTTCGGCCGGAACGCTGCATTCTGTGCCGCATTCAGAATTTGAAGTGGCTTGTTGGTATTTGTTGTATTCAAAATAAGATAAAAAGCCGATGCTTAAAATTAATCCGAACCAAAACACAAATTTTGTAATTTTTTGTTTGCGCAATTCTTTAGGATCAGGTGCACAGGCACAAACATCGCCGCTTGCACAGTTGGTTTTAGGAAGCACGTAGAGTTGATAGTAAGAAACTGTAAACGAAACGGCACTTAAGGCTATGAGTATTGGTTCTAACACACCTACCCAAGGCGAACCTGCAATTGCTGCTGAGGAAACACCAAACAGTGAGGCAACCGGACTTGCACACACGCCCACACAGGCGCCACTTTTGCAGCAGGCAAATAATATGGGTGCGGCTGAGGTCAGGCCACCTGTAATACTGGCAAAAATAGATTTTTTAGTTTTCATGTTTTGGATTGCTATGTTGATTTGTTTGTAAGGCAGCCCAGGAAACTACTGCGAACAATGCCCCGGCAAGTGGTGCTATTAAGTATATCCACAAATGTTCGGTGTGGGTGGAAACGATTGCTGGTGCTATCGATCTCACGGGATTCATAGAAGCGCCACAAATGGGACCTGCAAACATGGCTTCCAATAAAACCACCAAACCAATTACCAAACCTGCTAAATTTTTTGACTCTTTGTTAGATTTGACAAAACTTAATATCACCAGCATTAAGATAAAGGTGAGTATAACCTCCAGTAAAAATGATTGCATTTCACTCCCGGCAGGTATGGTGGCGCCTAATAGTTGATTTGACGGGAACATAAAACGAAGCAAAGCACTTGCCATTAGCCCGCCCAAAGACTGAGCAATTACATAGGGCAAAATGTGTTTAAACTTAAACTCTTTAGCCACCCATAAGGCAATGGTTACAGCAGGATTCATATGTGCCCCTGAAATACCACCGAGGGCATAAATCATGGCGGTAACAATTAAACCAAAAGTAATGGCAATGCCAGCATGGCTAATAGAACCGCCGCTTTCCTGACTGATAATAATAGCACCGGTTCCGCAAAATACCAAAATAAAAGTGGCAATAAATTCAGCAAAATAGGTTCTCATTTTCTTTCTCCTTTTCTAAACTCCAGGGTATTTATCCATGTTAATTGTAAATAATACTGGTTAAACCATGTTCTTTGTATGAGTTTCCAACTTAGGTACAGCAGGCCAATTTCGAGGTTATTATTCTTGTTTATTTTTTTACCCAGTGCGACATAAGCCCAATTCTCTTCGTAAACGGGAGCAGAGCTACCTGAGGTGCCAAAAAATAATTCTTCGTAAGCTGATAGGTAAAGTTTATCATTCTCCTTTTTCAAAGGAAATTCCATGCCCAAAAGATAGCGCACCCTGTGGGTAAAGGGGCTCTTATTGGTAATTCTGTTTTGGACAAACCGTCCGTCGAAACGTAACCGGTGTTTTAGTTTTAACGCCCTAAATTGTTGTTTGTAAGTTGCTTGTGCATAAAACCTGTTTTCGTTTACATAATTGTTATAAACCGCGTTTGTTCGTTGATACACGTAACTCCCGGTTAGTGAAAATTTCTCAGTAAGATTATAGGTTAAGGATTGTTCGGAGTAAAACATCAGGAAATTTGAGTCATCGCTTAAATCAGGTTTCCTTAGATTAACCAAAGGGAAAGCCCCAAAGTAATACAAACCATAACTTAATTTACTGTGTAATACGCCTGAGTGATCAATTGTTGGAAACAATCCGGCATAGTGTAAGCTTTGAGCTTCTATTCGAGAAGTAAAAACAAACAGCAGCCAGCAGGTAATCACAGCGTTTTTTCTCATGCGTGGGAAACCTTAGAAAATACATACAACGTTTCAAGTGCAATTTGTTCACAACGCTCGCTATACTTTGCATCCTGAAGTGGCGTGTTGTCAAAAGCCTTGGGGTCGTCGTAAGTAGTGGCAATTCTTAATTCAACACCGGGGATAAAGGGACAGTTTTCTTCTGCATCACTACAGGTCATTATCGCTGCAAAATTTGTTTGTGGATTCTTTGCGTGGTTATACACTTTTGAAAAACATTCAATCGCCGTTTTGTCATTGTCATAAACCACCCGATAGCGTGGGTTTTTTCCTGATTCCGTTTCTTCTATTTCAAACCCTACGGTTCTCAAAGCCTTAATGGCATTAGCATTAAAGGCCGTAGCTTCAGTCCCACCCGAAAAAGTATTTACCTTATCAATCCCATAATAATCGGCAGCTACTTTTGCCCACACCTGACCAAAATGACTTCGTCGCGAATTGTGTGTACACACATATATCAGATTAACATTTTGGCCACTACTTATTTTATTGCCAACGTAGTACGAAATTTTTTCCAGCAATTGTTTCCGTTCCGGTGCAATGCGCTCAAAGTTATTGCTAAGTTCCCGGCAGTAATTTTTAATGCTCAAAAACATGGCCATTAATTTTTAACAGCAACCGCTACCCGGTGTGCAGCAAGATTGAGAGGCGTTTTGCAAATCCGACAATTTTACCCTTAGTTTTTCGGTTGGAATGCCGCATTTGTCGCTGGCCAGACAATTGGTTTGTTTGGAGGTGAGTAAAAATTCACGTCCGTTAAACTCTAATCCGTATTTTCCAATAGTACTGCTTTGGTACTCCACTTCAATCTCCGCATCTTCAACACCCAACACCTTTTCTGATAAAGCGATGATACCACTGAGTTTTTGTGGTGCCAATCGGTGGTCGTAATCTGCCGCCTCCCATAATTGAAAGTTGACTGTCTTCTCATCGCGAACCGTTCCGCCACAATCAATAAAATGTTTGTTTATTTGCCCCACTTCTGTTACGTGAAAGTGTTGTGGAACCGCAGTTCCATCGGGTAATAAAAAATTAAGTTCGTTTACCGAACTGAGTTGTTGTTTAAATTCTGATAGTTTCATAGTTGTTGTTTTTGTTTTATCGGTTAATAACGATTAATAAAAAGAAATTTTTTTAGCAACATTTAGTTTTGGCAAGAAAGGACGTAAAAAATGCTGACAAATAGTTTTTGGCACTTTCCCATTCCTTCTCATCAATGCAATAACAAACTTTAACCCCGTCAATGTCGCCTTTAATAAATCCTGCTTCTTTCAATTCTTTGAGGTGTTGTGATACGGTGCTTTGGGAGAGAGGCAGCTCTTCAACAATGTCGCCACAAATGCAACTTTGTTTTTTGCTGAGCAATTCGAGTATGGCAATGCGGGCCGGATGACCGAGTGCCTTGGCATAACGGGCAATTTTATTCTGTTTTACAGTAAATTCTTCTGTTTTGGTAATTCCCATGTCTCTTAATTACATCGCAATATTACGATGTATTTACAAGGCCTACAAATTTATTTTCAAAATGATTGTTAAATGCCTGATTGATTAGCCTTTAAAATTTTCGCCAACAATAACATTTACCGAAACCGGATGCATTTTGTAGGTTACTTCTTTGCCCTGACTACCCGGCTCTCCATCGTAATGAATGGTGCCTTCCGAATCTCTGACAATGGTTATTTCGTTGGTGGAATAAGTTTCAATGCTTCTGCTGAGATAGGCTTTGCGTCGCAATATATTAGTCATTAATCCTCCTACTTTTAAAACGTTGAAGGGTTTAAGTATCACTAAATGGAACAACCCATCGTGCATATTGGCCTGAGGCGCAATGTAAAAATCGTTGCCATACTGCCCTGCATTTGCAACGGTTATTAAGAATGCCTTTTTCTTTATTTCAATGTTATTAAACCGAATGGTATATTCTTTGGCGCGGTATCGAAACAATTCGCGCAGTGTAATTTTTATGTAACTCTGTAATCCGCGTTTAACAGATGTGGCAAACAAATGCCCAATATGTGCATCAAAACCAATTCCGCTTGTACAAAAAAACGGCGTGCCATTTACGGTACCACTGTCCACTTTGGCTTTGCGGCCTTGTGCAATTTGTTTAATTACTTCTTCAATGTTCATGGATAATCCCAACGAACGGGCCAAACCATTGCCAGAGCCTGCAGGAATGATGCCGAGTGCAATGTTGGTGTTTAAAATAGCTGAAGCCACGCGATTTACAGTGCCATCGCCACCAACGGCAATTGCATCTGTATATTCCTGTGTTTTAAGCAGGGTGGTAATTTCCTGAAAGTGATTTGGGTCCTTCCAAACGATCAACTGATAGTAAATATTTTCGGGAAATTCTTTACGAATAATCTCTACTATTTTATCCGACATTTTTTTTCCCGCGTTGGGATTGATAATAAACAACAATTTACGCGGCATTTCAGATGCTGATGATTTCGTTGTAGATTCGGTGTTTAGCATTTGCGACCCAATTTTTAAACCAAGGATTGGTGCCGTCAAATGTAATAGAAAAATTTGCAAGTTTTCCTAAATCAAATCTGTCTGAAAAAATTCCTGCTCCCACTTTATAAGCATCCCGCGAATTGCAAAATTGTTCGTAATGCCCTTCAATTGGGACCATTAACACCGGTTTACCCAAATACATGGCTTCGCATACGCTTTCAAAGCCCGCAGTGCTGGCCAATCCGCTGGCTCTGCTCATCATTTCCAAAAACAGGGTGTCGTTAATGGCATGCAAAACAAGTTTCTTTTTATCGTAACTGTAATTCTCAATTATTTTTTCGGGGCTATCGGTAAAACAATGAATGAGTGTATCGGGATTTCTAAAATGCCAATCGAGCAACTCCTCAAAATAGCCGTTGTTAACCAGATACACCAAAAAGAAGTTTTCCTTTTTTGTGTCCAGGGCAAACACTTCCTTTCTTAGCAATGGCGGCACCACCACAACTTCCTTATTGGCCGTGTGTATTTTATAAAACGAGAGTGCCAGGTTTTTTGTTGAGCCAAAGGCGGTTAATCGTGTGTAGAATTTTATGGAAGCCTTTTCTATCCATCGCCCTTTAGGGAATTCGAAATCGGGGTGAAAATAAATATACTGATGCGCAATGCAAATAAGTTTGGCTTTTGTTTTATAAAACCGGTAGTAGAGGCCAATGAGTAAATCAAAAAAATTAATTACCACATCGGGTTGATGCTCTTTCATTAAATCATCAATGGTTTGAAGACTCTTTTTGAAGGTACCCAATTTGGCAAAATTATAAATAACCGATTTTGTAACGTTGATGCTTTTATTTTTTTTATCGGTTACAAAATTGGGGCTTTGCAGCTTAATAATTGGGGCGCTTATTTTTTTATAAAAAAACTCCGGCACATCGCGCTTACCGCCCGAACCAAGTATTACTGCACAAACGGTATGTCCCATTTCTATCAGGAGATCGTACATGCTCAATGCCTGAGTCATGTGTCCACGGCCCTCGCCCTGAACTACCAAAATGTATTTTTTTATTGTCTGATTATTTTTCATTTAATACAACGCCTGTCGGCAAAATTTCGTTTAATGATTCAGGTTCACCTTTGACTTTTTGTTCGTTGAGCCATTCCTGATAGTGAATTATTTTCCAGTTGCCCTCGGTATCTTCCACTAAAGCGGTAAGACTTTCCACCCAATCGCCGCTATTGAGGTATTCAATACCATCAATGTCTTTAATGGCAGCCTGGTGTATGTGTCCACATATTATACCATGGCATTTGCGTGATTTGGCCACTTTTACCAACTCGTTTTCGTAATCGGAAATAAAAGAAACCGCCGATTTTACTTTGGCTTTCACCATTTGAGAAACCGAAAAGTAAGGCAATCCACGTTTTTCGCGGTAGGCGTTGTAATGCCTGTTAAGCCAAAGCAGAAAGGTGTAACCCACATCGCCCAACTTGGCAATCCATTTTAATTTGGTGGTTACGTTATCAAACAAATCGCCGTGGGTTACGAAATATTTTTTGTTAACGCCATAATGCACGTAATACTTTTTAATTGAGAAGTTGCCTATTTTTAATGGCATTATTTCTTCCAGAAAATCGTCGTGATTCCCTCTTAAATAAACGATGCGGCATTTGTTTTTTGAAGTGAGACTGATGATGTGTTTAAAAAAATTGCTGTGTTGTTTGGTCCATTTGCCGCTCTTTCGCAGTTGCCAGCCGTCTATTATGTCGCCATTAAGAATAAGTGTTTCGCATTTGTGGTGTTTTAAAAAATTAACAACTTCTTTGGCTTTGCTGGCTTTAATGCCTAAATGAATATCCGACAGTACAATTGTTTTATAGAATGTTTTCATTAAAATAGTTTTACAAATGTGGGCTTTAGGTATAAGCTTAACGTGAAGCCCGGATTATGAAACAATTAAAAAAACCTGCGTCGTGTTAAACGCAGGTTAAGATAATTGAGTTGAAATAGTATAAGATTAGTTTAGTTGGCCGTCTTTAATAGGCCGGTTGGAATTGTTATTACTCAATTATCAGTTTTTTAATAATTTGATGATGATTATCCGAGACAGTTACAAAATACACGCCTTTGGCAAACACATCGAGTTTAATTTTTTGCCCTGAAGTGTAATTTTTGTGCAGAAACACAATCTCTCCTATGGAATTTATAAATTGAATCGTAACCGGTTCCGAATTCTCCAATTCAATTGTTACTTCCGAATTTGCAGGATTAGGAAACAGGTTAAACGTTTTGTTCCCGGCTGCAATGCCATTTAAACCCGTGCATGCCGAAATAATTTGTTGGTAGGTTCCGGTTCCTTCGCAATTATTATTATCCTTTCCCATCAAGGTATAAGTTGTTGTTGCTGTTGGGTTAACCACTACCGAAACTCCTGTTGCGCCTGTGTTCCATGTATAGGTTATTGCACCGTTTGCTGAAAGGGTTACGGTTTCTCCTGCACAAATTAAAGTGGATGATGGGCTCACAGTTATTATGGGCAGTGCAGCCACCACAATGTTTTTACTTACCGAACCTGAGCAGCCATTAGGCGAAATCCCGGTAACTGTATATGGAGTTGTAATGGTTGGTGATAATACCACAACCGAAGCAGTTGAACCTGTGTTCCAGGAATAACTGCTTGCTCCGGTAACAGTTTGACTAATTGTTGAGCCATAACACAGAACTGAACTTCCGCTTATGCTTAAAACAGGAAGTGGGTTGACATTAACCGTAAATATGGATTGGGCCATACATCCCGAGTTGTTTCCGGTTAAGGTATAAACTGTGGTAATAAAGGGAGTAATTACCAAAGTTGGTGTGGTATTAAAATTACTCCAGGAATACGTGCTTGCGCCAGAAGCCAGATAGCTCACAAACTGACCTGCACAAATGTTGGTGGCTGATGGTGTAATGGTAAGTTGTGGCATAGACGTGACAGAAATTGTTCTGGTGATATTGGTTGTGCAGGATGCAGATGAAACACCTGTGATAGTATATACTGTGGTTGCTACAGGATTAAGACTCACCACAGAACCTGTAGAACCTGTGTTCCACGAATAAGTGTTTGCACCTGTTAAAGTTTGAGTAACAGAACTTCCTGAACACATAGTGGTTGACCCGCTAATTGACAAGGTTGGCGATGGATTAATGGTTAAGCTTTGTGAAAGTGAGCCGGTAGCGCAATTGCTTCCGCCAATTATGGCAACAGAATAACTGCCACTTGTGCTTGCCGCATACGTGTTTGAAGAAGCGCCACTAATGGTGTTGCCGTTTACACTCCAGATATAAGTAACAGTTGGATTTGTGGCAACACTTAACGTGATTGGACTGGCAGAACAGGCGCTGGATGTTGAACCACTTACACTCAATGAACTTGCTAATGGAGAGGTGCATCCTGCAATTCCCCAAATACTTAATGTGCTACTCACTTCATTGGCAGCAATAACCAAATGTTGTCCATTAGGGCTTTGCGACTGTGGAATAAATATAATGCCTTCGGCTCCTTTATCAGGGCCGCCACTCGGCAGGCTGCGATTATTTACATACGTTACAAAAACCGGAGAAGCCGGCACAGTAACATCGTAAACAAAAACCCCACCAATTCTTTCGGCAGCAATAAAGGCATAGGTACTGTTACCTATAGTTCCAAGAGCCACCCCTTCAGGTTCCGGCCCTTTATCGTCACTTCTGTCTTTACGAGTATTGTTAGAATTACTCGCATTAAATAAAACTGAAAACGAATTGCTTGCAGTTATCTGTTCCATATCATCGCTGCTATCGTAAACCAATTGTCCGGTGGTTGCATTCCAAATAGAAAACGAACGCGAGCCATAAGAAAACAAACTGTCTATATCGCCGTCATTATCGGTATCACCCAATTTATTGGTAATATTTAGT
>JADLED010000253.1 GCA_020846335.1 Bacteroidia bacterium
AAAAGAAATGTATGTGGAAGATGTGGATTTGGTAATGGACATTTACGGTTACATTTATAATCAGGACAAAAGACCAATTCCTAACGCAAAAATTACGGTTAAAGACGAGGATGGCACCAACGAACGCCATTTGGTTTCTACAGAAAGCGGAAAGTTTACATTTAAAAACCTGAGCGAAGAAAAAAACTACATTTTTGAAGCCAATGCCGACGATCCAAGCATGCACGATGTTACCCGCCTTTACATTGCCGACAGCAAAGGACGCATTTACAAAGTAGTGGAACTCACCGCCGGAAAATTTGCCTTCAAAATACTGGAAGTTGACAAAACAGCCATGGGTGAATTTTTAATTGAAGACCCAGCACTGAGATTGACCGATAAAGGAAAAACAGATCTGGCTACTAAAGATAAAGACAAAGGAAAAGACAAGGATAAAGATGGCGGCAAAACTCAGGTAGTTAAAAACGATGACAAGGGAAAAACGAATAAGGATAAACCAGAAGTGGTAAAAGCCGAGACTACCAAAACGGTAACACCAAAAGAGGAAGAGCCTGAAATGACACTGACACTTATTGAAAATATTTATTACGCCTACGGTGATTACAAACTGGGACCTGACGGTGAAAAAATTCTGAACAAAGCCATTGAAGTGTTATCGGAAAATCCGAAACTGATTATGGAAATTAGTTCACACACTGACTCGCAGTCCAGCTATGGCTTTAACCTTGGCCTCTCTAACCGTCGTGCGCAAACTGCCCTTAATTATCTGGTGGCACACGGCATAGCCCAAAGCAGATTAAAAGCTGTTGGATATGGCGAAATGCGCCTTTTAAATCACTGTGCCGATAACGTGCCTTGTGGCGACGACGAACATAAAGTTAACCGCCGCACCGAATTTAAAATCACCAAACCAAATAAAAAGTGATTACATGCACTTTGTTTTATTTGACGATCAGCTAATCTGGAAGAACCTGCTTCCGCTTACTTTTACCCGCCCGGTTTCTGAAATCAGGTTGGGCATTTTAACCATTAAGCAAAAGTGGGATAAGTACCTTAACAGCAATTGCAGTTATAAGTGCGAATCTTACCTTCAAGCCAAATTCCCCTTAAGCGATCACTCAAACGCTTGTTGCATAAATTCTTCTGTTTTACCAGATAAACAATTGGTAGAGGCCATTCTCCAATTATCAGAGGGCGATGCTTTACTCAAAGATAACCTGCTATTGGCGTTTAAAGGACCAATAGAAAGTCTTACCGAAGCCAAAATACTAAAACGCATAAACTATGCCGGTGAGCCTTTCCAAATTAAAAACACCTGGGATATTTTTCAGAAAAACGAGATAGCCATAAAGCAGGATTTTGAATTGCTTACCAATGGCAGAACCAGCGAGCCTTTAAGCAAAACAGTTACCGTTATTGGCAACAGCCAACTGGTGTTTCTTGAAAAAGGAGCCAAAGCGGAAGCCTGTATTTTAAATACAAACAATGGTCCGGTGTATTTGGGCGGGGACTCAGAAATTATGGAAGGCGCTGTTGTGCGTGGCCCCTTTGCCTTGTGCGAACATAGCGCGCTTAAGCTCAGTACCAAAATATACGGCGCAACCACCATTGGGCCGCACAGCAAAGTGGGTGGGGAGGTAAACAACAGTGTTGTTTTTGGCTACTCCAACAAGGCACACGATGGGTTTTTAGGTAACTCGGTAGTGGGCGAGTGGTGCAATTTGGGTGCCGATACCAATAACAGCAACTTAAAAAACAATTACAGCAACGTTAAACTGTATAATTACCAGCATAAAAAAGCCATTGATACCGGTTTGCAGTTTTGTGGATTGATAATGGGTGACTACTCAAAATCGGGAATAAACACCATGTTTAATACCGGAACCGTGGTGGGTGTGGCTTGTAATATTTACGGTGGAGGATTTCCGCCAACACACTTACCGGATTTTAGCTGGGGTGGAAGTGAAGGCCTGGAAAATTACAATCTTGAAAAACTTTTTGAAACCACCGAACGCGTGTATGCCCGCCGTGGTCTTATTTTTGGCGATACCGAAAAAAATATTCTCCGCGCCATCAAATCTCAACTCTAAACCACTCGCGCTGAGCAGAGTCGAAGCGTCAACTTTGAACTTTAAACTCCTCGCGCTGAGAAGTGTCGAAGCGTCAACTCTAAACCCTCACCCCAATCACCAAAATATCGTCCACCTGTTCGTGGGTTCCGCGCCATTCAATCATGGTGGCATTTAAAATTTCATTTTGTTCCTGCATTGGCAGTCGCGAATTTTTTAGCAACATCTGTTCAAATTGTTTGTAACGGAATTTTTTTCCCTTGGGGCCACCAAACTGGTCGGCATAACCATCGGTAAAAGTATAAATGCAATCGCCCGGATTTAGCTGAATGGTTTCGGCAGTAAATGGTTTATCGAGAATGTAATAGCCACAGGGTTGTCGGTTGGCCTTGTATACTTCCAAACGTTCTTCTTCGCTTTCGGCTACGTTACGCACCACATACAGGTTGTTATTGGCCGCCGAAAATGTAAGGGTGTTGGTTGTAGTATCGAGGCGGCACACGTTAATGTCCATGCCATCTTTTCTATCGCCAACTTCGCCGTATTTATTAAGCGTTTTAATTAGTTTTTCCTTCATCAAATCAAGCACCTCGGCAGGATTTTGTACGTGTTGATTTATAATTATCTGTTCAAGAAAGGTAAGGCCAAGCATCGTCATAAATCCACCCGGCACCCCGTGACCTGTGCAGTCGGCGGTGACGTAATACACAACATTGTCTTTAGAATAAATCCAGTAAAAATCGCCACTCACAATGTCTTTGGGTTTAAACAACACAAAACTTTGGTTGAGTGTGTTCTTAAATTTTTCTTCAGAAGGAATGAGGGCGTTTTGAATACTTTTGGCATAAGATATGCTGTCGGTAATTTCGCGGTTTTTGGCTTCCAGTGTATCTTTTTGCGATTGAATTTCTTTTTTTTGTTCGAGCACTTCTTCGTGTTTTTGCTCAATTACTTTTTTGGATTGTTCTAATGCCAGGCGAATTCTAATCTCGTTGTAGGTAAGCCGGTAGCGTGTGCGGATAAGAAAAATGCAAAAGATAACCACGGTAAGCGTTATTAATCCGCCATTAATTAAAAATTCTTCGAGTTTTAAGTGGCTGTTGAGCAGGTAAAACAGCACATTGCTTAAAATGGTAATAAGGGCCAGGTAAATTGATAGTTTTATTTCCCACAAAACCAGCATGCCCACACCAATAAACAGCACCATGTAGGCAAAGCTGTGTTGTTGCAGGTGTTGTACATCCATCACGCTCCACATATAGGCATTTTGCACCGAAATACCGGTAACCAACAAAAACATGCAGGTGTAAATATTTACGCGAAGTTGTTTTCTGAAAATTAGAACAAGGGCGCTACCCACCGAAACTACAATTCTAAAAGTGAGAAAGTTGTAAAGGTGATCGCGGATTATAAAGAAATCGCTTATACACCAGATTAAATTCAGTATTAATCCCACCCAGGTGGCAATTACATGAAACTTTACGGTAGAATCGTAAAACTCTTTTTTAACCTGACTATCGGTAATTTTGCTATGAGGCATGAACTAAAATTACAAAAAGATTGCCAAAAAATGCAACAAAAGGTGGATAAGAAATGGAATAGGGGAAACGGTGTTTTTAGAGAATAGTGCCCGGTATAATTATTAAACAAATAACAGCATTAAATAAATGCCCTGCATATTGTCAGTTTTAGCTTTTTACCAACTTAATTCTCACTCTTTTTAAAAATGAGGTTGTAAGAGCGTTGGCCAGTAAAATCAAGTTTTTTTTCAACCCCTAACACCATATTGTATTGGAGCACAAAGCCTATAAGCAGGTAAAAGCAATTGGCAGGAATTTGGCCTTCCTCCTGAAAAGTGCTTTTCCTTTTAGACCTTTGCACGATGAGTTTCTTCTGCAAATCATTTCATCCCACATCGGTTAAATCATTGAATGACTGATGGAAACGCAAAACTATTTTATAGTTGACATTCAAATATCTGTCAGTTTTAAAAATACAAAAGCTTTTAAAGGAAAGTCATTTTAATAATAAGGTTAATTGGCCTTTGGTGGAACAAAACTTAATTTTACTGATTTACAGGAAACAGACCAACCTTTTTCGCTAAAAAGGGATAAGGTTGATGTGTAATAATTAATTAACGATTTACCTGAAACGGAACATAGATACTTTAATTACAGCATAAATAAATTATATTTGTAAAGCATGAAGTTAATTACTAAAAGTATCTTATTTATTACTGTTTTGCTATTTTTTATAGGCTGCCGCAAACCCAGCGGTGCCTATTGGGACACTGATTTGGTAGTGCCTGTGGTAAACAGCAAACTCAACATTAAAAACTTTTTAAGCGATACCAGAATTAAACCCGACAATCCCGGGCTGCTATACATTAACATTAACCGTGAGGTGGCTTCCATTAAGCTCGACTCTTTATTTAACCTTCCCGATACCACCATCATTCAAAGTTTTACTGTACCCGCCATTTTTCAGCTCACGCTCACGCCGGGGCAAGCACTGGCTTTTTTTCCACCCAGCGACCTCACCTTCGACATTGGCAATGGCGCCTTGCTAAAAAAGGTAGAGGTAAAACGTTGTGTGCTCAAAGCCAAATTCAGCAACAAACTTAAAGAGTCGTTGGATTTGATTTACACTATACCCAGTGCTACCAAAAACGGCAAATCATTTTCTATTGTAGAAACCATTCCGCCCGGCGAAGCCTCCCTTGTTCGCGAATACGATCTGGCAGGTTATACACTTGATTTGAGAGGTGCACTTGGCAATCAGTTCAACACCATTAACCAAACCTACACCCTGTCGCTGAATGCCAACGCACAACCGGCGCTTGTAAATTTTGGCGACGGTGCTAAAATAGAATTTACCTATTCGGAAGTGGTGCCGCAATTTGTGGAAGGTTATTTTGGGCAACAACTTATTACCCTGCCAAAAGACACCGTGAGTTTTGGCATCAGCCAGAATTTTAAAGCCTC
>JADLED010000254.1 GCA_020846335.1 Bacteroidia bacterium
GGTGTGTACTTTCAAAATGGCATCAGAATAGCGCTTCTTATAAAAGACTCTGCGAATGTTGTTAATGGTTACCGGAATCAGGCAATTGCCTACGAGAATGAAAAAAAATACAATGAAGCCATTAGCGAAAACTTAAAAGCGCTTCCATACATCAGCAGCAAAAAAATTTCACAACGCGCGTCTGTAGAACATGCGCTTTCGAGTTGCTACCTCATGAAAAATGATAATCAAACTGCTTTAAAATACTTACTCCCGGCTTTAAAAGTAAAAGAAATGTTTGGCGAACTTGGGGCCGTTACCGGATTATTGATAAACCTGTCCTCCATAAAACTTGATATGGGTAAATATAATGAGGCAATTTCTGCGGCCTTGCGTGCCGATAAACTGGCAGACGAAACTGAATCATTGGAAACAAAAAAGAAAGCCAGCGAAATACTTCTTGAATGTTACATTAAGACTGGCAACCAAAAAAAGGCCGTGGAAATGTATAACAAATTTATGCCCCTCAACGACAGCCTATACAGCCTTAACCTCAGTAGTAATTTGGCCGACGTGCAAACCAAATATGAAACCGAGAAAAAAGAACAGGAAAACGAACTCTTAAAAAAACAGAACAATATTAGTAAACTTGAAATTGAAGCAAATGATCAAAAAATTAAAACAAGAAATATTACCATTGCAGTTCTGGTAATGATACTGTTGTTTGCCGGAAGTCTTTTTTTATGGCGAAGTAATGTTGTAAAATTAAAAAGGCAAACACAACTGTTGGAAGCAGAGAGAAAACTACAATCTGAAAAAGAACGCATTTCACGGGATTTACATGATAATGTGGGTGGCCAATTGTCGTATGTTCTTTTTTCGCTTGAAGGTAAAAATGGCGAAGAGCTGGTAAAACAACCTGAATTAATTAACACCATTCAATCTACCGTAAAAAATGTAATTGGAAATTTGCGCGAAACTATTTGGGCCATTAACGATGAAAATATTCTACTCGAAGATTTTTCAGACAAATTAAAAGTATATGCCAGAAACATTTTTCGATACACCAATACTCAGGTTTCATTTACCGAAAACATAGCACTTAACAGCGAAATTAATTCAGTGAGTGGTTTAAATTTATTTCGCATTTGCCAGGAAGTCATTCACAATGCATTTAAACATTCACAAGCAAAAAATTTAAAAATACACATTGAGTCAACTGATAAAATAAGTATCACAATTACTGACGATGGCCAGGGTTTTAACGCGTCCTTATCTACAAGCAGCGGATTTGGCCTGAATAATATCCAAACCAGAGCTCAGGAGATTAACGCAAATGTAGAATTGGATAGCAAACCCGGTCAGGGATCCATCTTTAAAATTATAGTATAATTGTACTAAAGGTAATGACAATATGAATGAGGAATTTTGAAAATAAAATTACACCATGATATACCTTGCCATAGTTGATGATAAAACAAGCATTCGCAGCACACTTGAAGAAAAGCTAAATATTCCCGGACAACTTAAAGTCCTGTTTACTGCACAAAACGGAAAAGAGTTTCTCGAAAAAATGACCGAAGCCCGAAAATCAATAGAACCGGCCATTGTTTTGATGGACATTGATATGCCATTAATGAACGGAATTGAAGCTGTGATGGAGGGCAAAAAAAGATACCCGAATACCAAATACCTGATGCTTACCATATTTGATGAGGACGAAAAAATATTCAATGCCATTAAAGCCGGTGCAGATGGGTATATGCTTAAAGACGAATCTTCTGATGCAATAAAATCTGCCATAAGTAACCTCATAGATGAAAATGGTGCGCCTATGTCTCCAAGTATTGCCAGGCGGGCATTAAAACTCCTCATGCGCTCGGAAGTAGAGTTACAAAAAGAAAATAAAAATATTAATCTGGAAGAATATTTACTAACCGACCGTGAAAAGGAAGTATTACTACTTTTAATTGAAGGCCTTGAATACAAAGAAATAAGTCAGAAAATAGACATCAGCCCCAACACCACCCGGAACCACATTACTAAAATATACAAAAAACTACACGTGAGCTCGCAGGCTCAGGCTATGCGTTTGTTTCAAAAAGGGTAGTTTAATTTACCTTGATTATTCTAGCCTTTCACAACAAAATATTTTACTGTTGCCAATTCCGATTTTACTGAATATCGTTGAATTTACACGAAACGTTATTCTAACCCAACACAGAAATGATTAACGAAAAAAACCTCCCCAACTCAATGGTTCAGTTGATCCCAAAGCATATCTTTTAACTGAGCAATATTTTTTTGCGTTGCCGACGAAAAGAAAATAAACGGAGCTTTGTTTTTGCCTTTTAAGCGTTTGTTTAAATCCTTGCGCATTTCTTCTTCAAGTTCATCGTCCATTAAATCACACTTGCTAATGCCAAGTATCCGTTTTTTATCCAGCAATTCAGGATTGTATTTTTTAAGTTCGTTTACCAGAATTTTATACTCATCAACAATGTCCTTGGCATCACAACTCACTAAAAACAACAGGGTTGAATTTCTCTCTATGTGTCTTAAGAACCTTAGTCCTAAACCTTTTCCGGTATGCGCTCCTTCAATAATCCCGGGGATATCTGCCATTACAAAACTTTGATGGTCGTGGTACCTTACAATTCCCAAATTAGGTGTTAACGTAGTAAATGGATAATTGGCTATTTCGGGTTTGGCGGCACTTACTACAGAGAGCAAGGTAGATTTTCCCGCATTGGGAAAGCCCACTAAACCTACATCAGCAAGCACTTTCAATTCCAGAATTTTCCATTCCATTTTGCCTGCCTCACCCGGCTGCGCAAACTGTGGGTTTTGCTGCGTGCTGTTTTTAAAATTCGCATTGCCCAAACCGCCTCTGCCACCGGGCACCAACACCACTTCCTGACCATCTTCCGTAATTTCAAAATGTATTTCACCGGTTTCTGCATCGCGTGCCACTGTTCCCAAAGGCACTTCCAGATACTCGTCCTTACCTTGCTTGCCGCTACTGTTGGCACTGGAACCATTTACTCCCTCAGTAGCAATTACGTGCTTACGGTATTTTAAATGGATGAGAGTCCACAACTGTTTGTTTCCACGCAAAATAATGTGTCCGCCTCTTCCACCATTACCACCATCCGGGCCACCAAAGGCCGTGAATTTATCGCGGTGAAAATGCACCGATCCTGCTCCACCCTTCCCACTGCGGCAACAAATTTTCACGTAATCAACAAATCCTGAATCCATAATATTAAATAAAAAAGCCCAACCCCATGCGGAGCCAGGCTTATTAATAGCTGTGTTTTATTTGCGTTTTTTAACCGCTTTTTTTGCTTTTGCTTGTACCTTCTTAACGGGCTTTTTTGCTACTGCCTTTTTTGCTTTGGCTTTTACCACTTGCTTTTTAACCGGTTTTTTGGCCGCTGCCTTTTTTACCGGTGATTTTTTAATTGGTTTTTTAGGTGTTTTCTTACCCGGAGCTTTTGCACTTTTCTTTTTGGCCGCTACCTTTTTAGGTGCTGACTTAGTATTTTTCTTTTTGGCAGGAGCAGCTTTTTTAACAACTTTGACTACTTTGGCTACAGGTTTTTTACTCTTTGCCTGTTTCCGTTTTTCGCGTGTTTCTTCTTCCTCCTCTGCTTCGGCGCGTTTAATGGCATCTATTTCAAGCAATAGTTCGGGAGCGATGTCGTTGGCCACATCAAAATCCTTTATTGTTAAATCCAAATGCTCTAAATCGGTTTCAAGGGCCGTTAAATCTGTTTCGGCAATTAAAAATGTAATGCGATCAACCAACAGTTTAAAAATTCCTTCTTTGGTACCAATTCCATTTATAGAATGAAACTTACCCTGTTCGTTGTAAAATTTTTTCACTACTAATGTTTCGCTGTTGTAAACCGCAATTCGGCGACGGATAACATTTTCATCACGGTCGTCAGGACGGCCACTGTCTTGTCCACGTAGTAAGAGGCGTTTTACCAATTCCTCATCATTTACTTCAAGCGCTAGCATGCCGCTTATGCCAGTTCCCTTTTTTTGGAGCAAATCGTCGAGTGCCACTGCCTGTGCGGTGGTGCGTGGAAAGCCATCAAAAATAAAACCTTTGGCGTTAATGTTGTCGTCAATTTTACTTTCAATCATTCCAATTACTATGTCATCGCCTACAAGTTCGCCGCGTTCCATAATTTCCTTGGCTTTGCGACCCAATTCGCTTCCGTTTTTTATTTCAGAGCGTAAAATATCACCTGTACTTAAATGCACAAGACCGTATTTGTTAATCAGGTTTTCAGATTGGGTTCCTTTACCGGCTCCCGGAGGGCCAAACAAAACAATGTTCAACATTTTTTCCATTTTAATTTTTATTTTGCTAATACGTATAATTGCTTCAGATTTCTGCCAAAACCCTGATAGTCGAGACCATAACCCACCACAAAATCGTTGGGTATTTCAATGCCCACATAATCGAGTTTCAACTTCACCTTACAGGCTTTTGGCTTAAAAAGGGCAGTTGCAATTTTAATTTTCTTTACCTTTTTTGTTTTTAATAAGGCTAGCAGCCGCTGCATGGTTAATCCCGAATCCACAATGTCCTCCACAATCACCACCGTTCTGTCTGTTAAGTCTTCGCTCAAACCTATAAGTTCGGTTACATTGCCTGTACTACTGGTGCCAACATAACTGGCCACTTTAATAAAAGAAATTTCGCAGGGAATGGTAATTTCTTTCAATAAATCAGAAGCAAACATAAACGAACCGTTAAGCACCACTAAAAAAACAGGACATTCTTTTTTCAAATCCCTATTCATTGCGCTTGCTATACTTTTTACAGCAAGTTCCATTTTCTTTTTGGAGATGTAAGGCTTGAATTGCCTATCTTTTATAGTAACCAAGCGGCTCATAGTCATAGCAAATATAAAGGTTTTATTGAGATTGTTATCTTTGTGCAGTGGCAGAAACAGGAAAAAATACAGATTTAGCGGCAGATTACCTGCTACATGGTAAACTGGTGGCTATTCCCACCGAAACGGTATATGGTTTAGCGGCCAATGCCCTTAATCCGGCTGCCGTGCTTTCGGTATTCGAAACCAAACAACGTCCTCACTTCGACCCATTAATTATTCATGTGCCGTCCCTACAAAAAGCCAGTGAATACGCTGTGTTTGATGACGACCGCTTGTTGTTGCTTGCTCAAAAATTCTGGCCCGGTCCGCTAACTCTATTACTTCCCAAAAAAGAAATGGTACCCGATTTGGTGACTTCAGGCCTTAACCGCGTGGCTGTACGGGTGCCGGACCATGAACTTACCCTTGAACTATTAAACAAAATAAATCTGCCCCTGGCCGCACCAAGTGCCAACCCTTTTGGTTACGTGAGCCCCACCGAACCCGCGCACGTGCAAAAACAGTTGGGCGATAAAATTGCTTACATACTCGATGGTGGTAATTGCAGGGTGGGCCTTGAGTCGACCATTGTTGGGGTGGAAGAAGGCAAACTGTGTGTATACCGTTTAGGAGGCCTGGCTATTGAAGAAATTGAAACCGTCGCGGGGCCTGTGGTGCTGCACATTAACCAATCCAGCAATCCCAAGGCACCCGGTCAGTTAAAGAGCCATTACGCCCCCCGAAAGCCTTTGTATTTGGGCGAAACCGAAGAGTTATTAAAATTACACGCCACAAAAAAATGTGCGGTGATATGTTTTGGTGGAATTAATTTGAATGCCAACAATGTGCTGGTATACAACCTCTCACCCGGTGGTGATGTGAATGAAGCTGCTCTAAATCTTTTCAGGTATTTGAGGGCTGCAGATGATAGTACTGCAGAAATTGTAATTTGTCAAAAACTGCCCGAAATAGGTTTAGGCCGGGCCATAAACGACCGACTGATAAGGGCGGCCGTAGCAAGTTAATTCAGATTGAAAAAATACCAAAGGAAAATTAAGGGTTTGTTTTCCCGTTTTACTGAGTGGCAAAAATTACGGCAGGATTTTACTAATCTTCTACAAAAAGTTTCTGGCTAAAACTGCCTTTGTTACTGCTAATGGTGATTAAATACACTCCGGCTTTAATGTCTCTTAAATCGATGCTTAGTTCTTTACCGGTGAAGTTTTCGGCATACACTTTTCGGCCGGCAATGTCTTTAATTTCAATGGCGTATTGATTCCACTCACCAGTACTCACACTCAGGTTTTTAGAACTTGGGTTTGGAAAACAATTTATTTTAAGTGCGGCTTTGTTTTCTTTTACAAACACGGGCGCGGTGCCTTTGTACCATATAGGCGATGTCACAATCCATTGTCCGTCGGCCTGTTTAATATCTGCAAAATAATAATACTCAATGTTGGGATTAATGCTCAAATCGTTAAAGCTTATTGTGTTATTACTTAATCCGGTGTAAACAATGTCGGCCCAGTTGCCGCCACTGTTGCTGTATCCACGCCATATTTTAATGGTGTCGGCCAACTCGCCGTCAGGGTCGTTGTGTGTTACATTCAGGGTGGGATAAACAGTACCGGTAAGAATAGAACCCATGATGCTGCCGTTAAGGTTAAAATCCACTTTGGCATTCGAATCGTCGCTGCCATAAAAATTCATTTGTTGCATAGCCGTGTAGAGATTGGCTCGTGTAAGTGTTGGAGCCACAATTACCAAACGGCCGCCTGTGCCACGTCCAAAATTGGTGTAGTGGTTATCGTGGTCGTATCCAATACCTAAATGGTATCCTACGTAAAGTAGTTTTTTAAAGTAATCAAAATAATTGCCCGCTGCATAATCGGTGTAGTTGGTAAAAGTGCTAAAAGCGTTGCCACTGCGCAAAGGCAAGCCCACAATGGCGCTATCGTAAGTGGCGTTGTAAGGCGCAAAGGCGAGTGCGGTGGCGCTGGTTCCGTCGGTGGTAAAGTCGGTCCAATAAGGATGTGCGAGATAACAAAAGGCGGCTGAATTGTTTTTTATTTTTTTGAAAAGCCCATCGTAATCCGTTTTGGCATTGTATATGTCGTAGTTGTTTCCACTGGTGCCGCCTACATTACTTTCCCAGCCAAGTAACTGATTAAATCCATAAATAATCACATGTCCGTTGTTATTCGAAGACACGCCATATTCTGTTCCAAATAAAGCCAGAAAAGTTCCGTCCTGATTGGCATTGTTGGCCATGGTTAATCCTGCCTGATAACGCGACAATTTAAAACCCGGATTGCGCAGGCTTGAATAATGATTGTGTTCGGAGATTCCCAAAAAATCAAAATCGTCACTCAACTTGGCATAGGCATAACTCCCATCCGGACGGCCAACACCCGAACTCACGGAATCTTTGTTGCCATCACTAAAGGCTGTGTGAGCATGCAGGTTGCCAAAATAATAATTGAGTGTTTGCGTGTGAATTTTAAAACTCACAAAAATTAGGGTGATGGCAACTATTAATCGCATAGATTAAATGTATGAAATTATTTTTCAGGGAGCATTACTAAAATGTTAATTCCCAATTTCAGAAAGAAGAGAAAACAGATTTAACGTTTGTATATCAAGGCCACGGCAAATGCATTCACACCTTCGCCACGCCCCACGTAACCTAATTTTTCATTCGTGGTTGCCTTTATTGAAACTTCATCCACTGTTACATTTAAAATAGGCGCAATCACTTCCTGCATGCTTTTTATGTGCGGATTAATTTTTGGAGCTTCCATGGCCAGCGAGGCATCAATGTTTCCAACTGAATAGTTGTGTTCGTCAAGAATTCGCACTACTTCCTTCAATAATAATTTGCTATCAGCACCTTTGTAGCGAGGGTCGGTGTTAGGAAAATGAAAGCCTATGTCCCGCAAATTAGCCGCCCCCAAAAGGGCATCGCAAATAGCATGAAGTAACACATCCGCATCGCTGTGGCCCACGCATCCTTTATCAAATTCAAGTTTTATTCCACCCAACCAAAGTTCACGACCCGTGCCAAGCGGGTGCACATCGTATCCAAATCCAACGCGAATATTCATAGTGTTGTTCAATTATTTAAGATAACATTTGGTGTCGCCACCTGACAAACTTTCGCAATGTTTTTTTGCTGCTTGTTTGGTGGCTTTTGTTGTGCCAGCAGGATAGGTACCATTGGAATTTTTACACTCGCATTCACGGTCCTTTGCGCAAGCCGTTATACCCATTACGGCAAAAAGTATGATTCCAAAATATTTTAGCATCAGGCTTCAATGGCCTCAACTCCAGGCAACGTTCCTTGTTCAATGTATTCCAGAAGGGCGCCGCCACCGGTGCTCACATAACTTACCTGCGAAGCCAGATTGTATTTGTTGATGGCCGCCACGCTATCGCCACCGCCAATAAGTGTAAAAGCACCGTGTTTGGTGGCTTCTGCAATGTCGAAAGCTGCCTGTTTGGTGCCCTTTTCAAAATTGCTCATTTCAAAAACTCCCATTGGGCCATTCCACAAAATGGTTTTGGAGTTTTTTATAATTTCACCGAATGTTTTTATGGTTTTATCGCCAATATCCAATCCCATCCAGCCATCTGGTATGTTGTTAATGTCCACTCGCTGCGTGTTAGCATCGTTGGCAAAATTATCTGCAATAACCGCATCTACCGGTATGCAAAGGTTAACTCCTTTTTCCTTTGCCTTACCAATAAGTTCTTTGGCCACTTCCAAACGGTCGTCTTCGCAAAGCGATTTACCTATGTGACCGCCCATTGCTTTTACAAAGGTAAAGGCCATGCCACCACCAATTAAAATGGTATTGGCCTTGCTCATTAATTGTTCTATGATTAAAATCTTGTCGCTTACTTTGGCACCACCAATAATAGCAGTAAACGGTTTTTGTGATTGGTTTAACACCTTATCAATGCTGGCCACTTCGCCGGCCATTACATATCCAAAACATTTTGAGGCTTTATCGAAATATTTGGCAATTACCGCTGTGGAGGCGTGTGCACGGTGTGCTGTACCAAAAGCATCGTTCACATAAATACTTCCGTGTTTAGCCAGTTTTTGAGCAAACTCTTCGTTGCCTTTTTCTTCTTCTTTATAGAAACGCAAATTTTCGAGCAACAAAACTTCGCCACTTTTTAAAGCAGCAGATTTTTTAAAAGCATCTTCGCCAATGCAATCATCGGCAAACTGAACATCCACGCCCAATTGTTGGCTTACGGTGGATACAATGTGTTTTAAGGAATATTTATTGGTTGGCCCCTCTTTTGGGCGACCAAGGTGACTCATTAAAACAATGCTGCCACCGTCGTTCAATATTTTTTTAAGAGTTGGAATAGCAGCTCTGATGCGGGTGGTGTCGGTTACTTCAAACGCTTCATTTAACGGCACATTAAAATCCACACGGATAACGGCACGTTTTCCATTAAAGTTAATTGTATCTACTGTCTTCATGATTCTGTTTTAAAATTAAACTAATTTATTTAAACTTTTTTCAAATGCTAAAATTGTTTTGTCTAAATCTTCGTAGCTGTGTGCTTCGCTTATAAAGCCAACCTCATAACCGCTTGGACCAAGATATACACCACTTTGGAGCAGAGAGTGATACAGCCTTTTAAACTGGCTCATACTTTCGGCTTCAATTTCTTCGGCATTGCTAATGCTTTCGCGCCCCGTAAAGGCAATCCAAAAGATTGAACCCAAATGGAAAATTTTAAAGTTTTTTACCGGATTTAATTTGGTAATGCCATCCACCAGATATTTAGTTTTGGTTTCAAGTTCTTCGTAAAAACCAGGCTTTAGGCACTCACTTAATTGAGCAATGCCTGCCGTCATGGCCACCGGATTACCACTTAATGTACCCGCCTGATACACATTGCCCAGAGGCGAAATGTTACTCATAATTTGTTTGCTTGCTCCATAGGCTCCAACCGGAAAACCGCCTCCTATAATTTTTCCGTAGGTCACAATATCGGGTTGTATGTTGTAATGCCCGGCTGCACCGCAAAATCCCATGCGAAAACCACTGATTACCTCATCAAAAATTAAAAGGGTTTTGTTGGCGGTACACATATCACGCAAAAACTCCAAAAAAGCTTTGGACTGCAACAACAGACCATTGTTGGCGGGTATGGGTTCAATAATGACACAGGCTATTTCGTTTTTAAACTCTTCGAAAGCGGCGGTAACAGCATCTGTGTTATTAAGCGGAACCGTAATTGTTTCGTTTACAAAACTTGCCGGCACACCTGCACTGCTTGAATTACCAAAAGTTACCAAACCACTGCCGGCCTTTACCAGCAAAGAATCCACGTGCCCGTGATAACAGCCTTCGAATTTTAAAATTTTATTGCGACCGGTAAATCCTCTTGCCAAACGAATGGCACTCATTACCGCCTCGGTACCGCTGCTCACAAAGCGTATCATTTCTATAAAACGGTTGTTGCTGAGGATGAGTTCGGCCAGATTATTTTCCAATTGTGTGGGCGCACCAAAAGAAGTACCATTGCGCATTGTTTTATCAACAGCGTTTAAAACCTTATCGTTGGCATGACCCAAAATAAGTGGACCCCAACTGCAACAAAAATCAATGTACTCGTTCCCATCGGCATCCCAAATATGTGCCCCTTTTCCTTTTTCAATAAATAATGGATTTCCACCCACACTCCTGAAAGCTCTCACCGGCGAATTAACACCACCCGGAAAATATTTTTTAGCCGTTTCGAATAAGGCTGCCGATTTTGTTGTTTCCATAAAATTTCGGGCAAAATTAGGCATTTATTGGCTTTTGGGGATTTAATACCTGACTTATTTTTGACTTAATTTATCCATCTAACAACCCGATTAGTTTCAGGTATCTTTTCCTTTAATTTTGTTAATCCAAAAACTGTTAAAAGCGTTTGCGGCAAAATTTTTCTTATCATTGTGGCTCAATTATTGGTAACATTTTAATAAACGATCATTATGAAAAAAACAATTTTTTCCTTTCTGCTCACCGCTTTGTTTTCGTTTGGTGCTTTTGCCGGCGATGGCGATAAAATTCCTGCATCCACCGTTAAAAAGCTGGATGGAACCAAAGTAAATTCGAGCACTTTTAGCAATAACGGTAAACCCATTATTATTAGTTTTTGGGCCACCTGGTGCAAGCCCTGCAAAAAAGAACTGGACGCTATTCAGGAAAATTACCCGGATTGGGTAAAGGAAACAGGTGTTAAATTAATTGCAATTAGCATCGACGACTCGCGCAGTTCGGGCAAAGTGGTAACCGATGTAAAATCCAAAGGCTGGGATTTTGAAGTTTACATAGATGAAAACCAGGATTTTAAACGTGCTATGAATGTGAACAATGTGCCACATACTTTTTTAGTAGATGGCAACGGAAAAATTGTTTGGAGCCATAATTCTTATACCGAAGGCGACGAAAACACCCTGTTTGAAAACGTAAAAAAACTGGCCAAAGGCGAAACGCTGAACCACTAATACCGCCGTTTTTTTGGTTTTGCAATCAAAAATTTCCTATTTTTAGCTCATGCTAAATAAGTATTTCAAAGGTAGCATTCGTGCTACTTTTTTATTGTTGGTGCTTTGTAACTCAAAACAGGTTACCGCACAAAATATATCCGACGAAGGCTCTATACACGGCAACTACCAAATAGATGCACAGTACTATAACCCGGATAGTTTAATTAACGCCCCTAAAGTGCCCGAAAAAATGTTGTCGAATGTGTTTGGCAATATCAATTACCAAAAAGGTAAATTTTCGGCAGGTATTCGCTACGAAGCCTACAACAATGTGATGCAGGGATTTGACGCCCGTTACAAAGGTCAGGGCATTACCAATCGTTTTGCTCGTTATCAGGACAAGTTACTCGATATAACGGTAGGAAATATCTACGAGCAATTTGGAAGCGGATTACTTTTTAGAACCTATTACGAACCCGGTTTGCTTTACGACAACTCTTTGGATGGTGCCCGCGTTATTTCTAATCCTTACAAGGGCATTACATTAAAAGGTTTGGTGGGCAAACAACGTAGTTTTTTTACGGTGGGTCCCGGCATTGTGAGAGGATTTGATGGGGAGGTGAATGTGAATGAGCTTTTAGACTCGGCAGGCATGAGGGTTAAAACCAAACTGATTTTAGGTGGTAGTTTTGTGAGCAAATACCAATCGGCCGCCAACCCTGATTTTATTATGCCCGAAAACGTTGGTGCCTACGGAGGAAGAATTAGTGTTATTAACGAGGGCTTTAATTTTTTTGCTGAATATGCCGTTAAAGAAAACGACCCTTCGCTGGCCAATTCATCTACCGTGAAAGGAAAACAATACTACAGATACAAAAACGGCGATGCCCTGTTTATTTCTGCTTCGTATGCCACCAAAGGTTTTTCGTTTTTATTACAGGCCAAACGCATAGACAACATGAGTTTTCGCAGCGACCGCGATGCTTCTGTGCAGAATTTATTGATTAATTTTATGCCAGCCACCACCCGCCAGCACACTTATCTGATGCCTGCTTACAGTCCTTATGCCACACAACCAACCGGTGAGGTGGGCGGTATGGCCGAAATGCAATTTAAATTGAAAAAAGGCACACCTTTGGGTGGAAAATATGGCACAGAAGTCACCATCAACTACTCACATGCCAATGCTCTGAAACAAGTTAATGTGGCCGACAGCACGACTACTTCCGATTTATATAAAACCAATTACAATCAGGCAGGTGTGGATTTGTATCACGATTTATTTGTGGAGATTAATAAAAAATTCTCTAAAAAAATTAAGGCCACTTTAATGCTTTGCAACCAGTTTAACAACATTAACATTGTATTGCATAACACGCCAAAAGGTGCTTACAGCAACATGAAATCAAAAATTGGCGTATTGGATGTAACCTATAAATACAAATCCAACTCGGCCATCCGTTTTGAAGCACAGGGCATGTTAAGAAATAATAAAGACACACTTAATTTAGGCAGTTGGGCAGTTGGCATGATTGAGTGGACACCTAATACCCATGTTTTTGTTGCTGTGCTTGACCAATACAACTATGGTAATCCTGTAGAAAATTTAAAACTGCACTACTTTTTGGTTACAGCGGGTTATACCAATGGTCCTCACCGCATTTCAGTAAGTTACGGCAAACAGCGTCAGGGTATTTTTTGTGTTGGAGGCGTTTGCCGCGTGGTTCCTGCATCCAACGGAGTAGCCATTTCAATTACCAGTAGTTTCTAAAGCAAAAAATCATGAGCACATTTAATAAAAAATTAGCCATACTTGTCACATACACTGCCACTATGTTTAGTTCCTGTGATAAAGTAAATAATCCGATAATTGTAAAAGGCGGTTCAATTGGTTCCAAATTTATTACCAAAAACAACAGCACAAAAAGCAATTACAAAAAAGTTTTAATTGAAGATTTTACAGGGCAGCGTTGCCCTAACTGCCCCGACGCAGCGCTGATTGTAGAGACCAACCTCATCCCACGTTATGGAGATACCTTAGTTGCCATTGCTGTTCATGCCGGTTCTCTGTCCGATCCTTTTGGAAGTGTATTTAAAAATCAGGATTTCAGAACCCCTGCCGGAACGGCATGGAACGGCGCGAGCGAAGGTTTTGGAATTACCACCTGGCCAACGGGCCTGGTAAATCGTAAAGATTATTCTCCCAATGGATTGTTGCTTGGGGCTTCAAAATGGACTACTGTGGTTCCCGTGGCCTTAAAGGATCCTTTTATTGTAAAACTGGATTTAACTACCGAATACGATACTACTGCCCGTGCTTTGAATACTTATGTAAAAGCCACATTTAAACAGGCATACAGTAAGGCTACAAAATTATTAGCCTTATTTATTGAAGATGGTATTGTGGGCGTGCAGGACGATAAAGGCGTGGATATTGAGGATTACGAATTTGAACACATGTTAAGAGGGACCATTAATGGCAATTGGGGCTCTGATTTAACTACGAGCTCCAAATTGGCGAATGACACCGTAAGGGTTTCTTTTCCAAATTTCGCACTTCCTGATTCGATTAATGTGGGTATAAATTCAGCTACAGGACAAAAAGTAGCTAAAGGGAAATTAGTTAATGACAAAAAAGTTTCTGTAATAGTTTTTGCCTACGATGCCGTTTCAAAAGAAGTGCTGCAGGTGGAAAAGGTAAAAATCCGCTAATTAGTACTGTTCCTTATCGTTCGGAAAATCCTTGCTTTTAACATCGGTGATGTAGGATTTAAAAGCATTTCCCATGCTTTCGTAAAGATTTAGGTATCTACGCAAAAACCGCGGACTAAATTCGTGGGTCATGCCAATCATATCATGTGTAACCAAAACCTGACCGTCAACACCACCGCCTGCGCCAATTCCAATAACTGGTATAGACACTGATTGCGCCACACGTTCGGCCAAAGCTGCCGGGATTTTTTCGAGCACCAGTGCAAAACAACCGTATTGCTCAAGCAATTTGGCATCTTCCATTAAGTGTTCTGCCTCGTCTTTATCCTTGGCCCTTACGCTATATGTGCCAAATTTATAAATGCTTTGTGGTGTCAGTCCCAAATGTCCCATCACAGGAATTCCGGCTGTTAAAATCCGTTCGATGCTTTCTTTAATTTCGTGACCGCCTTCCATCTTAACAGCATGTGCGCCACTTTCTTTCATTATTCTGATGGCAGAATACAAGGCTTCTTTGGAATTGGCCTGATAGGAACCAAATGGCAAATCAACCACCACCAGAGCTCTGTCTACAGCACGCACCACACTGCTGGCATGATAAATCATTTGATCGAGTGTAATTGGCAAAGTGGTTTCGTGTCCGGCCATTACATTACTGGCGCTGTCGCCAACCAATATCACATCAATACCCGAACTGTCGATGATTTTAGCCATGCTGTAATCATAAGCTGTAAGCATGGCAATTTTTTCACCACGCTTCTTCATTTCAAGCAACACGTTGGTGGTTACCTTTTTTATTTCCTTATGTATTGACATCGTGTATATTTCTAAACAAAATTAAACAAAAAACCCAACCGGGTGGTTGGGCTTATTTTAAGTAAATTAAAAAGATTAATACGCTGAAAAGCCTTGCTTATCGGTAACTTTATGTTCGATTAAAAGACCCACACAGGCAGCATTGGTTGCTTTGTGTTCATCCTTTTCGGTAGCGCCTTTTGGAACCACAACTTCAATCACCAACTGACGGGTACTTACGCTTTGAAATTCGAAAACCTGAGTGTCTTCTGAAGCTTTGTTATCAAAAAGGAGTTCGTTGGTTCTGGCATCAAAAATTTTATAGTTAACTTTTTCGCCTATAATTGTTTCGCAACAAACCGAAATGCGGTAATCCATTCCTTTGTAAATTACACAACGTAATTTAGAAACCATACCCTGATTAAACAAACCACTTTTACTTTGTGCATTGTATAACCATTCGCGGCCTTTATCGTCTTCAAACTTGCAGTATTTACGGTGATACTGGCCACAAACACTTGTTTGCGAAAAAAGTGATGTGGCTAATACTGTGCTTAAAAATATGCTAAAAATATATTTCATGTTTGTGAATATTACTTGGTTTGAGTGTAAGAATTACGTAAGGACTTAATTTTTCCGGTTATGGCGTCATAAATTTCGTGAGTAATCACCAACTGTTTTCCACCATCAAATGTTTTTGCTTTTGAGTCTCCTGATTTTGCAGGCGCTTTCACATCTTCTTCCTTAATTTTATTAAATTCGGCCATAAGTCCTTCAAAATCGGCTTTAACA
>JADLED010000255.1 GCA_020846335.1 Bacteroidia bacterium
ATGGCCGTGAGCCACCGCGGTAATAACATTTTTAGGTCCCCACGCAGCGTCACCTCCAAAAAATACTTTTGGATTGGTGCTCACAAAAGTGAGTGTATCCACAACGGGCATTTCCCATTTATCAAATTCAATTCCCAAATCGCGTTCTATCCAGGGGAAAGAATTTTCCTGCCCAATGGCCAGCAGCACGTCGTCGGCTTCAAAAAACACATCGGCTTCTCCGGTTGGTACTAAGCTGCGTTTGCCTTTGTCGTCGTAAACTGCTTTTACCTTTTCAAAGGTCATGCCTTTTAGTTTGCCGTTTTCAACCACAAATGCTTTTGGAACGTGGTTGTCAATAATTGGAATATCTTCGTGTTGTGCATCTTCTTTTTCCCATGGCGACGCTTTCATTTCGGCAAAGGGACTGCGCACCACAACTTTTACATTTTCGCCACCCAAACGGCGGGCGGTGCGGCAGCAATCCATGGCTGTGTTTCCGCCACCAAGTACCAATACATTTTTGCCAATGCTTTTGGTGTGTTCGAAGGCCACACTGCTAAGCCAGTTAATGCCAAGGTGAATGTTGGCGGCACCTTCGGCCCGACCCGGCAAGGAGGCAAGGTCTTTACCCTTTGGCGCACCAGAGCCTACAAACACGGCATCGTAACCTTTTGCAAGCACTTCTTTGAGGCTGTTTACGTATTGGTTAAAATGTGTGTGAATGCCTAAATCCAACACAAAATTCACTTCCTGATCGAGCACGGTTTCCGGTAAGCGGAAAGCCGGAATCTGACTGCGCATAAAGCCACCGGCCTTAATTTGTTCGTCGTATAAATGCACTTCAAAGCCTTGTGGTGCAAGGTCGCGCGCTACCGTTAGTGAGGCGGGGCCTGCGCCAATAAGGGCCACTTTTTTTCCGTTGGATGGAAAGGGACCCTGTGGCATCATGCTTTTTACATCGTCTTTGTTATCGGCTGCAACGCGTTTAAGGCGGCAAATGGCAACTGGTTCTTCGCTGGCCAAACGACCACGGCGACAGGCCGGTTCGCAGGGGCGATCGCAGGTGCGGCCCAAAACGCCGGGAAACACGTTGGAATCCCAGTTAATCATGTAAGCTTCGTTATACTTTCCTTCGGCAATTAGCCGGATGTATTGTGGCACGGGGGTGTGCGCGGGGCAGGCATACTGGCAATCCACAACTTTGTGAAAATACTCAGGATCCTTAATGTCGGTTGGTTTCAAAATGTCTTCTCAGCTTTATTTATTGGTTAAACAACTAATCAAAAAAATTTAGGACATCCTCAAAAATAACATATTTTTAATACATAACGCAGGGTTTTTATGAGGTGGGTTTTTAACTTTTTAAATGATTTTGCTCAGAGGAAATTTGGCCACAGATGTTGCTTGTGTTGGCTTTATTTTATTTTTATGACCAACGCCGGTGAATCAATAAAAAGCCCGCCGAAGGATAGTGTTTACCTTGGACGGGCATTGTTACTATACTTTTAAATATAGCGTGAGCAACTTTTGCTTTTATGTTAAGATGATCTTTTCTTAAACAACCGATGGGTTATTTTTGAGCAGGTGCAGCGTCGCAAGGAACCGAAAGGTCAACACTTGTTATGGTAAGTAATTTAAAACGATTCACTTTTTCACGGTTGGTCAATGGTAATTCAGGTCCTTCGTAAATGGTGGTGGCAGTTGAATAAGTTGGTTTTTTTATGATTTTATTTCCAACAATCTCTTCCTCATAACCGGAAATCATTTGCCCTTTAACAACAATCTGCATATAAGCACCAACCAATCCTCTGTCGGCATTGGTATATTTTAGATCCACTCTGGTAAGTTCTCCTCTTTCTGTACAATGTCTTTGCTCTCCCTTTTTAAAGATTTTTAAATCCATCATTTCTTTGTTAGCATATTTGGACCTGAAAACCGGGCCGTCATAGCTATAACCGCAGTATGCCACGGATTCTTTTTCTGCATTGTACTTAATAATGTTAACCGCAATATAGTCGTAACCGTGCATTTCCGGAAGAATAGGAACTTTTGCAGAAAGGTCTTCAAAAGAATAACATCCTAATTCGGTAATTTTTGTTTTTCCACCGTTGAGGTAAAATCCTTCAACAGTTTCTGTTGGTCTAAAGCCCATTAACACCATCGAGCAAATTGCTAAAAAAGCAATCCCATTCTTTTTTGTAATTATTTTCATTTTTCTAGATTTTAGACTAAATGTAAAGGTTTATTTGATACCACTAAAATTTTTTGTTGTTTTTATTGAAGACAACAAAACTATTTGTTCACATAAATTTATTTGCCTACGCTTTCCTGTATCCATGCTTAAACCTGATACCTGTTTTACAAAATAAACAAATCCATTCTCAACACGCCATTAATTTCTTGTCCATTCGAAAAAATTGACGCCAGGCAAGTGGCTTTGCGCCGCAGGCAGCTGTGTTGTAACTACGGCCATGCCATTTGACTGTTTGCAAAAAATAGTTGTTGTTAATTACAAGGTTCCAAAAACCGCTACACCTGTCAGGGTTTTAAACTCTGACAAGGGTAGCGGTATAAAACTCACACAAACTGCTTCGGTTTTAATTTTTGCCCCGCCAATTCCGCCATTTCCTTTATTCTTTTTTCGCGGGTTTCGGGCCGTTTGGCAAGTACCAACCAAAGCAGCATGCTTTTTCGCAGCGAATTGCTAAGGCTTAAAAAGAAGTCTTTTGCACCTCTGTGTTTTTTAAATTCTTTTTCCAAATCCTTTGGAATGTTTAATCCTTCCAACTCATCCAACATGTTCCAGTTGCCATTTTGTTTTGCCAATTCAATGCTTTTTAAACCCGCTTCGGTCATTTTTCCGGTATTAATCAGGCGCGCCACTTTTTCTTTGTTTATAGTGGACCACATGCTGCCCGGCTTTCGTTTGGTAAAAAACTGCAGGTACGATTCGTGGTCGTTCACTCTTCGTGTACTGTCTATCCAGCCAAAACAAAGGGCTTCATCCACTGCATCGCTCCATGTCAGCGAAGGCTTATCGGATTCTTTTTTGTAATGGACCACCCATATTGCCTGAGCGGTTTGGTGATTCTTTTCCAACCATTTCCTCCACTCCTTTTGATTTTTAGGGCAAAAGGTTTTGGTTTCTTCTTTATTAGTGTTGATTGACTTCTTTTGTTGTTTCATACTGTTCAAATCAATCCTTCAATTTAACATAAATGGTTCGTGATTCCATGTCTTCTTTTTCAAAAAGTAAATTTACCTGCGATACAAGTTTCACGTACTTTTCTTGCTGCACATAGGCTTTGGATTGTAGCAAATGGTATGGCTGATTGTTTTTATCATAACTATAAAAATGAATAAATCCTTCCTGTACACCATTTTCATCGCGCAGTATTTCTATGTCGAGTCTTAAAGTTTGTTCGAATTCAAATGTTTCGCGAGGCAAAAGAAACCAGCCAAAGTTTATTTGTTGTGCCACGGATTTAGTGCTGATGCTGAGATATTCTTCGCCATACATGTTCCAAAGGATGGTTCGGGCCAATGGCAGAAGGGTAAGGATGCCTCCCAGTAAAAGTATGAGGCCCAGAAAAGAATAAAATGTATTTCCCTTACTAAACATACTCATAAAAACCCCCGTTACTAAGGATACGAATGCCAGGCGTATAATCACTTTAAGTGTTGTGCCGGCAATATTCCTGTTTATTAAGTAAACGCATTTGCCGTCGGTGGTTATTTCGGATATGTTCATGACCTTTCTACTTTATACATTGTAGTTAAATGTATTAGATAATTCTTTTCGAATGAATTTAACCTCCACAATTTTGATGATAATTTTGCAATTCCTTTAAAAGTTCTTCCTCTTTTACTTTTACATAATTGGGTGGTATTCTCATCACCGCTTCCGAATTTTTTATCTCAATAATTATATAACCCTGATCCTTTTCAAGCCCGGTTCCCTTTTGTATCGACTTAACTTCCCTCCATTTAATCCTCCTGAAATTAATATTATCAATCAAGATGGTGTTTGTTAGAATCAACGCGGGTTCCCCTTTCCTTATTTTTTGATATGGTAAAAAAACTGATATATAAAACATCAAAAGCATGGCAATGGCTGATAAAGCCCACAAAAAGGTGGGAAAAGAAATTTTGGTTAAGGATTTGGAAAATGCATAAACACTAATTAGAAAAAAGAATGCTGTTAAAATTGCTATTATGACTAAGTTTTTACCTGAAAAATAATATTTCTTTTCTGGATAAAATTCTGTCTTTGAATGTAAAGTGTGCTGCTGTGCCATTCTGTAGTTTACTTTCCGTTAAATCCCGAATTTAATTTCGTAAAACTATTTCTTCAACAACCATTTCATGGCTTCTTTCACACAGGGGTCCTGTTCGCTATCATTTACAATCTCAAATGGTATCTCCTCATCCACAGGTATATTAACCGGATAGGCAATACTATTTCTATCACAAAAAATTCCGGTAGAAACATTGAGAATTATTTTATCATCAATCACTTCCCAATTTACATTGGTGGCGTAGCAGCCGGTAGCTTCTCCAAAAAACTTTGTGTTGGTTCGGCCTTTTAAAGTGGTGGCTACCAATTCGCCTGAACTTACCGTGTAGCGACTGGTGAGCACAGCAATTTTTGGCCGGTGTTTAAATTTTGGCTGATTGGGTAAATCCACAATCTGTGAGCGATTGTAAATAAAGTTGCCCTTAGATATTTCCCAGTTAAACTGAACTTCTCCGTTTGGCCCCACCAATTTCCCAACCAATCCATCGCCCACCAGTGGCCCTATTCCGGCCATCATGGGGTTCATGTTTCCGCCTCCATTGTATCGCAAGTCAATGATCCAGCCTTTTGGATTCTGTTTTGCCGCAGCGATTACTGCCGCTCTTATTTTACGCGATTCCGATTCAATATTAACGTTGGGGGCTATTCCCACTATTTTGAGATAGGCCACGTTTTTGCACAGCATCTTAAATTCAAAATGTATTGCTGTGTCGTTAACAGCCTGCCAATGCGCTTGTTTTCTTGGACGTGTATCTGAACTTTTAATGTTTTTGTAATCGGTAAACGCTGCCAGAATAGTATAGTTTTGGGCGTCCATAATTTTGGAGTGGTAGTCGCCGGTGCCATTAAGCAGCGCTTCGAGAGCGGGTTTTAAATCGGCAAGATTTTGTGCTTTTTGTGCTTTAAGGTGCACCTGCTTTGGTAAACTGTCCCAATTAACTTTTGAAGCATACATGCTGGTTTGTTTTACCCGGCTGATAACGGAGTCGAGCAGCTTTTCGATTTCGGTTTGCGATAAACAAATACCGCTTTGAAACAGAAGAAATAAAAGCAGTATTTTTTTCATGCCGTTAAATTTTGTTTCAGCAAATTAAGGAAAAGGTTAGGTTATTGCAAGTCTTCAGAACACTTGATTTATAAAAAACGCTAAGACTGTTTTTACTTAAATATCTGACTTGATTGATACAGGGCGTTAAAAAATCTCCAAGCCCATATTAATCATCAGGGCAGACTGTTGCAAATTAAATTTATCGGTTTGTTTTTCGCTTCTGAAATTAGTGTAGGTGTGATTATAGCGGGGTTGCCGCAATGTGTAATTCACATCAAAAGTGTAAAACACTTCCTTACCAAGACGGGCCTTAAAACCAATGC
>JADLED010000256.1 GCA_020846335.1 Bacteroidia bacterium
TAAAAAAACAAACCACATAGTCGCATAGTTTAAATAGAGAAAACCACTAAGGCACTAAGCGCACTCAGGTACACTAAGAAAATGATTTTGCGTTACTCCGCTTCAATACAACTTTACCTTAAAAAAACAAACCACATAGTGGGATAGTTTGCATAGAGAAAAACACGGAGACACTAAGAAAATATTGTGCTTTCCCTTGTACCTCTGTATTTCTGTGTTAAATTAACCTCAGTGGCTAAGCGCTTTTGCCTTGAATAATGATTAAGTTAAATTAATTCGAACCTTCAAACCTAACCGTGCGGTTTTTTCTTTTGGTTTCTTCGGTTTCATTGCTGTACAATTCTTTTTCTGCACCAACGCCAATGCTGCGTTTAATGTTTTTAGGATTTACACCGCGTTTAACCAGTTCGTTACGCACATAGGTGGCGCGGCGTATGGACAACAAGTCGTTTACTTCTTTGGTACCAATATTACAGCTATGCCCTATCACATTTATCTTTAATTCAGGAGAGCTTTTCATAATAGCAGCTAATTTGTCCAATTTATTTAGTTCATCTTCTGATAGTTGTGATTTATTAAACTCAAACAATACCTCCTCTGCCAATTTGTTCATTTTAACCAGAGCGTCTTCAGGACTTACAGTTTCTGGTTTTGGCTCCACTTTAACTGGTTCCACTTTTAAAGGTTCTTCTTTAACAGGCTCTACTTTTACTGGCTCTTCCTTTTTAGGCTCATCTTTTACAACTGCTTCCTCTTTCTTAGGCTCTTCCGGTTTTTTATCCAAATCGGTTACTGATGGCGTTGGCGCAACTGTTTCTTCCTTAGCAGCAGTAGGCTCTTCTGCAGGCAGCGTAGGTTTAGGTGTCCGGCACATACTAAAGCCCAGCATAATCTGATGCGATGAGCCCAGATTTGTGGCGTTTTTATTTGCACCATAATCAAAACTATAACCCAAACGAATATTGCCGAATTTAGCCCCCAGCAAAACCAACATGCCATAACCACTTCGGTAACCGGCACCCAGTAAAAATTGTTTGTTATACTTTACATTAACCATGGCTTCCAAAATATTGTTGCCATTAATTGTGTAACGACTTAACAGCCATGGCTCCACTTCAAACTTGCGGTCTTTATTAAAAATATAAGACACCTGCGTGTTTAATTGTGGTAATGTTTTATAAGAACTGGTCCCTGCAAAACTCGGGTTGCTGTTGTACAAATGAAGAACAGAAACTCCAGCTTTTAATTTACTGCCAATAAACATGGCGCCAAATTCGCTGTCAAAACCACTGGCAGTTTGTTTGGCATTGTTGTTAAGTGTCACGTCATTGGCATCAATTACAGTTGCCTTAGTGCCGTTAAGTGTAGCCTGTGAAAAGCCAACGCCAACACCCAGGTGAAGTTTATTGGTTTCGCTGAGCTTTACCTTGTAGCTGTAACCAATGGTAGCCCCCAATAAATTTAAGATGCCATAAGATTGTGAATTAACCCTTAAACCCAAACCGTTACTTTTACCAAGCGCTGTGTGAGCATTTACCTGAAACACCTTTGGTGCGTCTTTTAATCCTAACCATTGCGTGCGGTAATGCAGGTTGGCTTCGGTACAGGCTGCTCCGGCATAAGCAATGTTTAATTGCAGGGGGTCGAGGCTGTAGGTATTATACAAGCTGTTTTGTTGGGCATTTACTAAGTTAACGCCTAATAAAGAAAGAAGTGCTATTTTATTTTTTAAAGATGTTTTCATTTTCCTGATTTTTTATGAAGTATGTTTTAAGCTTTTTTCGGATTACTTAGTTAAGGTTATACTTCCTTTGTATTTTACTTTGGCGCCATCTTTAATTATGTAATAATAGGTGCCATCAGGTAAATCGTCGCCGTTTAGTTTACCATCAAATTCATTGTTGTATTCTTTGTCTTTGCTGTAAACAGTGCGGCCATAGCTGTCAATAATAATAATGCTGTAATCTTTAATCAATACCGGCACATTTACTTTCCAGGTATCGTTCGCCCCATCACCATTCGGACTCATGTAGTTGGAAATTATCAATTCCCTTAGTGTTACAATATTTACACTGCTGCTGGCTTTACAACCATTGGCTGATGTAACAGTTAGAGTGTAAGTAATGTCGTCAAAAGGAGTTGCCACAGGATTGCTGATATTGTTGGCACTCAGGTAAGTTGACGGAGTCCATGAATAAGTGGCGGCAAGAGATTGTGTAGGGCTTAAGGTAACGTTTCCACCTAAACCTACTTCCAGATTAGCACCTGCACTCACAGTTGGATTGGCATAAATGCTCACACTAACAGTTGTTGATGATAAGCAACCCTCACCGTTAGAACCCGTTACACTGTATGTGCTGGCCACTGTTGGAGAAACGGCGATAGTGCCTGTGGTGGCACCGGTGTTCCATGTATAAGTAGTGGCGCCACTGGCAATAAGATTGGTTGAGAAGCCCAAACAAACTCCCGGACTTAATGAAACAGCCGTAACTGTTGGTTGTGGATTAAGTGTTATCGCAACTGTGGTAGAGGTATTACATCCGTTTAAGTCGGTGCCGTTAACTGTGTATGTACTGGTTACCGTAGGACTTACCACAATGCTGGAAGTGTTGGCACCTGTACTCCAGCTATAAGTGCTTACGCCACTGGCATTAATGGTAGAACTAAATCCAATACACACCGAAGCACTTGAACTGCTAATGGTAATGGTTGGATTAGGGAAAAGACCAACAGTACTGGTAGCAGTGTTTACACAACCTACCGCACTGGCACCAATTACCGAATAAGAAGTAACAGTAGCAGGAGTTACATTAATGCTGTTGGTGTTAGCCCCTGTTTGCCATGTATAAGTATTGGCACCACTCACTGTTAATGTTGAGCTGTTACCCGAACACACCGAAGCTGAACTCGCTGTAATGGTAAGAATTGGATTGGCAATTACTGTTATTGTGCTCAGTGCAGTATTAGATCCTGAGCAGCCCAATGAGCTTGTGCCCGTAACACTGTAGGTAGTTGTTACTGCAGGATTCACCGTGGCCGAACCGCCTGAGAAAACATACGTGGCCGCTCCCGAAGGTACAATTACAAACGAACCGCCTGCACAGATGCTGCCACTGTTAACAGTGATCGTTGGGGTGGGATTAATGCTAACGCTGCCAATGGCAGGTAATCCAACGCAACCATCGGTACTGGTTCCAACAACCGTGTAATTGGTGTTGACTGTAGGTGATACAGCATTGCTTGAAGTAGTAGCAGCATTGCTCCATAAATACGTGTTGGCTCCTGTTGCCACTAAAGTAGCCGTTGAACCATTACAAATGGTTTGTGCTGTAACGCTAACACCCGGTAAAGCAAACACAGTCACCGTTGCAATGGCGGTATTCGTACTTACACAGTTGGCGGTGCTGCTGCCAATTACAGAATAGGTTGTTGTGTTAGCAGGTGTTACCACGCTGCCTGCACTATAAGTAAAGGTATTGGCACCACTGCCTGAAAGGGTAAAGCTTTGACCTGCACAAATGGTACCACTGTTAACTGAAACCGTTGGCGAAGTGAATACACTCACCGTGGCCACTGCCGAAGAAGTGCTCACACAACCATCGGTGCTGGTGCCACTAATGCTATATGAAGTTGTAGTTGTTGGATTAACCGTGTTGCTTCCGCTTGAATAAGAATAAGTATTGGCGCCTGATGGACTAAGTGTAAACACCTGACCCGAACAAATAGTGCCATTACCAACACTAATGGTAGGATTCACAAAAACAGAAACTGTTACAACTGCGGTGTTTGTTCCCACACAACCAACCGAACTTGTTCCGGTAACAGAATAATTGGTGGTGGTGGCAGGAGAAACTGTGTTGCTGCCACTGCTGTAAACATATGTTGCAGCGCCACCAGGTACAATGGTAAAGGTTTGGCCCACACAAATGGTACCGTTAGCAGCCGTAATAGTTGGATTGGCATTTACCGTTACCGTGCTCACCACCGAAGCAGAAACACAGGCATTGGTACCGGTTCCTATAACCGAATAAGAAGTAGTAGAAGTTGGATTAACCGTTGAAGAACCGCTTGAATAAGTATAAGTGACAGCACCACCCGGAATAATCGTAAATATCTGTCCCGAACAAATCGTACCGCTATTAACCGTTAGTGTTGGTAATGGGTTTACAGTAACCGAACTGTTATTGGTTGCAGGAACACTACAACCAGTTAAGGTACCGCTCACAATATAAACTGAATTGGTGGCAGGCGTAACAACAATGCTGGAAGTTGTGGCACCTGTATTCCAGGAATAAGTTGTAACACCGCTGGCAGCAAGAGTGGTTGTTTGTCCGGCACAAATGGTGCTTGAATTTACCGTAATGGCTGGAGCAGAGCTAATGGTAACAGTAGCCGTTGTGGAAGTTCCCACACAACCTGCGGTGCTGGTACCGTTTACTGAATAAGATGTATTACTGGTTGGAGAAACAACAATGCTCGAAGTGTTGGCGCTGGTACTCCATGTGTAAGTATTTGCGCCGCTTGCAGATAAAGTTGCAGTTGAGCCGCTACAAATGGTTTGAGAACTTACTGCTATTGTTGGATTCGCATACACCGTTAAATTACTTACAGCAGTATTCGAACTCACACAACCCGCAGTGCTGGTACCTGTTACTGAATAAGACGATGTGCTTGAAGGTGAAACGGTAAAAGTACCGCCAGTAATGGTGTAGGTGTTTGCGCCGGATGGCGTTAAAGTAAAGTTTTGTCCCGCACAAATACTTCCACTATTCACTGCAACTGTTGGTAAGGCATTCACCGTTACTGAACCATTGTTGGTCGGGAAAACACTACAACCTGTTAAAGTACCCGTAACAGCATACACCGAATTGGTGGCCGGACTAACCACAATGCTCGAAGTAGTTGCTCCAGTATTCCAGGAGTAAGTGCTTACCCCGCTTGCGCTGAGCGTTACACTTTGTCCGGCACAAATGGTGCCCGAGTTAACAGAAATAGAAGGTGATGTACTTACCGTTACCGTCGCGTTTTGCACAGTACCAATACATCCTGCAGTGCTGGTTCCATTTACGGAATAAGAAGTAGTGATAGTTGGAGAAACTGTTATACTTGTTGCATTCGAGGCAGTGCTCCAGGTATAGGTGCTTGCGCCGTTTGCACTCAGTGTGGCAGTGGCTCCTCCGCAAATGGTAGGAGAGGCAACAGAAATCGTTGGATTCGAAAAAACACTTAGGCTGCTTACAGCCGTGTTGGAACTAACGCAACCGGCCGTGCTTGTTCCTGTTACTGAATAAGAACTCGTGCCTGACGGAGAAACAGTAAAAGTTCCACCGGTAATGGTATAAGTATTTGCACCAGAAGGAGTCAAAGTAAAGATTTGTCCCGCACAAATACTACCGCTGTTAATGGCAACCGTTGGTAAGGCATTTACTGTAATAGAACTGGTATTGCTGGCGGTAACTGCACAACCCGTTAACGTTCCATTTACTACATAAGTGGTGTTGGTGGCAGGCGTCACCACAATGCTGGAAGTAGTGGCACCATTGCTCCATGAATAAGTATTTACGCCTGTTGCAATTAAAGTAGCGCTGGCACCAATACAAATTGAATTTGAGTTAACCACTATAGAAGGAGCCGCGCTAACTGATACCGTCACCGTTTGCTGACTTGCCAAACAGCCTGCTGTATTTGATCCGCTCACAGAGTAAGAGGTATTACTGGTTGGCGAAACAATAATGCTACTGGAGTTCGATGCAGTACTCCAGGTGTATGAACTGGCACCACTTGCACTTAGCGTGGCAGTAGCACCGCTACAAATAGTGGCTGAGTTAACACTGATGGTTGGTGTCGTGCTTACTAAAACAGAAACCGTTTGTGAACTTGTACAGTTATTGGCATCTTTTGCATTTACTGTATAAATAGTAGTGCTGAGTGGGCTCACCGCAGTGGTGGCAGTAATTGGTCCCGACACCCAAGTGTAGGTAATAGCTCCAGTGCCACCGCTACCACTTGCAGTAAGGGTTGATGAGTTGCCAGAACATAAGCTTGGCGAACTGGCAACAGCATTAATAGTTAAGGCTGAAGGAACTGTAATTGTTCCAGAACCTGAACTTTGGCAACCGTTTGCATCGGTAACAGTTCCGGTATAAACACCAGCTGTTAAACCACTAATAACAGAAGTAGTAGCAGCGCTCGACCAGGAATAGGTATATGCGCCTGTTCCACCGGAAGCAGTAAGTGTTGCACTGCCAGTATTGCCGTTACAGGCAGGATTAGTAGAAGAAATCACAGAGCTAAGAACAGAAGCAGGTTGCGTTACCGCAACGGTGTTAGTGCTTGTACAACCCGAAGCATCAGTTACCGTAACTGTTCTTACACCCGCATTTAACGAAGAAATAACAGAAGTGGTTTGTGCCGACGACCATAAATAAGAATAAGGAGATGTTCCGCCAGAAACCGTTACTGTGGCTGCACCTGTAGAAGCTCCAAAACACAATACATTCGCAACTGCTGTGCCGGTTGTCATGCCAGATGCTGGTTGAGTAATGTTTACGGTGTTAGTTGTGTTACAGGCATTGGCATCCGTTACAGTTACTGTTCTAACGCCGGAAGTTTGTCCTGAAATAACTGAAGTGGTTTGTGCACCTGACCACGCATAAGAATAAGGAGAAGTTCCACCCGACACCGTTAAGGTGGCTGAGCCTGTCGAAGCCCCGAAACACAACACATTGGTAACCGCAGTTGCTGAACTTAAAGCAGATGCCGGTTGAGTAATGTTAGCTATAGCAGCAACAGTACAAGAGTTGGCGTCGGTAACAGTTACTGTTCTAACACCCGAAGTTTGTCCAGAAATAACCGAAGTGGTTTGGGCACCGGACCATAAATAAGAATAAGGAGATGTTCCGCCTGACACCGTTAAGGTGGCTGAGCCTGTCGAAGCCCCGAAACACAATACATTGGTCACTGCTGTAGCACTGCTCAAGGCAGAGGCCGGTTGCGTAATGTTAACTGTTGCAGAGCTTGTACAGCCGCCGGCATCGGTAACTGTTACTGTTTTAACACCAGAAGTTTGACCTGAAATAACTGAGGTGGTTTGTGCGCCCGACCAAAGGTAAGTGTAAGATCCCGATCCGCCGGAGGCTGTTACTGTGGCTGCACCGGTTGAATTACCAAAACATGACACATTGGTTACCGCAGTGCCGGTAGTCATGCCAGAACCTGGTTGGGTAATGTTTACGGTGTTAGTTGTGTTACAGGCATTGGCATCCGTTACAGTTACTGTTATAACGCCGGAACTTTGTCCCGAAATAACCGAAGTGGTTTGGGCACCTGACCATAAGTAAGTATAAGGAGAAGTTCCACCCGAAGCTGTCAAGGTAGCAGCGCCTGTCGAAGCCCCGAAACACAATACATTGGTAACCGCGGTTGCTGAATTTAAAGCAGAAGCTGGTTGAGCAATGTTGGCTGTAGCTGCAACAGTACAAGAGTTGGCATCGGTAACAGTTACCGTTCTAACACCCGAATTTTGTCCGGAAATAACTGAAGTGGTTTGTGCACTCGACCATAAATAAGAATAAGGTGAGGTTCCACCCGACACCGTTAAGGTGGCTGAGCCTGTCGAAGCCCCGAAACACAATACATTGGTTACTACTGTGGCACTGCTCAATGCTGAAGCTGGTTGCGTCATGTTAGCGGTTGCAGTGCTTGTACAACCGCTGGCATCAGTAATAGTTACTGTGCGAACACCAGAAGTTTGACCAGTAATAACCGAAGTGGTTTGTGCACCTGACCATAAATAAGTATAAGGCGAGTCGCCACCTGAAGCCGTAACCGTGGCGGCACCTGTGGCGGCACCAAAACATAATACGTTCACAACTGCAGTGCCGGTGCTAATGCCAGAGGCTGGTTGTGTAATATTTATTGTATTAGTTGTGGTACAACTGTTCGCGTCGGTTACCGTTACGGTTCTAACACCAGACGTTTGGCCGGAAATAACCGAAGTGGTTTGAGCACCTGACCATAAGTAAGTATAAGGAGAAGTTCCGCCCGAAGCAGTTAAGGTAGCAGCACCTGTCGAAGCCCCAAAACACAATACATTGGTAACTGCAGTTGCAGAACTTAACGCAGAGGCAGGTTGAGAAATGTTAGCAGTAGCCGCAACGGTACAACTGTTGGCATCGGTAACGGTTACCGTTCTAACACCCGAATTTTGTCCGGAAATAACTGAAGTGGTTTGTGCACCCGACCATAAATAAGAATAAGGTGAGGTTCCACCCGACACCGTTAAGGTGGCTGTGCCTGTCGAAGCCCCGAAACACAATACGTTGGTTACTACTGTGGCACTGCTCAAAGCAGCGGCTGGTTGCGAAATGTTAACAGTAGCTGTGCTGGTGCAACTACTGGCATCGGTTATAGTTACTGTGCGAACACCAGAAGTTTGGCCAGTAATAACCGAAGTGGTTTGTGCACCTGACCACACATAACCATAAGGTGTTGAACCGCCCGAAACTGTTACAGTGGCTGCACCCGTAGCAGCACCGAAACAGGCTACGTTGGTAACTGCAGTGCCTGTGCTCATGCCGGACCCCGGCTGACTAATGGTTACGGTGTTTGTACTGGTACAAAGGTTTTGATCGGTAACGGTAACTGTTTTAACTCCTGCCGTTTGACCGGTTATCACAGAAGTGGTTTGACCACTCGACCAGGAGAAAGTATATGTTCCAGTGCCTCCAGAAGCGGTTACGGTGGCAGCACCAGTGGCATTACCAAAACATAATACGTTGGTAACGGCTGTGGCTGTACTTAATGCTGAAGCTGGTTGGGAAATAATAATTGTTCGGGTGGCACTGGTGCAATTATTTGCGTCTGTTGCCATTGCAGTATAAGAACCCGCTGGTACGCCGGTTATGAAAGATCCCGTTGTCGCTGTCGACCAGGTGTACGTATAAGGTCCCGTGCCACCCGTAGCCAAAATACTGGCGCTGCCAACCCCTCCAAAACAAAGAACATTGGTATATCCTGTTGTAGTGCTTACTGCCGACGGTTGGGTAACGGTAACTGATTTTGTACTTGTACAACCACTGGCATCGGTTACCCTTACCGTATAAGTTCCTGCTAAAAGAGTTGGCTCTACCGAAGTGGTTGGGCCACTCGACCAGGTATAACTGTATGCCCCAGTACCACCCGAAGCAGTGACTGTAGCACTACCATTTCCGCCATTACACAATGGCGGGGTCATGGCTGTGCTTGTGACCAATGCCGTGGGCTCGGTTATTGTGACCGACTTGGTACTATTACAACCACTGGCATCGGTTGCCCTTACCGTATATGTTCCTGCTAATAGAGTTGGTTCTACCGAAGTGGTAGGGCCGCTCGACCAGGTATAACTATATGCCCCTGTACCACCAGTTGCGGTAACAGTGGCACTTCCATTTCCACCATTACACAATGGCGATGTTATGGCGGTATTCGTGACTAATGCCGAGGGTTGCGTAACGGTAACCGATTTGGTAAGATTACAGCCGTTGTTATCTGTTACCTTAACTGTATAAGTTCCTGCCAACAAAGTAGGCTCTACCGAAGAGGTTGGACCACTGGACCAGGTATAGGTGTAGGGGCTTGTACCTCCTGAGGCCGTGACCGTGGCACTGCCATTGTTTCCGTTACAGAGCGGACTGGTCATGGCCGTACTGGTGGAAAGCGCCGAGACGGGTTCCGTTATTTGAATGGTTTGAGAATCCATAGCACTACAACCGTTAGTTGTCCAGAGTGTGTAAATTCCGGCACTGAGGCCTGTAGCCGAGGAGCTATTGCCTCCGCTGGGGTACCAGGTGTAGGTAAAGCCAGAACCGCCACTTGCACTCATGGTGGCAGAGCCTGTGCTGCCCCCATTGCAAAGCACGTTGGAGCTACCCGTAACCGAAAGCGTGGGTGTGGTGCAGGCTGCGGATGGTGTACCAATCGTTATTTCTTCGAAAAATAAAATACTATTGCAGGTAGCGCTATTAGGGGCAAGTCTTATCTCGTCCACATCATAAAATGCGGTGTTGCTGGTAAATGTTACAATCAACGTATTTAAAATGCCTGTGCCACTAGGAGTTGTGGCATTGAGGGTGGCACCGGATACGGGGGAACCGTTTTTGTATCCAACAAATCTCATGGACTTGGAAGTCCAGCTGCTGGTGGAAACCCCCCAAATCAAATTATTCATGGCAAACTCGCTTCCATCATCAGAACCAAAGGTAATCTCGGTCAGCGTACCAAAACCTACCAGGTTCTGATAGCGGCCGTCTCCTCCGGTGGAGGCGGTCCAGTTCATGCCGCAGTTGCTGGTGGATTTAATGGTGAGTAGCCAGCCTGAAAGGGTTACAGACTTTGTAATGGAACAAGTAGTATTAGCTTGCAAAGCTGTTGTGGTGGTGGTAAAGAAGGTGGTTGTACCGTTAACAGGTTGTGCAATAGCAGTAATTGATGATAAAGCAACAATTCCTGCTACTAAAAATTTGTAAATTTTTTTCATTTATTTGTCGTGTGTGTTATTATAAGTTGTCGGTTGGCAAAGTATTCAATTACATACTTTCAATATTTTAATTATAGCTTGGTATATGGCTGAATATTTGGCTGTTAACTTTTTATGGGCAGGTAAAGATACAAATTCTTTTATTACAATTTAAACTGGTCGTTGATTTTATTATTTCCATCTGCCAAATAATTGCTTACACCGAAAAATTCATAGTTCACTCTGGTAAAAGTAAGGCCTTGGAACAAAAAAAAAGTGCCGAAACAGATTCGGCACCTTTTAAAGATTTAGGTTAATTTGATCTTCTTTTTTTGTTATCAGAAAAATTATGGTCTTGAAGGATAAACACCCTGGTAGGCAATAATGTACTGCATGGCCACAAATGGCGGCACAGTTGAAAGTGGCATGGGTCCACTGCCCCATGGCGTTAACGTTAAACCTGTTGGGTCGAAATTGAGTGTGTTGGTTATAGTGCTGTTAACACCAGCCAAACTTACGTTTGTAGGTTGAGTATTATAAATACCTGCACCACCAGAGCCGCCGATGTCTAACACGGCGCTAAGTACATTGCCATTAGTTGGCGTTGGCGAAGCGCCGGCGGATACGTTGCTCACCTGAAGCGTTGAACTTACACTTACACCACCACTCAGATTAGTGCCTGCACCCTTAACAATTGTATGGGTATGTGGAGGCAAGTTGGCAGATGTTAATGTTACGCTTTGTGCACCACCAGTCTCACCAAGTTGATACGTTCCACCTGGATGAGCACCTGAAATATTGGTACACTGTGTTGGAAAAGCACCCCTGAGATCAGGTAGTTTAAAGGTGGTCTGACCATCGCCGCCATAAAATGTTCCTAACAATGAAAATAATGCGGTGTTCTGCGCAATAGACAATGTTTGTCCTTCGCAGGTGTACCAGCCTTTTGGCGCGAAATTTCCTGCAAATATTTTGATTTCTCCTAATAATGGTTCCATAATTTGTTTGTTTTAATTTGTTAGTTAATGATTTTATTTAATATTTTAGTTTTTAAGGTCTCGAAGGATAGATTCCTTCATAAGCAATAAGGTACTGCATTGCCACAAAATTGGGTACTGTTGCAATTGGTGCTGAACCGCCACCAGCCGGAGTAATTGTTAAACCAGATGGATCAAAATTTAATGTATTTGAAACTACACTCGTGGCGCCATTTATGCTGGTATTTAAGGCAGTTGTATTATAAATTCCTGGTGATGTACCTATTCCGCCAACATCCTCTACCGCGCTCAGAGTATTGCCATTTGCAGGCACTTCGGTTGCACCCGTTGGAACATTGCTGGCCTGTAATGATGAACTGATAGCAAGTGAACCCGTAAGATTAGTGCCAGCGCCTTTAAGAATTGTGTGCGTGTGTGGCGGAAAGTTAACCACCGTTGGCGTTACATTCTGATTGCCACCGATTTCACCAAATTGGTAGTTTCCGCCTGGATGCGCTCCTCCGGCATTGGTACATTGCGTAGGAAATGCGCCTCGCAAATCCGGCAATTTAAAAGTGGTCATTCCATCGCCACCGTAAGTTGTTCCGAGTATAGAATACAAAGCGGTGTTCTGGCTGATACTTAGTGTTTGACCCTCGCAGGTGTACCAGCCTTCCGGCGCAAAGTTTCCTGGAAATAATTTGATTTCTCCCATTAATGGTTCCATTGTTGTGTGTGTTTTAAGTTAATAAATAAAAGAATTTGTTGTTTGCCTAACGTAGTACTATGGGGGCGCCACGAATATATATATTGTTTGATGCAATTCATCAAAAATTTTTTGGAATAACTTTGAGTGTTTCTTGCTTTTGATTGATTTTTGTAAGTGATATTAACAAAATTTTCTTGTCATATAAATCACTTTTCGACTACTCTTTCCAATCGTTATAACTTTGACCGGTTTATTTAGACACCTCCTAAAATAGCCTCAGATAAAGGGTTTGAAGGCACAGCCATTTTAATTTTTTAAAAAAAACAAAGCTATTTTACCAGACAAAATTACTGTCCCGTATTAAACGAAAGTTTATCCGGCAAAGTTTACAACCTGTTGATAAATCATTGCTGGATTTTAGATGTGTTGGATGAAAATTTGAATTTTTAGAACCGGAATGTTTGGTTTTATTTGCCGATTTCGCTTTAGCAATTAATTATTTGCAGCCAGTTTTTGTTTCACGTTTACCGGAAACGATTTTCTTAGTACAAATTTGCCCACTTTTAAATCGCCTTTCACTTCAATAAAAGACTGACTACTGATGCTTTCCAGCAATTTCATCACTTCACCCAAAGTAATGGATTTAAAATCGCCCTTTAATTCAAAAGGCACCAGTTGCTCCTGATTTTTGGCAATTTTCACTTTTGCAGTGGTTTTGGCCTTGCCTACTTTTACCCCCCCATAATAAATATCAAACTCACTGGGCAAAACCTTAAAACCAAAATTGTTTGGGTTTTTAATCATTAACGATACCTGGGCGTTTATTCCTTCGGTGTTAATTTTACTAATATTAAACTCCTTGGCACCTGTGCATTGCACGTCTTTTAAGTTGTAACACGATGTGGCAAATACTAATGATACTAATAATGATAGGCTTAATTTATACATGTGCAGGTTTTTTAATTAATAATATCAGCGAGGAAATCATCCACACGCCTTCTAAAATAACAAAGGGCCAAAAACGAATGAGGTAGCTCGACACGCAGGCCAGCGCGGCTCCGGCTACATTTAACAACAAATAGGTAAATGAATTTACCTGCAGTTTTTTTGAAAGATTTAATGCAAATGCCAGCAACAGCAAGCTCACGCCCAGCGTACCTATCATTTCTCCGGCATTCATGTTACTTGCCCGATAATTGTGTAAAGTTGCGGTAAAACAAAGGAATGGTTTCTATGCCTTTGTAATAATTTACCAAACCATAGTGTTCATTGGGCGAATGCAGGGCGTCTGAATCCAATCCAAATCCAAACAAAATACTGTCGAGTCCTAATTCCTTTTTAAACAAAGCTACAATAGGAATGCTGCCGCCTCCAAAAGTTGGTATTGGTTTTTTGCCATAGGTTTCTTCCATGGCCATGCTGGCCGATTTGTAACCCACACTTTCAGTACTTACCACCACAGGCTCGCCACCATGGTGGGCGGTTACCTTAACCCTTACCGATTTTGGCGCCACACTTTCAAAATATTTTTGAAACAGTTCGCTTATTTTATGCGAGTTTTGGTTGGGCACTAAGCGCATGCTTATTTTTGCAAATGCTTTTGATGGTAAAACCGTTTTTGCGCCCTCGCCAATGTATCCGCCCCAAATGCCGTTCACATCCAAAGTTGGGCGAATGCCGGTGCGCTCAATGCTGCTGTATCCTTTTTCGCCCATTACATCGCCCACTGCCAAATCTTTTTTATACTCGTCTAAATTAAACGGTGCTTTTGCAATTTCGGCGCGTGCTTCGGCACTCAGTTCCATCACATCTTCGTAAAAACCCGGTATGGTTATGTGTTTGTTTTCATCATGACAATCGGCAATCAGTTTACACAATACGTTTATTGGATTGGCTACTGCCCCGCCATACACGCCGCTGTGCAAATCGCGGTTAGGTCCCACCACTTCCACTTCCATATAAGCCAGTCCACGCAAACCCACATCAATACTTGGGGTGTCGTTAGCAATAATCGATGTGTCTGAAATCAATATCACATCGCCTTTTAAGCGTTCTTTGTTTTCAATAATCCATGGCCCCAAACTTGGCGAACCAACTTCTTCCTCGCCTTCAATCATAAATTTTACGTTGCAGGGCAGGGTGTTGGTTTTCATCATCAGTTCAAAAGCCTTCACGTGCATGTACATTTGGCCTTTATCATCGCAGGCACCGCGGGCAAAAATGGCACCCTCGGGGTGAATGTCAGTTTTTTTAATTACCGGTTCAAACGGTGGCGAGTGCCATAAATTAATTGGATCGGCCGGTTGCACATCGTAATGCCCGTAAACAATAATGGTTGGTTTGGCAGGGTCAATTATTTTTTCGGCATACACAACAGGGTTGCCTTTGCTGGGCGAAATTTCCACTTTATCGGCACCGGCTTCAATCAGGCGTTGCTTAACTGCTTCGGCGGTTTTTAAAATATCTGGTTTGTATTTGCTGTCGGCGCTTATGGATGGGATTTTTAGTAAATCCAATAATTCGTTTAAAACGCGTTCTTTATTTTGTTCGATATAGGTATTAATTGCACTTCTTTCCATAAAAAATTAAATAGGTTTTAAAGGTAGGCTTTTAACTATAAATACAAAAGGGTCTATCATATTCCAGAATCGTATCATTAAAATAATTTGGGCGCATGTCTTTGCAGGCCTTTTTTAAACTCGACTTAGCCTGCAAAGCCACCGGGCTTTCCGTTACAATCTTTTTTTGAGCTGAAGGGCGCTCAAAAAAAGGATTTCCACTGCAATCCCTTGCGCGGCGTTTGGTGCTTACGCTGCATGTTAACCTTACTCAATTTCTGCGAGGTTTGGTAAAATTTGATAAGGTTATGCAATGGACATGTTCCATTACCTCAACTAATTTTTCCTTATTATTTTTGCTTGGTAACAATCAGTAATTTAGCGTGGAATAAATGATGAATAAACGTATTCTGGTTTTGTATTGTATGTTGGCCACATGGTATTTGCCTTGCAGTGCGCAGTTTAAAATAAAACAAAGCCGCAAAGTACCAGCAGCTTACAGTCAGCTCATTCAAAAAGATAGTGCCGATGCACACATCATAAAGGGCTCAGTGCTGGTTGGAATAAAAAGCTGCAAAAGTCCTTATGGCGATATTTATTTAACCGGTACCAGTTTTGGAAGCATTGCATTTAAACGCTCTTATGATCGGGGCATTACCTGGCACAATACCATGAGAAATATTGAAAAAACCCAAAACGCCGGGAACTATAACGTGCATGGAGGCAGCACCAATGGCTTGCCACAAATTGTGTGCGACACGCTTGGTAAAGTTTTTAAAGACCGCATTTATATTTGCTGGGGCGACGAAAAATACGGTAAAAGAAATAAAGATGTTTTTTTGGCATATAGCGACGACAGAGGTGATAACTGGACCGAGCCAATTTTAGTGACCTATAGGCCCAATCACAAAGAACAGTTTAAACCCAGTATGGCATTGAATCAGGCAAACGGTAATTTGTATTTGTTGTATTTCGATTGTCAGAATTATGTAGACAGTGGCTATACCGATTTGTATTTAGCCGAAAGCACAAACGGTGGTTTAAAATTCGATTATTATAAAATTAATAAATCGCCTATTAAGTTAAAAGCAGGCAACATGCCCGATAACAAAATATACATCGCAGCCAACAACGAGGTGGAGGTTATGTGGAAGGAGTTTACAGAAAAAGGTCTGCCGGTATATAACTGCACCATTATGCGGCAAAAAGACAAGTTAAAGTACAATGCAAATTATTTTAAAAACGAACTCAGCAGCGAAAGAACATTTACCTATTCCGACACATTGGCCATACAATTCAGTTTAAAAAAGAAAACGGTGATGAGCGCCATCCTAAGCAAACCCATTGAGCCCGGCTTTGAAACAGAAGTGGTAAAAGACCTGCCCTTTAGCAAAGGCACCAATGTGTTAATGCTACCTGCCGAAAATTACAATTTAAAAAAAGGCAATTACATCCTCACGTTTTATTACGAAGGTAGGAACTCGTATGTTTGGATAACGGAGTAGATGCATTTTTTTGTCAATGTCCGTTACATTAAAAGACTTATTTTTGTTCTAAGGATTATTCCCTAAAAAATTCTGATGCAAAAAGCTGTGTATATACTGCTCTTAATAATTAGCAATTGTGCTTTCGCCCAACGCATTATTAACTTTAACCTCTACCCCACTGGCACTTTAATTGGCATAAAATTTACACTCACAGCCGGTAAAGACTGCGGGGGTTATAAAATATTGCACAGCACCGATTCGTTAAGCTTTAGTGTTATTGAAGATTATGCAGGCATTTGTGGCAATATTAGCGCCAACGAAATTAGAAGCTACACGCATCAGACACCCGCATTGAATCAAAAAAATTATTACAAGGTGTTGTTAGCCACCTCTGAAAGTTCCAACATCCAAAGTGTTTACCTCGCATCACAAAATGCCGATGCCATAAAAGCCTATCCCAATCCACTGGATGCCAACCACCCAATATTATCCTGCAGAGTGGCTGGCAGCGGTAATTCCAAACTCAAAGCAATTATCTATTCTCAAAACGGCAAGAACATTCGCAATCTGGAACTGTTTTCAAAATCAGATTTAGTATTGGTGGATGTAAGCGGCTTGAGCAATGGACTTTATATTCTGGAAATAGCCAATGGCGAAAAGCCTTTTACGACCAAATTTTTAATTAACCGTTAATGGAAGTTAGAGCAGACACCTACCTTTGGGCCATACGCATGTACAAATCGCGCACCCTGGCCAGTGAAGCCATTAAAGGCGGCAAGGTAAAACTGAATGAACAAAATTTTAAGCCTTCGCACAGTGTAAAAGTAGGCGAGCGCTTTACATTGAGTATTGGCGATACCAAAAAAATTGTGGAAGTAACGGCCTTGCTCGATAAACGCGGCAATTTTGAAACAGCCCTAAAACATTATACCGACCACTCGCCCGTGCAAACAAAAAGTGAAAAACTGGCTTCGGTATTTTTTAAAACCAACATTCAACGCGATAAAGGTTTGGGTCGTCCCACCAAAAAAGACAGAAGAGATATTTTTGGATTTAATGAGGGGGATTGAAATCTACACCATGGAACGCAGACATTGTTCCAAAGGAGTCGTTCGGGCCGACGCTTCTGATTTATTAAGATAAATCCTATTTAATCTTAAACAATCAGCAACATCGGCGTTCTAATTAAGCGTGAATCTATCAAGCATCATAATCCACCACCACTGTTTCGGTGAGTGGGTGTGCCTGGCAGGTCAAAATAAAACCTTCTTCCACTTCGGCATCGGTTAATGCAAAATTGGCATCCATTTTCACTTTTCCTTCCAGCACTTTGGCGCGGCAGGTACAGCAAACAGCACCCTTGCAGCTAAACGGCGCATCCACACCGGCTTCAATGGCGGCATCCAAAATACTAATGCTACCGGTTTCGAGTTTAAAATCGGTTTCAATGCCGTATTGTATAACTTTTACATTTGCCTTTACGCGAGCGCCTAAAGTTACTTCTGCTTTTTCAACGGCTTCAATCACCGCGTTAAAATATTCGATGTGAATTTTTTCTTTGGCAATTTTTAAATCTTCCAGTGTCGTTTTCACGTTCTCCATCATAGGGCCCGGACCGCAAATAAAATATTCGTCGGCATTAACACCGCCAAAGTTTTCGATTAATGCCAGAGCTTTTTCTTTTGTAATAATACCGGTTTGTAAATCAGAAATAGGCCCTTGTGGTTGATCAAAAACATAAGCCACTTTCAGGTTAGGATTATTAGCGGCAATGCCATCAATTTCCTTTTTAAAAATGGTGCTGTCTTCGTTTTTATTGGCGTAGATAAGTGTAATGGTGCTTTGTTTTTCAACATACAACACACTTTTTAATATGCTCATCATTGGAGTGATGCCACTGCCTCCGGCAAACAACACGTATTTTTTAGCGTTGGCGCCCGATAAAACCGAATGGAAAGTTCCCATTGGGGTCATCACTTCCATACTATCGCCCACTTTTAACTCGCGGTTAATGTAGGTAGAAACTCGCCCGCCTTCCACTTCTTTAATGGCCACACGCAATTCCTTTTCGCTGAAAGGGCTGGTGCATAGGCTGTAAGAACGGCGCAGTTCTTCGCCCTTTACTTTTAATTTAAGCGTGATGTATTGCCCCTGCTTAAACTGGTATTCAGGCTGTTGTTGTGGAGGAATTTCGAAGGCCACTGAAACTGCTTCTGAAGTTTCGCGACGGATATCTTTAACTTTGAGTGTATGAAAGCGTGCCATGTATAAATAAAATGTGTGCAAAAATAGCCGTTTTATGCTGAATGGCAATAAATGAAAGCATCTTAATTGCCAAATAGCAGGCAATTTTGTTACGATTGATAAGAATCAGTGAAAATGTGCAATTGCTGGCATTATTTGGCATAAAAATTTAATTTAATCCTATCTTTGTAAGTCAATTCACTATTTTTATAAAATGGAAATTAATTTTGAAGAACTTTTTGAGTCGAAACTGGCCAAAAACGATTTTATAGAGCCTAAAGACTGGATGCCTGAAAATTACCGCAAGCATTTAATCCGGCAAATTTCTCAGCACGCACACAGCGAAATTGTGGGCATGCTACCCGAAGGCAATTGGATTACCCGCGCCCCAAGTTTGCGTTCTAAATTGGTTTTATTGGCCAAAGTGCAGGACGAAGGCGGACATGGTTTATACCTATACACAGCCGCCGAAAGTTTGGGCATTAGCCGCGACGAAATGCTGGATGCACTGCTTACCGGCAAGGCAAAATATTCTTCAATTTTTAATTACCCTACACTTAGCTGGGCCGATGTTGGCGCAGTGGGCTGGCTGGTGGATGGTGCCGCCATTATGAATCAGGTAATGCTGCAACGCTCGTCATACGGGCCATATAGCCGCGCCATGGTGCGCATTTGCAAGGAAGAAAGTTTTCACCAACGCCAGGGTTACGAAATTATGACCCACCTGGCTTTTGGAACTGCCGCTCAAAAAGACATGGCGCAGGATGCTCTTAACCGCTGGTGGTACCCAACATTGATGATGTTTGGTCCGCCCGATGTGGAAAGTCCAAACAGCGAAAATGCTCTTAAATGGCGCATTAAACGCGAAACGAACGACCAGTTGCGTCAGCGTTTTGTAAACCAAACCGTGGTGCAGGCCGAATATTTAGGCTTAACCATTCCCGACGAAAAACTGAAATGGAACGAAAGCAAAAAAGGCTACGATTACAGCGACCCGGATTGGATTGAATTTAAAAGCGTGATTAAAGGCAATGGCATTTGTAACAAAGAGCGCCTGATGGCCCGCAACAAAGCGCATAAAGAGGGCGAATGGGTAAGAGCTGCTGCAGCGGCTTATGGTAAAAAACAGCAGGAATCGCAGGTAGCTGCGTAATTTAACATCTAAAATATAACATTTATAATTTCAACATGAGCGATTCTCAAGGCCCTTTATGGGAAGTATTTGTACAAAAAAAAGCAGGTCAACCCTTTGTGCACTGTGGCAATTTACATGCCTTTGATAAAGAAATGGCACTACAAAATGCCCGCGATTTATACACCCGCCGTGGCGAAGGCATGTCGCTTTGGGTGGTGCCAAGCAGCGCCATTGTAGCCAGCAGCCCCGAAGACATGGGTTCTTTTTTTGAACCGAGTAACGACAAAATTTTCAGACACCCTACCTTTTACCAAATACCAGACGGTGTTGGGCACATGTAGGAAATTGGGAATGTGAAATTATTAATGTTGAATGATAAATGAAGACTTTTTTAAAAGGCTTCTTTATTTAGAAAAATAAAATGAATTTAAACGACGCACTTTTTAAATACAGCATACGCCTTGGCGACACCAGTTTGATATTGGCACAACGCTTAAGCGAATGGACAGGGCATGGTCCTTTTTTAGAAGAAGATTTGGCACTCACCAACATTACGCTCGATATTTTTGGTCGCGCTAAAAGCTTGTTGGAATATGCCGCCAAAATAGAAGACAAGGGAAGAACAGAAGACGACCTTGCTTTTTTAAGAACCGACCGCGAATATTTTAACGCGCTGATTACAGAACAACCCAATGGCGATTACGCCAAAACCATTATGCGCCAGGCATTTATTGATTGTTTTGATTTACTATTTTACACGGCCCTTGCAAAAAGTAAAGACGAAACACTGGCTGGTATTGCTACTAAATCAATCAAAGAAATTACTTACCACAAACGCCACAGTTTTAGCTGGGTAATGCGTTTTGGCAATGGCACCGAAGAAAGTCACACACGCCTGCAACAAGGCTTTGACGAGGTGTGGGCATTTACCGAAGAACTTTTTGAAATGAACGAAGTGGACGAGGTGTTGTTGAAAGAAGGCATTGCCGTGGATTTATCGGCCTTAAAACCTTTGTGGTTAAAAGAAATAACAGAACTGTTGGACAAAGCCAATGTGCAAATTCCTGAAGGAGTTTACATGCAAAAAGGTAGTAGAAAAGGCATTCACAGCGAACACCTTGGTTACATTTTAGCCGAAATGCAATCGCTGCCACGCATGCACCCAAATGCAAAATGGTAAACACATAGTTGTAAAAATTATTGTACTGGTTTTATACCTGCACACTTCCTGTTTATTGGCGCAGGTTAAAGACACTTCGCGCTTTAATTCCGATTGGCCTTCGTTTAAAATTGAAGAAGAATGCATCAGTAAAAGCGAGCGCAGCAACAAACCCAGAGTACTTAAAATTTCGAAAGCAAAACTGGCCGAAGTAAAAACTGTAAAACAACTCATCATCGACATTCCCGAACCCTGCGAAGTGTTGTGTGTGCTTGTGAGTATTAAAAAACCTGACGATAAAGTTTTTGAGTTTAGAAATATTGGCAACGACATGGTATATGCCAATCGGTTGACCGAAGGAAAATACATTTTAATTGAGAACCTGATTACAAGCTGCCCCACACTGCACAAGGCCAATTACAAAATCATAATTGAACCATGAGTGAAAAATCAAATAATTGGAAAAAAATCTATCCCTATTTTGTTGACATTTGGCAATACCTCATCATTATTCTGATAATGATTATTGCCGCTATCTTTATACTTTAACCAATTAACATTTATGGATTCGGCGCGCATTTTAAATTTATTGTCCGAAATTCCGGATCCCGAAATTCCGGTGATTTCGATAGTGGAATTGGGTGTTAGTCGCAAAGTGGAAAGCGAAGGTAAAACCGTTTCGGTGATAATTACACCCACCTACAGCGGTTGCCCGGCCATGAAACAAATGGAAGACGATGTGCGCAAAAAACTTTTGGAAAACGGCTTCGACACGGTAAACATTAGCATGAATTATTCTCCGGCCTGGACAACCGATTGGTTAAGTGAAGACGCAAAACTAAAATTACAAAAATACGGCATTGCCCCTCCCGAAGAAAAAACCAGCGATAAATCATTTTTAACCGGAAAAATAAAAAGCGTCACCTGTCCTCGCTGCAAGAGCAAAAACACACTCATGGTATCGCAATTTGGCAGCACCGCCTGCAAAGCCTTTTACCAATGCAAAGATTGCTTAGAACCTTTTGATTATTTTAAGTGCATTTAAATTTCCATTGAAGGGAATTCACATAGTAGTTATTATCATCCCCGCAATTTGTAGCTATAACAATTTACCGTGCTTTTGCCACAGATAACGCAGATAACACAGATAATTTAAAAGCAAATATTCTAAATTGATTTATCCGCGCAATCGGTGTTATCAGTGGCTGTAGAATATATCTTGCTTTTGCCAATATCGTAGATAATTTCAAAACGAATAACCTAAACAAAAACTAATCTGCCAGAAATCCAAATTTACCGGCGTTATAGTCTTCTATGGCCTGACGTATTTCTTCCTCGGTGTTCATTACAAAAGGACCATAACCAACATAAGGTTCGTTAAGTGGTTCCCCACTCAACACTAACAGAATTGTTTTTTTGTTGGCTTTAATATGAATAAGCCCTTCTTCGTTTTTAAACTGGATGTAGTGATTTTCGGGTACTGCCTGATTTTCGTTTACCACAACCTCGCCATCAATTACCAAAATGCCTGAATTAAAACTGCCGGGCAATGTAAAATCCACGTCGCCACCGGCATTCAAATGAATGTCGAAAATATTAACCGGCGAAAATGCCGTTGCAATTCCCTTCACGCCCTTGTATTCGCCGGCCACCACATGCACGCTGCCACTGTTTTTAGGCAAAACAATGTTTGGCTTTTTGGCATGCAAAATACTCTGGTATTTGGCCGGAGCCATTTTGTGTTTTTTAGGAAGGTTAATCCACAATTGTACCAACTCAAATGCCCCGCCTTTTTTATCGAAACTTTTTTCGTGATACTCTTTGTGCAACACGCCACTGCCCGCCGTCATCCACTGCACATCGCCCGGATTAATTACACCTGAGTTACCCGCGCTGTCGTGATGGGCCACACTGCCTTTATAGGCAAAGGTCACAGTTTCTATGCCCCTGTGTGGATGCACACCCACACCCCGCGCAATGTCGGATGGCGGAAAATTAACTTCGGCATTAAAGTCCAGTAAAAAAAACGGACTCATGCGTTCTTCAAAACCCTTGCCGTTCGGAAAAAAGTTCATCACCTTAAAACCATCGCCTACCATGTGCGTGTTAGTGGGTGATGACACTCCTTCAACAGTTCGGTATTTGCCCGATTTAAAGCCGGTACCTGTTAACACATTGCCAAAGGCGGAAGAGATGCCAACAAAAAAAGCGCTAAATGCTCCCTTTTTAATAAAGTCTTTTCTGTTCATACTATTGGTGTTTAATAATTATTAAGCGGTAACTTAATTTACTTTTTCGATTTTTTTAGCAGAAAGTTTTTGGGTCGTTCGGCATTAACCTTGCCCATGTCGCTCACAGTCATTTTTTCCTCAAGTTTCAGATAACCTCTCGCTTCAACATTCACCACGTAGTCTCCGGCAGGCAATGCCATTACAAATTTTCCTGTTTTGGTATTGGGTGCGTAGCTGTATTCGTATTTGGTTTTAACGTTGGTTACTGTTATGCTCACTGCATAGCTTTTAGGCTGGTTTGCCGGAATCGAATCGCCCATAAACACTTTGCCGGTAAAAATTACATGAATGGGTTCTCGTTCGTTTAACTTTACCCGGTAAATGTCAAGTTCGCCAAAACCATTGGGTCTAAACGAACTAATATAGGCCAGACGGTTATCGGCGGTTACACAAATGCTTTTATCATCGTCGGTTGAATTTATGGGATAACCTAAATTTTCGGGATTGGAAAAAACATTTAATTTTTGATTCCATACCGTTTTAAACAAATCGTAGCCGCCCATGCTGTTATGGCCTTCGCTGGCAAAATACAATGTTTGTCCGTCGAATGCCAAAAAGGGCATGTCTTCGTTATACGGTGTGTTGATGTTGTCGGGCAGCATGGTAGGCACACCCCAATGCCCGTTTGGTAATTTGCGGCTCATGTACAAATCGCTGTTATCGGTTAAATCTTCGCGTCTGGCAAAAAAAGCAACGCTACCGTCTTCGGTAAAACAGGCACTGCTTTCAACAAACTCGTTCAGTATTTCCTCAATTAATTTTGGTTTGGCAAATTCGCTTTGTGCATCTTTACGGGTACTCACATAAATATCGCCGTATTTATCAATGTGGTCTTCGTACACGATCATTTCCATACCATCTGAGCGCAGGCCCACCGCCTGTTCGTCGAGATTGCCATTTACCATGCGGCCAACATTTTTGGCGGGAGTCCAGGCGCCATCCACCATGGTGCTTTGGTAAATGTCGCTGCTGCGGTAGCCATCCATTTCCACTTTTTTTCCACCAAGGTTTTCTTTTCGCCGCGAGGTAAATACCATAAACGTTTCGTCTCTATCAATGTAAGGAAAATAATCGGGGTCGGCGCTGTTTATGTCTTTACCTAAATTTTGAAACGACACTTTTACGGGTTTGCTCATTAACTTAAGGGCGTTGTCGCAATTTCTTATATAGCGCTCCACCTCATCGTCGTGTTTTGGTTTTTTTACTTTAAATTTTTCGAAAGCAAGCATGGCGTCTTCGAGGCGGTTGTTGAGGTGATAGGCAATGCCCAGGTGCAGCCACACATCGGGCTCGTTGTGATGGTCTTTGGAGGCCAGTTCGAGATACTTCACAGCGAGTTCGCGGTTGAGGCGGGTATTTAGGTAACACACCCCCAGTTTGTATTTTAACTTTTCATTGTCGGGATCTTTTCTTAATTCGGCTTCGTATACCGGAATGGCCATGAGGTAGTTGCCATGTTTAATGTGTTCATCGCCTTCTTCCACTTCCTGCACTTTTGGTGTTTTGTTGGTTTGCGAAAAAACCGGCGAACAAAAACAAAATAAAACAAGTATAATTAAACTCTTAATTCTCATTAGTAAAGCAGCGATCAATGAAGCCGCAACTAATATACTTTAATTAAATAATAAATGAATAGGGGGATATTATTTTTTTTGTGAGAGTTTAAATAGCTCGTCCTTCTCGCTACGGGTTAAACTGTCGTAGCCACTTTTAGAGATTTTCTCCAGAAGCTGGTTCATTTTTTGTTCGTCGTTTAAATAGTTCGTTTCAACGGGTTTTGTATAGCTTTGGTTGTTGCTCACTACTTTTAATTTGCTGCGTTTTTTGGTTAAAAACGAAAAGTTTAAAAAGTCGGTGCCCTTTTTTAAATAATAGGCATACACCAAACCAAAAGCCGCGCCACCCATGTGCGAAATTTTTCCGCCGGTGTTGGTAGAAATGTCCACCAATGTGGTTAGCACAAACATAATCAGGTAAATGTATTTGTAAGCCATGCTAAACACCCCAAACAACAACATTTGATAGTTAGGCGTGTAAACCAGCATTACCGCACCAACTCCGAGTATGGCCGACGAAGCGCCAAACAACTGGGGCTGCAAAAACGAATTGGTAAATACCATTGAGAGAAGCAACATGAGCACGCCACCGGCCACACCGCTCATAATGTACACGTAGTAAAGTTTTTGCGATTTAAACACAATAAAAAACACCTGCGACATAAAATAAAAAATAAGCATGTTGCTGAGCAGGTGCCAAAAATCTACGTGTGTAAAGGCAAAGGTAAAAAGGGTCCAGAAGCGTACCAGAAAGTGCGGGCCATTTACCGGCAGGGCCAGGTACTCGAGGCCTGCCGACTTTGGCAGGTGCGATAAGCTTAACACCATGTTGAGTGTTAAAAAAACAACCACATTAATTAAAATAATTTGCGTGGAAGCTCCCTGCTTTTTTAATGTATCGGTTATGCGGTTCAAAAAATCCATCTTAATAAAACTGATTGCGGTCGCGGCGCCATGTATAAATTAAAACAAGGCCTACCAGCAGGCCACCCAAATGCGCAAAGTGGCCTACTTTGTCGCCCGCCTGTGGATTCATGCCCAAAAAAAGTTCGGCGCCACCATATAACAATACCATCCACTTTGCTTTTATGGGGATGAACATGTAAATTCTCATTTCCATATTGGGAAACAACACCCCATAAGCTGCCAGCAAGCCGTAGAGCGCGCCCGATGCACCCACCACCACCGACCTGTTGAGGTATTCAAATTTTTGTTCAATGAGTTTGGCCTTATAGGCAATGTCGGTTGTGCTATCAATTATTGCGTTTACCTGCGGCAACATGTGTTGTATTTGATAACCGGTAATGGCATAATTTAAAGCAGCGGCACCATAGCCGGTTAACATGTAGTAAATTAAAAACCGTTTTGGCCCCCACACCTGTTCAAGCAAAGGACCAAACAGGTAAAGCCCCAGCATGTTCATTATAATATGCTGAAAGCTGGTGGTATCGTGCATAAAAATGTAGGTGATAAACTGGTGCGGCTTAAAATTTTCGGAGAGGTGGTAATGCAGGCCTAAAAAATCGGTGAGGTCGTAGTGCTTTACTTTAAGAATAAGCAGGGTCGAAAAATAAATTATGAAGTTGATGAAGATCAGATTTTTGGTAACCATTGGCAGGTTTCCAAATCCTCCTACACCGTATTGATTGTTGAACCTCATTTAGCGTCTAAAAAATTTTTCAATTTCGGGGTATTCCACTTCCATCATAATGAGCTTGCCACCGGCGGTGTAGAGCGGACTTTCGCAATCAAACAAACTGTTGAGTAACAATTTCATTTCTTCTGTTTCGAGCACCTTGCCGTATTTAATAGAGGTGTTGCGGGCAATGGCGCGGCAAAGGTTATCGTGTTTTTCTATTTTGGCTTCGATGGTATTAAGGCGGTAGGTTTCTAAAATGCCTTCTATGGTTTCAACAATATTAAACTCCTGCATGTCGCCAGGGGTGCCGTTTACCACCATGCTGTTTTTTCCAAAAATTTCCATATCAAAGCCCAGCATTTTAAACTCGGGCAACAAATCTTTAGCCAGCGAAAAATCATTGGCACTCATTTCAATTTGCTCAGGAAACAATAATTGTTGTGTGCTTATGGCGTGTTGTTTAATGGAATTGAGGTAGTGCTCATAAACCACGCGCTCGTGTGCCCGCTGCTGGTCCACAATTAAAACGTTTTGGTTATACGCCGTAACCATGTATTTGTTGTTTAACTGAAACACATTAAAATCGATGGCTTCTTTTTTAATACTTTCTATGGCTTGTTGTTGGGGTGCGGCATCGGTGGCAGCATCGCTGTTGGTTTTAAATCCTTCAAACAAATTTTCCCAGTTTTGACGGTTACTTTTTTGTAGCGTTTCGTTGCCGCTAGTTTTACCGGTGTTAAATGGATTGTAAGAGGTGTTGTAACTCACCTGTGGCTGAGTATAAATTTTTCCGGCGCTAATGGGTTCGGCATTAAATCCGGTTTCCTGCTCAAAGTCGAGCGAGCCAGATGCTCCGGCTTTGCCCAGTGCCCGCTTAATGGCGCTGGTTAAAAGCATGTACACCGTTTTGTCGTCGGTAAATTTTACTTCGGTTTTTGTGGGATGGATATTAATATCGATGTGTTTGGGATCGAGTTCTAAAAAAATAAAATAGCGTGGATGCGATTGGTAGCTGATGAGTTCTTTATAGGCTTCGTAAATGGCATGATTTAAAAAAGGATTTCTTACAAAGCGGTTGTTTACAAAAAAGTACTGTTCCTTTTTGCTTTTAATGGCGTATTCGGGCAGACTCACATAGCCGGTAATTTTTACAAAGGACGTGTCTTCGTTAATTTGCACCAGTTCTTTTTGAATGTAATTTCCCATCAGCGATTTAATGCGCTGCATCAGGTTACCGGCGGGCAAATTGAGTACTTCGTTGCCATTGCTAATAAATACAAAATGAATGTTGGTGTGCGGAATGGCCACGCGCTCAATTTCATCCACAATGTGTTTTTGTTCTATCTGATCGCTTTTTAAAAAATTGCGTCGTGCGGGGATGTTGTAAAATAAATTTTTTACGGTAAAGCTGGTGCCTGTTGCTGCCTGGCATTCGGTTTGCGAAATAAGTTTGCTGCCTTCTACAATTAAGTGTTGGGCTACTAAATCATTTTCCTGCCGGGTTTTAAGTTCTACCTGAGCAATGGCGGCAATACTGGCCAGGGCCTCGCCCCTAAAGCCTTTGGTGGTTAGGGTAAACAAATCGTCGGCCGAACTTATTTTGGAAGTGGCATGGCGTTCAAAACTCATGCGGGCATCAAAAGGATTCATGCCTTTGCCGTTGTCTATTACCTGAATCATGGTTTTTCCGGCATCCTTTATTATAAGGCGTATGTGGGTGGCGCCGGCATCAATGGCGTTTTCGAGCAACTCCTTTACCACACTGGCAGGGCGTTGCACCACCTCACCCGCGGCAATTTGGTTGGCCACGTGGTCGGGTAAAAGCGCAATAATGTTGTTCGACATAGGGTGTCAAATTTAATGAAATAAAGCGGTTTTGGAAGGGTGGCTGGTTGGACTTCGAATTTTTGTAATTTAATATCAAAACTGTTTGAAAGGGTGTTAAGAGTTTAAGAATAAAGATTCTTAACCATTAATGCAGTTTAAGATAGGGCATTGTGAACCAATTAACTCGCAAAAAAGCAAAGGTTATTCCCCAAAACAGCAAAATAATTGTATAAGTGACTTGATTATTTTATAAATTTGGTCATATCAGTTACAATAACTAAAAAAACTATCGAAAAATGAAAAAAAACTACACCATTAAAAAAGCAATTTTTGCTTTATTGGTAATGTTGGGGTTAAATGCCGGGGCGCAAATATCGGGCATTGTAACCATTAACAGCGCCGCACCAACAGCGGGCACCAACTACCAAACTTTTACGGCACTGGCCGCTGTTCTTAACACTTCGGGCATAAATGGTCCTCTTACGGTTAACGTAGTGGCATCCAGCGGCCCATATATCGAACAGGTTAACTTTAATCAAACAACCGGTATTTCGGCCACCAACACCATTACCATTAATGGTAATAATTGCACTCTTCAGTTTAATGCTACTGCGGCCGCTTCGCCACACACCTTAATGTTTAGCGGTGCCGATTATATTACAGTAAACAATCTGAATGTTATTGGTTTAGGTGCCACTTACGCCCTTGCCGGACATTTATGGGGTGGTGCCGATAACAACACCTTTAATAACTGTACTTTTTCGGTGAGTTTAAGTACTACCGGAACATCGCAGGTGCCTTTCTCTATTAGTGGAAGTGGAACCAGCGCTACAGCCAGCGGTAATTCAGGAAATAGCAACACGGCAAATTCCTGCACCATGAGTGGTGGATATTATAATACAACCATTTATGGCAGCACAACTGCGCCTTTTAATACCAATAATCGAATACTCAATTGTAATATTCTTGATTATTATGTGTACGGCATTTATCATGCTTATGCACAAGGTACCATCATTAAAGGCAATATTGTTGAGCGCATGAATCGTTTGTCCACTTCAACCTGCTATGGCATTATACTTACAACAGGCAGTATTAATGGTTGTGTGGTTGAAGGCAATCATGTGCGTAGATTGTTTAACCTGATTCCAGCAAGTACCAACGTTACTTATTGTTTATACCTTAGTGCTGCATCAACGGCTACTGCACCTAACATTGTAAGAAATAACATTGTTTCGGATATTAATTCAAATGGTTCTACTTATGGTATTTATTTGCCATCGGCTTCCTATGCTCAGGTTTATCACAACACACTTTCACTTGATGATCAAACGGCCACATCTGGCTTGGTTTATGGTATTTATATGGCCTCAACCAACAATAGCATTGTTAGAAATAATATTGTGAGTGTTACTAAAACAGGTAGTGGTGTTAAATATTGTATTTATGCTTCTTCTATTTCCAACATTACTTTAAATAATAACGATTATTATTTTACACCATCTTCCAGCAGCAGCAACCTTGGCTTTTTAACCTCGGCCTACAATACCTTATCAACCTGGCAAAATGCTACCGGACACGATTTTAACAGCTTTAACGTGGATCCGGCTTTTACCAATACCGCCACCATGAATTTTGCTCCAACCAATTTGACCATTAATAACATGGCAACGCCATTAGGCCTGGCCAATGATTTTTATAACAGTGGCAGAAGCTTAGCTACCCCTGATCCGGGTGCTATTGAGTTTTATACTGTTTCGTGTACTTCAGCTCCGGGTGCCAACTCTGCCATTACACCAACCGCTCCGTTTTGTCCGGGCATGACTGCCAATATTAATGTGGCAACCACATACAGTAATGCTGGATTCACCTATCAATGGGTGTCTTCCACCGTTTCATTGGTTGGTCCGTTTACTGCCATACCGGGCGCTACTTTGGCCACCTACACCACCGCGCCATTAACACAAAATGTTTACTACAGTGCCATTATTACCTGTACTCCAACCAATCAAAACATTACTGCCACTTCGGGATTAATTACTGTAGCCGGAATTTCCTACAGCAATATTCCTTATTACGAAAGTTTTGAAAGTCTTGGTCCTAACAAGCTTCCAAATTGTTCGTGGAGTGCTCCTTCGTTAGGTGGTACCTCATTAACTCAAACTGTTTCAAATAATGGTGGCCGTATTCCGCGCACCGGAAATAATTTTGCTTCGTTTTTCAACTCACCGGCAACTGTAAATTATTTTTACACCAATGGTTTAAATTTAAAAGCCGGAGTAACCTACTCTGCCTCGTTGTGGTACATTACCGATTTAATTAACTCCACCAACTGGACAGATTTATCGATTATGGTTGGCACTTCGCAAACACCTGGTGGATTGGTAACCATTGCCTCCACTAATGGACCTGCGGCAAGTCCTAATCACAAGTCGTTATCAAACACCTTTACTGTAGCCACTACCGGTGTGTATTATGTGGCTGTTAGAGGCACTGCCACTCCGGGTTCGGCGGCTTATTTATCGTGGGATGATTTATTGATTGAAGTGCCATGTAACTTAAACGAACCAAACATGACCATCTCAACCAATTACACAACTGCATGTAGCGGTGCTCCGTTTACAATGAACGTAATGGGCGCCAACACTTATACCTGGAGCAATGGCAGCACTACTTCGGGCATCACCGTTATTCCATCGCCAAGCACCACTGCTTACTCTGTTATGGGTACCAGCACACTGAGCGGTTGCACAAAAACTGTTACTCAGCCAATTCTGGTAAGTCTGTCGCCACAGGTTTCTATTTTCTCAGGCAACTCACAGGTATGTATTGGCAAATCGCTAACCTTAACTGCGGTAGGTGCTGCCAACTATAACTGGAGCAATGGTTCAAACAACGCATCAACTGTTGTATCACCAACGGCCACCACTACTTATTCAGTAATTGGTATTAATGCCGCAGGTTGCAGCACAACTGTTGTTCAACAAATTACTGTTAATCCAAATCCGGTAGTAAATGCTTCGGGCAATACTGCTAACATGTGTGTGGGTGAGTCGGTAACATTAACCGCCACCGGTGCTCAAAACTACCAATGGTCTTCAAGTCCATCGAGCATTTTGTTTGGTAACCCAATTGTGGTGAGTCCTACTACCTCACAACTGTATGCCGTTACCGGTACAGATAACAAAGGTTGCTCGGGTGTAACCTCTGTTATTTTGGATGTGAACGAGTGTACTGGTATTAATGAACAAAACGCTTTGGCTGGCCTTAACGTTTACCCTAATCCAAGCAAGGGAATTTTTATTGTTGAATTCAACAAATCAATTAGCCGCCTGGTAGAGGTTACCGATGTTACCGGTCGTTTGGTTCTTTCTCAAAAAGCCGATTCTGATAAATTCAGTTTCGATTTAAGCAATGTATCTAAAGGTGTTTATCTGATTAAGATAACTTCTGCAGACGGTGTTAACATGACCAGAGTAATTAAACAGGACTAAAATTATCAGGCCATTTGATGCTTTATTTAAAAATTAAATATCACCTAAAAAATTAATAATGATGAAATCGAAATATAATACATGTTCTGTTTCCGCTCCGCGTGGAAAATGGGCATTCCGTTTAGCCTTCCTGTTGCTGATTGGCAGCATTTTAATGCCATCGGCAATATTGGCACAACAAACCTACACCTTTACCAACTGCGGAAACATTGGTCCACAAGGGCCAACGCAAACAATGGTAAATTCTGCTTATGCTTCCACAAATCTGAATGGTAGTGTTACCATTGTCACTCAGGGTATTCAGCAATTTACCATTCCGGTTAGCGGTGGTTACCGCATAGAGGCATGGGGCGGACAGGGCTACGGTGCTTCCGGAGTTGGTGGTCGCGGTGCTTACATAAGCGGTGAATTTAATCTAACCGCCGGAACTGTTTTAAAAATTCTGGTTGGTCAACAGGGCGAACTTCCAACAAACACCAGCTACAATGCGCAGTATGGCGGTGGTGGCGGAAGCTTTGTAACCGACATGGCAAATGTACCATACGTTGTTGCCGGTGGCGGCGGTGCCAACTGGAGCAGCTCTTTCTCTTCTGTTTCTGATGCTCCTGTTGGAACATCAGGTAACGGTGGTGCCGGTGTTGGAAGCACGGGTGCTGCTGGTGGCTCTAATGGTGGAGGTGGCGGAACAGCCAACTCGGCCGATGGTGGTGCTGGTATTACAGGCAATGGTGCAGGTACTTCTGCCGGTTATGCTTATGTTAACGGTGGCGTGGGTGGCTTTGTTACCTATGGTATTGGCGGCTTTGGCGGCGGAGGCGGCACCAGCAGCTTTAACAACCGACGTGCCGGTGGTGGCGGTGGCTACAGCGGTGGCGGTGCTGCCGAAGGTAGTACTTCAGGTTTTCCTGAAGGTGGCGGTGGCGGTTCTTATAACAACTGAACCAATCAAACAAACACCGCAGGTGTAAATTTAAGTCATGGTAAAGTAGTTATCAGCGAATTGTGTAATATCAGTATGGCTGCATCTGCCAATCCTATTTGTATTGGTGGTGCGGTTACTTTAACCACAAGTGCTTCTACAGCCACTTGGAATACCGGTAGCAATGCCACTTCCATTACTGTTTCCCCTACAGTAACTACAACTTATTCTGTGGTTGGTACAGGTTCGGCCAATTGTTTGGCCATCAGAGAAATTACCATTACCGTGCAGCCTTTGCCGGTAATTAGTACTGTTAACAATCCATCTTTATTATGTGTTGGCTCAACGGCTACAGTTTCGGCAAGTGGTGCAGCAACCTATACATGGGCTGCAGGAACAGGAAGTAATTCACTTTTTAGTCCAACAGTTTCTACCACTTATACCGTGTCTGGTTCCAGCGTTTTTGGATGTGTGAGTAGCAAAACCTTTGCAGTTAATGTAAATACCAACACCATGGGTATTAGTGCGAGTAGTTCAACGGTGTGCGCCGGAAGTCCTGCCTTGTTAACCATTACCGGTGTAAATTCCTACACCTGGTCTAACGGCAGCCATTTTCAAACTTTACCAATTGCGCCAACTACCAATACCACTTATTTTGCCACAGGCCGCGATGCCAATTTCTGCCAGTTGAATAACTCTATTACGATTTCTGTAAATCCTAAACCTAATGTTGTTGCCAATGCCGACAGAAATGTGATTTGCAAAGGCGAAACCACTACACTTACCGCAAATGGTGCCAGCACTTATGTATGGAATGGCAATGGTTCGGGATCTACTTTAATTGTAACCCTGCCAGTGGATGTTACCTATACTTATATGGTTGTGGGAACTGACAGCAAAGGTTGTAGCGATACTGCCATTGTTTCGGTAGCTGTTAGCAGGTGTACCGGTATTGACAAAAACAATCAGGGTTCGGTGAGCACTGTGCTTTACCCTAATCCAAACAACGGTGAGTTTGTAATTGAAAGCGCTGCTACTGTTTCGTTGATTGAAGTGAGCGATGTTACCGGACGCGTTATTTTTAGCCGCAAGGCCGATGGTTATACAAATAACCTGAGCCTTAAGGAATATTCAGCCGGCGTGTATTATGTGAGAATACAAACTGCTGATAAAACTGAAGTTATTAAAATGATAAAAGAATAATTTTATCTGACCGCTTTTATAAAAGCCTTCCTTTAACCGGGAAGGCTTTTTTTATTTCTCTTTTTACACTGACATAGGGTTGTCATAATGGGTAATTAGTTTTGTATTAAATCAACTGCTATGAAACCAAAACACATTTTATATTTAAAGGGACAGCATTGCGAAACCACTGCCACCGGAACTTTATTACTTCAACAGGGCATTCAACTATCGGAACCAATGTTATTTGGTATTGGCGAAGGACTTGGTTTTATTTTTTGGAAAATGAAAGGCATGGATTTTCCGTTTATTGGCGGAAGGTGTAAAAGTGATGTGCTCACGCAAAATATTTGCAAAAACCTTAACCTTACTCTTGAAGTTAAAGAAACATCTTCGGTAACAAAAGCCTGGCTTGGAGTAAAGGAATTGATTGATAATGGAAATGCGGTTGGCCTGAAACTGGATTGTTACCATTTGGAATATTTTTCGAACGCCATGCATTTTGCCGGACATTATGCCGCAATGTATGATTATGATAGTGAACACGCTTATTTGGTGGATACAGCGCAACAGGGTTCTTTGGTAAAAACATCGTTAAAGAGTTTGGCCTTGTCGCGCTCGGAAAAGGGTGCCATGTCTTCGCGAAATTTGTTTTATACTATTAGGGGGAGTGCAACTAATTACAAGCTTGAACATGCCATTAAGCAAGCCATTAGAAATAATGCCCGGGTGTTTCTTCATCCGCCCATTTCCAACATGGCTTATAAAGGTATTTTAAAAACGGCTGACGGAATTTTAAAATGGTTTGGTCAAAGCAAAAACATTGAATCGGATTTTTACACCATGTATGTGTTGATGGAAAGGGCTGGTACCGGTGGTGCTTTGTTCAGAAATTTATACCGCGATTTTTTGAAGGAGAGTGCCCCGATTTTGAATTCAGATTTACTCCACAAAGCTGAGGAGCTATATTCAGAAATTGCCAGGGAGTGGGTGCTAGTTGCAGACTTGTTTAAAAAAACCAGCCAAACAAAAGAAATAAGGTATTTAGAACAAGCGGCAGATGTTTTAAAAAAGCTTTCGGTGCAGGAATACCAGGCTATGTTGCTGCTTAGTGGTATTTAATTTCATAAAAAAAGCGACCTGTAGTCGCCTTTTAATTATTTTTTTAGTTTCCTAAATCCTCGAAACTAATGTCTGATTCCTTTTTTTCGCCGCTTACCTGCGAGGTGGTGTCGGGTTCTGGTGCATTTTCTTTAATGTGTGTAATGGCCTCGTTAAGTCCTTCAATAAATTTTTCGAAGTCTTCTTTATACAAAAAGATTTTGTGTTTTTCGTAGGTAAACTTTCCATCGGTGCCAAAGCGCTTTTTGCTTTCGGTAATGGTTAGGTAATAATCATTCCCACGGGTGCTCTTTACATCAAAAAAGTAAGTACGTTTTCCCGCCCTCACCGATTTTGAGAACAAATCTCCCCTGTCGTTTTTTTCAAGTTCTTCTGACATAATCTTTATATTGTATTAAGCAAATATTGAAAAAAAGTTCCAAGATACACTTAGGTGTTAATAATTTGACTTTATTGTTAATAGCCACAGTCACAAAAAAGCCGCTGATGTTAAATTCAGCGGCGCTTTGTGATGGATGATTTTTGTTTACGATTTAGTTTCCTTTTTAACTTCCTTTATGTTCTTGCAGCTATCAAACATTTTTTGAACGGCATCTTTGCCATAGGTGTTTCCTTCGCTGTTAAACAAATCCTCGAAGCTGTATTCGCTGTTGCCAATTTTTTGATTAACGATGAAATGAAATTCCGGTTCGGTGATGGCGCTTTCCCACATAATGGCATTAGGTTCTTCTTTAACAAAGCTTTTGAGTTTATTTACCTCATCACTTTTAATGTCTTCTTTTCTTAATGCTAAATCGGCATTTTGTTCGTTGATTGAAACGCCAAACGTTTTGCCTACTTTAATTTCGAGTGCGCCTGAACTTTGTTCGGTGATGCTGAGTTTGGCTGCAACGGTGTCGGGCACAAAAATGGCAAAGGGTTTGCCGTAACGGCTCAGATCAACAATGTGCATGCCTTCGGGTGCCACAATGGCCTCTGATTTTTTTTCGCCGCAGGAAAAAATGCCGGCGCCAATTACAAGTGCAACAAAAAATTGTTTTATGCCGCGCAAGGTGGTGGAAGTGTTTATTACAATTGTTTCAGATTTTTTTTGTGATTTCATTTTTATTGGATTGATGTTGTAAATATAATTCAATTTTTGTTTGTTATGCTTTATGGGCGATGTTGATTCTGTATTTGTAATCTGCAGGCAGGAAATGGTTTGTTTGATGGGTTGGGTTTATTTGCTCCAATTCTGCTGCAACAAAAAACCCCGCCGTAGCGAGGTTTGTATGGAAATAAAAAACCCCGCTTCTGCGGGGCTTTTATTACTTTTTCTTTGCAGCTTTTTTAGCAGCTTTTTTAGGAGCGGCTTTTTTCGCAGCTTTTTTTGCAGCTTTTTTAGGAGCGGCTTTTTTTGCTTTTTTTGTTGCCATGGTTATTTGTTTTTTGAGATTTGTTGATACGAAGTAAATAAATTATTTAGTGTTATCTAATTATTCGTTCAATATTTTTTCAACATCAATTTGTTGAAATTGTTAATAGCGCTTTTCTTCGCCCGTTTCAAACCTTTGTATTTTCTGATTAATGGGCCATTGTGTTTTTTACTAAGCCTTGAAAGTATTGATTTTACAGGTGTTTCGAGAGTTCGTGTTTTTTTTCTTACCTGCTTTTAATTTTTTTACTTTGCCTCGGCGCTTTTTTTTGAGCACAAAATATTTTTACTCCTTCACCAAAATTTCTTCTTCAATTTCCCAATCGGCTAACACTTTAAGTTGTTTTTGACTAATAAATACCTGCTCAGGAAGTTTTTTGAATAATAAATCACCTCCATCCCATTTTTTATTTTCATTGTTATCGTAAATTACTTTAAGCGTGTAGTTACCCGGCAAAACATCAGTAAAATCAAGTGTTACAGCGTTGCTCGATGATAACGCAAACGATAAAAAGCGTTGTTGTGTAACTTTTTGCTGTTCGTTAAGGAGTTGAACCACGTAACTCTGTTTTTTATTTAATTTCAATTTTACTGTCGCTTTTCCAAATTCAACTTTACTTCTGCACTTAACTGTAAACAAATCGCTATCGTTTGGCAAGCCGCTCATATCCTTAAACACAGCAGTATCGAGTTGTAATATATAAGTATTGCCTTCTTTTAATGAATTGCTGATTTCGAATGCTGATACCGACACCCATTTGCCTGTAATGTTTTGTTTACCGATTAAAGTGTCGTCTTTACTTTTTAGCCGTATTCCTTTCAATCGCGCTGTGGCCGTGGTATCCATCCACACCGGAAAATTAATCTGAAGTTTTTGATTCAATTCGAGTATCCCCAATGTTGCGTTGGTACCGCTGCTTTTTATTTTCCGTTTTGCATTGTTGCGGGGCAGCACCATTTTTAGTGTATCGGTTTTTGAATTGCCGGCAATTTTTACTTTTAATGCAATGGTATCGTTTAATCCTTTGTAAAAAAAACGGATGGTGTCTTTCTCCACATCTTTGTTTAGCTCCATCAAAAGCCTGTTCTGCGCTGCGTTCAGGGCATCCAACTTAATTCTTGCCTTTTTATTCAACACTATCTGACCAAAACCAAAATAAGGTGAGCTTACTTTTTTAATATAGGTTTTAGGTGCTTCTTCCTGAAACATGCGCAGTTTAATTGCTGTGTCTGAAATCAAATTCATGGTGGGACCATAAAAGGACACCTTTTCCACATCACCATCGTAGAGGTTGTTTTTGTTGTTGTCGCTAATAGCAAAAATCTCAAAGGGCCTGTGTGGAAGATAGCTAAATAAAAATTTTCCATCAGCCCCGGTTTTGGTAATGTACTCGGGTGTGTATTTATAAGGCATACTGTCGCTTCGCAAATTGGCATCGTAAAGCCCTACCATTACCGAGCCCACGGGTTGATTGGAAGATGCATCCTGAATTTCTCCGCTCAGTTTCAACGTATCTATTTGTGGGCCGGTAGAAAAAACAAATTCAAAATCCTTTATTAAATTGGTTTCGTGCATATCGGCAATGCAGGCGCCAAACAAAAAGCGATAGGTGGTTGAAGGCATCAACTCTTCCTGCTTAAAACGAATTAAAATGGTTTTTCCTTCGGCAACTACTTCAGGCGCGGTTTTTAATCGGGGTGTAATTACCAACTGATCCGGATTCTTCATCTGCACAAATTCATCAAACCGCAATAAAATAGTATTGGTGTTTATGTCCACCGATTTGTTTTTTGGAATGGCCTCTAACAATTTGGGTGGTTCAAGATCGCGCGGACCGCCTCCAAGTGTGCCTATTTGAGCACAATGCGTGAGCAGCAAAACCAGCAATGCACCTGAAAGTATTTGAACAGAAAGCCTTGACATAGATTAACCTTGTAAAAATAGTCACAATATTCTATTTAATGTATCTTTATGTTTTCGATTTGATTCACTACTACATAGGCATTCTTAAAAAACTTTCACCCACCAAAATCATCAATTTTATAAAATTGTATGTTGGCTTTTATTACTCGCGGTGGAAAGGAGAACCCAAACAATTTGCCCTGCCCTTTTATGTGAGCATTGAACCCACCACCTCTTGCAACCTCCGCTGCCCCGAATGCCCAAGTGGTTTGCGTGAGTTTTCAAGACCCACCGGCATGTTGCAAAACAATTTATTCGAAAAAATTATTCTTCAGTTAAAAGGGCATCTGCACAGTCTTACTTTTTATTTTCAGGGCGAACCTTACCTCAATCCTGAGTTTTTAAAAATGGTGGCCTTTGCCAATACACAAAACATTTATACCATTACCAGCACAAACGCTCATTATTTAACCGAGGAAAATGCAAGGCAAACAGTTTTAAGTAAACTCGATAAACTGATAATTTCTGTAGATGGCATTACCCAGGAAGTGTATGAGCAATACCGAATCGGTGGCCGGCTGGATAAAGTTCTAGAAGGCACCAAAGAAATTTTAAAACAAAAACAACTTTTAAAAAGTAAAACCCCTCATGTGGTTTGGCAGTTTGTGGTGTTTAAACCCAACCAACATCAGGTGGAAGCTGTAAAAAAATTGGGGCGCGAATTGGGTGTAAACGAAGTGAAAATTAAAACCGCGCAGGTTTACGATTTTGAGAACGGAAACAATTTGATTCCGGATATCGAAAAATATTCGCGCTACACAAAAAAAAGCGACGGCACGTTTGCATTAAAAAACAAATTGCTTAACCAGTGCTGGCGCATGTGGCAGGGCTGTGTAATAACCTGGGACGGCAAAGTGGTGCCTTGTTGTTTTGATAAAGACGCCAAATACAAATTGGGTAATCTTGCCAATACTTCTTTTGCCAACATCTGGCATTCTTCTTCTTACAACAATTTTCGTCGGTCTATTCTTAATAGCCGAAGCAGCATTGATATTTGCAATAATTGCAGCGAGGGTACCGAAGTTTGGTCGGAATAAGGGTAATTAAAGTTTAGAAAGGCTGCTGTAAATGTTTTTCATAAACTCACTGGCAAAAACAAAGTTAAAAAGTTCTTCGTTTTTTGTTTTCAAAATCTGTGATTTGTCGCCGGTCCACCAGTTTTCGCCCTTGTGCACAAACATAATGTTGTCGCCAATTTCAATCACACTGTTCATATCGTGCGTCACAATAATGGTGGTCATGTTAAACTCGCGGGTAATGTCGTTAATCAATTCATCAATAATAATGGATGTTTTAGGGTCGAGGCCCGAGTTGGGCTCGTCGCAAAACAGGTAGCTTGGGTTATTGGCAATGGCGCGGGCCAAAGCCGCACGTTTTTTCATGCCACCGCTTAGTTCAGCCGGATAAAGGGCGTTTTTACCTTCCAGCTTTACCCTCTTGAGGCAAAAATTTACCCGTTCGGTTTTTTCTTCGCGACTCAATGTGGTAAACATGTCTAACGGAAAACGCACATTTTCTTCGAGAGTTTGCGAATCAAACAAAGCGCCACCCTGAAACAACATGCCTATTTTTTTTCGTATTTCCTGTTGCCCGTCAGATGTTAGTTTTGGAAAATTTTCAGTGCCATAAATAATGTCGCCCGAATCAACGGGATGCAAGCCCACCATTAATTTTAAAATGGTTGTTTTGCCGCAACCGCTTTCGCCAATAATTAAATTGGTTTTGCCCTGCAAAAACTTAAACGACACGTCTTTTACAATATGCCTGTCGCCAAACGTTTTATTTATGTTGCGGATTTCTATCAATTGCCGATAAACAAATTGGTGTAAATTAAGCTAAACAGCAAAATTAAAATACTGCTGTAAACCACGGCATTGGTGCTACTACGCCCAACTTCCAATGCGCCACCCGAAGTGTAATACCCATAATAAGAAGAAACCGACGTGATAAGAAAAGCAAAGGTGATGCTTTTAGCAATTGAATAGCCAACTTTCCAGGGCATAAAAAACGCCTGAATGCCAAATACATATTCATACGCCGTGCAGGCTCCTGATGATACGCCCATAACAAAGCCGCCCACCAAACCAAGAAACATGCTTAATACAACTAACACAGGAAAAATAATCATGGCGCCCGAAATTTTAGGAAAGATGAGATAACTCGCCGAATTAATTCCCATAATTTCCAAAGCATCAATTTGTTCGGTAATACGCATGGCGCCAATTTCGGAAGCAATGTTTGAACCCACCTTGCCTGCTAAAATTAAACACAAAATAGTTGAGCTAAATTCAAGAATCATACTTTCGCGCGTGGTAAAGCCCACTGCATACAGAGGCATTAAAGGACTATCAACCGCATAAGCTGCCTGAATGGTTATGATACCGCCCATAAATACAGAGATAATGGCAACAATTGGTAAGGAAGAAATTCCTATGCTGTCAATTTCGAAAATAATCTGTCGAAAATAAACGCTGTGTTTTTGGGGACGTTTAAAAACCCTTACCATTAATAAAAAATAGCGGCCTATGTTATGTATCGGATTCAAAAGCGGATTCTAAATTAAGAAATTATTCGCGTATATTTGTTATAGCCTATATGCTTAAAAGATATATAATACTCATTTCAGTTGCTCTAATGGTTTTGAGTACCTCAGAGTCCTGTATTTTCAAAAAAAACCGTTGCGACTCCTGCCCCAGCCATGGCGGACACACTAAAAAGGTGCGTCGTTCGAGCAAAGGTTCCATTTAAGTATTCTCTTATTCAATTAATATCCAGCTTCGGCGTGCAGCCCCATGCCAACACCGTTTATTTTTTTCCATTTATCCTGGCTCACCATTCTATAATAAGTTGCACCAAAAGGCACTTTGGCTGAAAAATACAGTCCATTGGCCGGCCCCAATTCCTTAATCCACTCCAACGAAATAAATACATCTTCGTCTGTAATTATGTTATAGGGTTTAAGGTCAAACTCTACAAAGCCTGTAAGAGTAGTAGGTTCCACAATGATGTTTTGCTTAAGAATGTTTTCTTTCGGAAAACCATTTTCATCCACGCTGTAAACATTAAATCTAAAAATTGGTGTTTTTCCCAAAGCGTTTTTATTAATGTTGATCATAAATTTTCTGATTTGCGTTTTTGGATGCTTAATGTTGAGGCGCACCGCCATTTCGCAACCCAGAAAATTGCTGCCAAACCCTGCCCCAACCGAACTTTTGGTTTCGTTGCCGAGCACTTTTAATTTTAATTTTTTGGAAGCAATGGTTACCTCGTTGAGTGTGGTGGCAAATTGAGATAAAAATACATTGGGTGATTCGCTCAGTTTTTTGGTACCCAACACTTTTGAATTATAGCCAATAATTGAGATTTTAATTTTCTCGTTGAGCAAACTGTCCGGAATACTCAATTGGTATTCGCCCTTTTCGTTGCTCACCGTTCCCAGCCCTTTGCCAATAAGCCCAATGTTGGCAAATTCAACCGGTTGTTTGGTGGCACTGTCGAGCAAAACGCCCTTAATCTGTAACTGTGCAAAAGCACAATTAGCTGCCAACAATAAAATAAAGGTGCTAAGTATTTTTTTCATTTATGTTAATTTTGTAATGTTGAAAATGAGTCGCTAATACTTTGCGCCACCAATGCCAATATTTTCGATAGGATGCCAGGTGGTTTTAATTTCCTGCAAATCCATAATTAGATACGGATTTTGATTTTCATCCTTGTTCCAGTCTTTATTCCAGTGAAAAAAACGTTTTACGTTTAACGAACAATTCTCGCCAATCAGTTTTAATTCCTCTTTATTATTGCCACAATAAGCAATGGCATTCACATCCATGTGCGACGAAAAATGTGTGAGCAATTCCGCACTTGTTCCGGTAAGAATGTTTACCACACCACCCGGTAAGTCGGAAGTGGCCAATACTTCGGCAAAGGTAATGGCACACAATGGCAATTTTTCTGAAGCTAAAACCACACAGGTGTTTCCGCCTGCAATGGCCGGTGCAATAATACTCACTAAACCCAACAAAGCACTGTTGGCATCGGCTACCATGGACACCACACCCGTTGGCTCGGGCACTGAAAAATTAAAATGCGAAGATGCCACCGGATTTACGGCGCTGAAGAGTTGCTGAAATTTGTCGCACCAACCTGCATAGTAAACCAAACGATCGGTAGCGGTATTAATTTCCTGTTCTGCTTTTTTGGAATCAATGCCCTGCAACTGCATTTCCTCTAAAAACTGTGCCTTGCGGCCCTCGAGCATTTCGGCAATGCGGTATAAAATCTGCGACCGGTTAAAGGCGCTTTTGCCACTCCAGCCGGGTTGTGCAGCACGCGCGGCCACCACGGCATTTCTAAAATCCTTGCGCGAACAGAGGCACATGTTGGCAATGCTTTCCTTTTTCTTATTCAATAGTGAATAATAACGGCCGCTTTCGGTTCGTGGAAATTGCCCGCCAATAAATATTTTGTAGGTTTTTAATACCGGAAGTCTCGACATAAAAATTAAGTTGAAGTAAATTTACAAAATAATTAATGCCAAACAAGTTACACGGTTTTTCAACTTTTATGATTAAAACGGAACAAAGGTTAAACCCAGCATGAAACTGAATTTTTGTGTTGGATAACGCTCCCAGCGATAGTAGCGTTGGTTGGCAATGTTATTAATGCGTGCAAAAAAACCAAGCATTTTGCTGTAGCGCCATTCCGCTTCCAGATTCATATCGCCCCAGCCATTGAGTAGCTTTGGCTTGAGCACATTGGTGCCTTCAATATTTTGCTGGGTGTAAGCCCACTGATTGCCCACAATAAACAAATCGGCCCGAACAATAATTTTGCTTTTTAAATTGTAAATGGCCGAAAAGGTCATGTCGAAATCGGGACGGTGATAAGGCCTGATAAGATTTTTAGGTTTGTAGAGGTAATAATTTCCTTTAGCAATAAAGTTGAGTTTTTCCTTCATCTGGTATTTCAACTGACCACTCACATTCAGCAAAGTGGCCTTATCGTAAATTACCTTAAAGCGGTTATAAATTTGGTTGGTACCCGAATAATTAATCACATAAAAGTTCAAACTGTCGAAAGTGGAATAATTTACCTTTGCGTCGTAAGAAGTTTTGCTGCTTAGGTTACCACGTAGTCCGGCGGTTACATTCCACTGGTTGTTGGTATTGGCATAATGCAGCGTGGTATCTACAAATGGGTTTTCGGTACTCATCGACCTCAGCCCGTTTTTAATTAATCCTCCGCCCACCGATACGTAAGGAATAATCATGTTTTCGTAAACATTGTAATGGAAGTTGGCTTGTGGGTGAAAATAAAACAATGTTTTGCCATAAAAACGGTCGAGGGTTATTTTAGGGCCAATGTCTAAATGAATTTTTTTACCATTGGCTTCCCAGGAGGGATACAGAGACATGATTAAATCGTTAACAGTATCATGACTTTGTTTGTGGTTGTAAAAATCGGTTACAAACTGTAATCCTACTTTTTCTTTGTTAATGTACATGGAACCAAGGGCATTTAATTTGATGTTGTTTTCCGATTCGCGGTACAAATTTTGCAAATTATAATAGGCCAACTGGATGTTGTGATTGATGTGTGTGCTGTCTGTGTAATGGCTCATTAACTGCAATTTGGGTTCAAACAATTGGTAGCGCTGTTTGGTGTAATCGTTTTTAAGTTTGTTTAGGGTGGTATCGTAACCATAATAATGCACCACATTTCTTTCGTAATTAAAATCGCCGTTCAGTGTGTGCTTCTTGTAAAACTTGCGGCCATACACATTTATCACATTGTCGCTGTATCCGCCGTATCCGGCATCGCGCAGGTGTGTGGTGCTCGACAGGTGTTTGACATGTGCGCCGTAAACACTTTCGCGCGAACGGGTGCTGCCAATCCAATACTCGGCATAAGGCATGTTGTAAAGCGGGCTGTAACCGGCTTTGAGCAACGATTTGTAAAGTTTAGGAAGTGCTTCGTTTTGCAGCTTTGCAGGCTCAACAGTTTGCACCTGGTATTTTGGAAACAGTGGCGTGCTGGTGATGCCGTATTTTAAATTCTCAATTTTTTTTACGCTGTCTTTTATTTCAGGCACATCCGAAAGTTTAATGGCTGCCGTTACAGAGGGAGTGAAAGTGCTGCCGAGCACAAAATTAATATCGTTGGTCGAAGAAGTAGTGCCTGTGGTAGTTTGTGCCACCGATGCCAGCACAAAGCCCAGTAACAAAATGCCAATGAGGATGTACTCAAAACGCTTTTTCTGCCGCTCACTCAATCGCACTGTGGCACCGGCATCCATGTATTTTATTGCTTTTACTGAATTCATCTTTAAACTTATTTTGGTTGTTCTGTTACCGTGGTGCCGGGTACCGAAAGGCTGCCGGTTTCAGGTTCGCCAATGAGTTGATTAAAAATTATACTGTCTTTTTGTGCTGCGTTTGGTTGTAACAAAGGTTGTTTCTGAACGTTTTCCTGAGCAGCTTCGTTTCTTTTCTTTAGTTCTTTCGCATCCAAATCGTTCAGTCGTTTTTGTGCTTCGTCAATAAATTCCTGTTTGGCTTTTTCGCTGATAATGGTTTCGAGCAACACACGTGCATCGGCATCGTCGCCCTTGGCAATATAGGCATCGGCCAGTAATATCATTGCGCGGTTGTTCCAATCTTCGCTTGTGTATTCGTAACTTACAATTTTGTTTACGTTGTTCTCAACTTCCTTATAATTGCCTTTTATGTAATAAATTTTAGCGATGTAATAATAAGCTTCGGCACCGGTAATGTTTTTAGCCGACTTGGTCATGAGTTTAAATTCCGTTAAGGCATCGTCCAGACGGTTGGTTTCAAACAAAGAGCGGGCCTTAATGTATTTTGCTTCGCTGGTTTGTTGTGGTGTTAATTTTTCAGTGTTCAATACCTTGCCACATTCTGTTAACGAAACATCGTATTGATTGAGGTAAAACGCACAACGCATGGCGCCGAATTTTCCGGCACTCTTATTAGAAGGTGCTTCAGCATTTTCCTGCAATTTTAAAAAGAGTGGAAGTGCCTCTTGGTATTTTTTGTCTTTGTAATATAAATAAGAGGCCTTTGCCAAAGCTTCTTCCGAATTCAAATTGCGTGGTTTATCAATCACATATAAGTACCCGGTCATGGCTTTTTCAAACTGACTTTTGTTGTAGGCGCATTGGGCCATGCAGAATTGAGCTTCAACAATGTGTTTGCCGTTTGGAAATTTACTGATGTACATTTCCCATTTAGGCATGGCCACATCGCAATTTTGTTGTGTGTAGTAAGCATCAAAGGCCGCCAGATAACTGGCCTTTTCCACGGCATCGTCCGACAGTGGATTTCCAATTTCCTGAAAATATTTGGTAAGCCCTTCCACATCGCCTTTGGCCTCAAATATTTTTTTAATCTGGTCTAAAACATTTTTGGCCGCCTCACTTTTCGAATCAGCTCTAACGAATTTGTCGAAGTACGCAAAGGCCTTGTCATCCTGTTTTCTTTCGAAATAAATATTACCTAATTGTGCATTGCAATTGTTGGCGAAGGAGGAGTTGGGATAGTTTTTAAGAATTTTTTCGTAATAGATAACCGCGTTATCATTGTCCTTTATATTGTTGTGATACGTTTCGGCAATTTCGCTCAAAGCTGCACTCATGTAAGGCGAGGCAGGAAATTCTTTTTCAATGCGTTGCAGTTCCGAAATTTTTTCCTTGTAATTTTTATTCAAACCATCGCACACTGCTTTTTGAAACAAGGCGTAATCCACATCCATTTTATTTGCCTTAATGGCGGTGCGGTAATAGTCGGCAGCCTGGGCAAAATCACGGTTCATAAAATAACAATCGGCAGCACGCAGGTGGGCATCCACTATTTTATTTTCGTCGTACTTATTTTTAGTGAGCAAAAACTTTCTGAAAGAAATATTGGCGTTGCTGTAATCGTCTTTGTCTTTGCGCTGAAAATAAGCATACCCCAAAGCGTAGTTACTTAAATCGTATTCGTTTAGTTGCGAAGCGCCCTGTGTGGTTTGAAATTTTTTCCAGGCCTCAATGGCTGTGCTGTAATCTTTGCGGATGTAGGATATTTCGGCCAGCCAATATTGGCTCAAACCATTTAATTTAAAATCGGAATTTTGTGCCAATGATTTTTTAAACTGTTTTTCGGCATTGTCCAAATCGCTGTTATTAAACAATTCAACGCCTCTGTAATAATTTAATTTTTGATAGGTGTATTTTAACACGGGGTCAATGCTTTCCAAACTCTCAATACTTTTAATAGCCTGCTCGTAATTTTTTGTGGTGGAATACACGTTAATCAAAATGTTGTAACACTCTTCTTTTCGTGGCGATTGCGGGTACTCTTTCAAGTATTTTGAAAAACCTTTTACGGCATCATTATAAGGACTGAAATCCAATTCATAACTCAGCTTTGCAAAACTAAAAAGTGCATCTTCTGTAATTTTTTTATCAAAATTAAGTTGGTAAGCGCTGTAGAAAGCGTTCTTCGCTTTTAACTTGTCGCCTTGTTTAATGTAGCAATCGGCCATGTGGTACCAGGCGTTTTGCGCCACACTGTCTTTTCCATCCACCGCTTTTTGAAAGTTGCTGATGGCCTTTGGACAATCGTTGGTTTTATAAAGGCAATAGCCGAGCACATAATTTCCTTGCGTGTTAAGTCCCGAGCCCAATTCGGTTTTCTTTAAGTATGTGAGAGCCTTGGCATAGTCTTTCATATTAAAGTAACTTTCGCCAATCATGCGGTTTATTTCGCCTTCTTTTTGAATGTTGGCCGTATCGTTTAAAAGTTTGGGAGCTTCCTTGGTTACTTTGTCATACTTGCCCTGTATAAAATAAATCTGCGTAATGTAATAGGGCACAGCGTTACCAAAGGTTTCGTTATTTACCAAACGGTTAAAGCCTTGCAGGGCTATTTCGTATTTTTTTTCCTTGTAGGCAATGTGCGAGTAGTAGTAGTTGGCGGCAAAGGCGTATTTGTTGTCAATGTCTTTTATTTCAAAAAAATCGGTTTTGGCTTTCTCTTCATTGCCCAGTTGCAGATAGCTGTAGCCGCGTTTAAATCTGAATTCCGAAAGTTGTTCTTTATCTAACTTGTAAGTGTCGGTTTTTTCAAAAAACTCAATGGCTTCGGCGTATTTCTTTTTTCTGAAATTGGATTTTGAAAGGTAGAAGTAGGCATTGTTTACCTGTGTGCTCCAGGGATATTTTTCAATGAACTGTTTCATCTGCCATTCGCTGTCTTTATTAAACAGCTCAATGCCACAGGCGGCGGCGTAATAGGCGGCATCCGACTTTGGTATTGACGATTTAGAAACCTGCATGTATTCTAAAAAACTTTCCTGTGCGGGCGCATATTGTTTTTTGTCGAACAACTCCAGAGCTATTTTGTAAAGTTGTTCAGGGTCGGTGTACGCCGCTGTTTTTTGAGCCACAGAAACGTTAACCGAAAAGACAAAAAGGAAGAAGGCGCTTATTTTGATAAGGTGCTTCATTAATTGATAATAAGGTAAATTTTTAGTTCAATAAATGTACTTTTCTAATACTTGTGCATTTGAAGCGTGGCCTTTCAGTTATTAACCCGATGGTGTTGATATTGCTATAAGGCCAAAGTGAATTAAAAGTTACAATCCATCTACCTTAGGTAATTATTATGAGCGAGCTTATTGAGTTTAATAACGCCAGTATTTTTCAGGATGAAAGACCCGTGGTGAGCGGCTTGAGTGTTACCATAAAAAAAGGCGAGTTTGTTTATTTGCTCGGAAAAACCGGCAGCGGAAAAAGTAGTTTTTTAAAAGTGCTTTATGGTGATTTGCCACTTAACTCGGGCAGTGCCAAGGTGTGTGGCTTTGATGTGGGCAATATTAAACCCCGCGAAATTCCGTTTTTGCGCCGCAAACTCGGCATTGTTTTTCAGGATTTTCAATTACTCAGCGACCGCAGTGTTTACAGTAACCTTCAGTTTGTGATGAAAGCCACCGGCTGGAGAGACGAAGCAAAAATGAAAGAGCGCATTGACGACGTGATAAAAAAAGTGGGGCTCGAAGGAAAGGGAAATAAAATGCCTCACGAGCTATCGGGTGGTGAGCAGCAACGTGTGAGCGTGGCGCGTGCATTGGTAAATGACCCTGAATTAATTTTAGCCGATGAACCAACCGGCAACCTCGATCCCGAAACTTCGGAAGAAATATTAAAGTTGTTTAAACAACTCAGCGATACCGGCAGGGCCGTTTTGTTTGCCACACACGACATGATTGTGTACAACAAATTCAAATCGCGCACCCTGTTTTTTGAAGACGGTAAAGTAAGCGAAAGGAATTAATACCGTTGTTTTACTAAGTGTTCGCTTAAATTTATTTTTGAATAATTTTTTTAACCGCTACTTCTTTTCCTCTTTGCGAATAAAGCCACCGGTTTTTTTATCGTACCCGTAAGGACAATGCTTGCAGCCGCTTTTGCAGCAGTAGCCACGTTTTAAATGGTATTTTTCGGTAAATACAATGTAGCCTTCCGGACTGTAATAAAAATCCTCAGGGTCAAACTGTTTGTTAAACATGCTGGTGTTATTCGAGGCGCTTAATGGTGCAACCAATGGATTTTGTTTCCTGTCTGGCCGGGGTTTCGTTTTTAATCAGAGCACTCAACGCATTTTTTAAATACGGTTCCTTAACGGCAGATGGGTCTTTTACATTATCGTCGATAGCACCTTTATAAATTAAGCCTTTAGCGTTAAATAAAAAACATTGTGGCGTGCGGCCCGCACCAAACGCGTTGGCCAGCGCACTCTTTTCGTCAACAGTGTAGGCACATTTTAATCCCTGCGATTGATAATATTTTTTCATTTCTTCAAAGCTGTCGTCTTCAGTGCGCTGGGCTTCGTTGCTGTTTACCAAAATGCAACCTATGCCATTGCTCAAACAAAAATCGCTGTATTCTTTAATACGTGTTTCGCTGAGTTTTACATAGGGGCAGGTGTTGCAACTAAAAATTACCAACAAACCTTTGGTTGTTTTTACATCGTTTAAAGAAATGTCTTTGCCCGACACATCTTTCATTTTAGCATCGGCCATTGGCAAGGTAGCATTGAGCCCAATTTCATCGGTTGGAGCGCTGCTGTTTATAAATGATAAAAGTGCGGCGCAAACTGCCAACAATACAACTAATACTATTCCTTTTGTTTTCATGGTGCTGGTTTATATACACAAATGTATCATTTGGCAAGGAATTAAATGGTTTGCTGTCTGTTAAATTTTTAAGGCGTCGAAAGTTAAAAAATGAAATGTGATATTATGGCACAAATTTAAGCCAGTAATAGTGCATTATTCTTCTGCTCAAACTATATCTCCGTCCACTGACAACTATGTCCTTGGTTTGAACAAACTCTAGCGAAAAAGAGGCGTACTTAAAGGGAGCTAATTCGTCAGGGTAGAATTTTAACAAATTAGTCCCGGTATCAAGTTTTTTTGTTATTTGTAAATTACCTTCAGAAAGGATAGCATTAAGAGTAAAATTTGCAGGGTTATTGAGAATTGTAAAAGTATTTATCGTGGATTTACTGAGTTGAATTGTATCTCCAATGTTAAAGGTAAGGGTAGGCATGAGTGTATCGAATTCGGTGTATGAAAATGAACCCAACTCATCAGAATCAAAACTCATATTAAAGCTTAACACCTTTTTTTTTGCGTCTTCGAAACTTGAATACCAAAGCGAATGTCCGGAAAGATAACCTGAACTTTCGTTGTAACTGCAATCGTATCCTCCAATTTTAGATTGTTTAATGTGTGGGTATGCAGAAGCGATTTTATTAAACTGGCAGTCAAATGCGGGATTATAGTGATAAGGTGGGTTTTTTTGCATCCCTGTGGCAACTCTGAAATCAAAAAATCCATAGTATTTATTCACATCGTTGTCAACGCTTTTTTCAACTATTATAGGTTCTGGTTTTTTGCACGAAAACAAAAGGAGTAATGGCACAAATAAAGAAATATATCTACTAATTCGTGGCTGCATTATTGGTAAAAGAATTTTCTGTAAAAGAAAAAATTTATTGTTTTTGTAAAATAGCATGACTGGTTGTTCATGATTTGTTCACTGGATTTATAGGCCTTTACATTTATTGTTGAAATGCCCCTGTAAGCCTCGAGAAATTCTTTATTTATCGTTACTTGTGTCGCCGGATAATTAACTCTAACATAATAATTAGCCTGTGATTGAAAATTATAGAGATAAATGTCAATAAAATCATAGTTTTTAAAACTACTCACATCCAGGGTAAAATTTTGATTGGAGTTAACTGAATCTACATTGAACCAATTAGAATTACTGAACCCTGGAGTTAAATTCATATCAGAAAAAGTATAGTTTCCGAATTCAGCAGAATAGGCCAGCCAATTACAGGCCGGCGAAAGGGCCGCTACTTTATTATTAATAACCGGAAGTTTCGCAATATTCAAACTGTTGCATTTAACCGAATCGAAACCGATCATATACGACAGTTTACTTACTGTATAATTTTTTTTGCAAGACGTTATAAAATCAACAACTGTATCGTAACCATTTGGTGTTTTATAAAAGTTGAGTTGCGCTTCGAAATATAGATTATATGTGGGCGGGGATTGTATTTCAACTACCCTTGTCTCAGGTTTTTTTTTACAATAAGTAAACAAAAAAATAAAAGGCAATATTCTTATAAGCTTTGTTTCGAAGACCATAAGGTCAAAATGTTTTTACTTTCCACTCACACTGCCATCGTAAGCCCATTTTAGATAAACAGCGCCCCAGGTGAAGCCGCCACCAAATGCTGAAAGAATAATGTTATCACCTTTTTTAAGTTGTTTTTCGTAATCCCATAACAACAGCGGAATGGTGCCTGCCGTGGTGTTGCCGTAACGTTCTATGTTCATCATCACCTTTTCAGATCCAATGCCCATGCGGCTTGCAGTAGCATCAATAATGCGTTTGTTGGCCTGATGCGCCGCCAGCCATTTAACCGTTTCAGCAGTTAAATTATTTTTCTCCATTATTTTAGCGCTTACCTCAGCCATGTTGTAAACCGCGTGTTTAAATACGGCCTGACCTTCCTGATAAACATAATGCATTTTATTATCTACTGTTTCGTGCGAGGCGGGATTTAAAGAACCTCCGGCCTTCATGTGCAAATGGGTGCAACCGTTGCCATCAGCAAACAGCATAAAATCCATTACGCCACAATCGTCGGTAGTTGGCTCTAATAACACTGCGCCGGCGCCATCACCAAAAATAACACAGGTGGTGCGGTCGGTGTAATCAATTATCCTACTCATCATGTCGGCGCCAACAATTACTACTTTTTTATACCGGCCGGTTTCAATAAACTGAGAACCCGTACTAAGTCCGTATAAAAATCCGGAGCAAGCGGCACTAAGGTCGTAGCCCCAGGCATTTTTAGCGCCTAATTTTGCACAAACTAGATTGGATGTTGAAGGAAAAACATAATCGGGTGTTACGGTTCCCACAATGAGCATGTCAATTTCTTCGGGGGTAATGCCTCTTTTTTTGCAGAGGAGTTTAACTGCTTCAACACACATATCGGAGGTGGCCTTTTTAGGGTCGTTTTCCAAATGGCGTTGTTTAATGCCGGTTCGGGAGGTAATCCACTCGTCGGTGGTATCAATAATTTTTTCGAGGTCGAAATTAGTAACAATATTATCAGGTAAATAACCTGCTACTGCCGTTATTGCTGCTCTGGCCATTACTGAAATATTTGAGTGATTTTGTCGTTTAATTTGGCGTCCACCACATTTTTTGCAAGCACCAGCATGTTTTTAAATGCGAGAGAGGTAGAAATGCCGTGCCCGATAAGTACGTTTGAGTTAACACCTAATACCGGTGTGCCGCCATAGAGTTCGTAATTAAATTTATCGAAATACTCGTCACTGCGGTTGCGTGTTTTAATTACATCGTAAAATGCCTCGGCTGTTTTTAGCAAAATGTTGCCCACAAATCCTTCGCACACAATTACGTCGGCCTTGTCAGAAAATACCTCGCGACCTTCTACATTGCCCACAAAATTAAAATCTTTCGAATCTTTCATGAGTTCGTAAGCTGCCTGCGCCACCAGATTTCCTTTTTCGGGTTCTTCGCCAATGTTGAGCAAACCCACTTTTGGATTCTTGATTTTGTAAACTTCTTTAGAATAAATGGAGCCTAAAATTCCGAACTGATACAACACATCGGGTTTGCAATCGGCATTGGTGCCCACATCGAGCAACACGCCAAAGCCGCCGTTTTCTTTCGGAAGCAGCGTGGTAATGCAAGGACGAATAACACCCGGAATGGCTTTAACGGTAAACATAGAGCCTACCAGCATGGCGCCTGTATTGCCAGCACTGGCAAACACATCAATTTGTTTTTCCTTTAACAATCTGAATCCTAAAAAAATGCTGCTGTTGGGTTTTTGCGAAAAGGCTTTGGTAGGTGCTTCGCCCATTTCAATAACATCGGTGGTATGAACGTATTCAAACTGCTCGGGGTCAACGTTATGCTTAACAAAATAATCACGGGCCACGCCGCTATCGCCAATCAGCACCAGTTTTACGTCGGCAGGGAGCTCTTTTGATGCCATCACCACGCCTTCCAGGCAATTTTTGGGAGCAAAATCCCCCCCTAAAATGTCGAAGCCTATCTTCATATTTACTCTAAGTTTTAACTAAAATACAATAATACAATTTTAAATTTTTAAAAACAGCTTAAAAATACTTTGATTTTATAAAAATTACTGTGCGTTAAATGTGAGGGATATCCGAGCGCCCTTATCATTGCTAAAATTAACCCTGCCATCTATCTGTTCAGTGAGTGTTTTTATAAGATAAATTCCAAGTGATTGGTCTTCGGAATCGGGATTAAAATTTATTGGAAAACCCGGACCATTGTCTTTTATGATTAACTCAATGTCATCGCCAAGTGTCAATATCGACACGGCAAATTCGCCCGCCAAATTGGGCTGTGCGCGATAAACGTATTTAATGCTGTTGGTCACAATTTCGTTAATTATTAAGCCCAGTGGAATTGACTTGCTGACTGGTAACACAATGTTGGCGCAATTAAATGTAATTTTTACTTTTTTGGAAAGGTTGCAACTATTAAAAAGTTCCATCACCAGTTCGTGGATGTATTTATCAATTTGTATGCTTTTAAGGTTGGAGTTATCGTAGAGCATTTTATGCACCAGAGCCATACTCATGATGCGGGCTTTACTGTCGTTCAATGCCTGTCGTGCCTCCTCGTTATTGGTGGCATCTTCCTGCAAATTTAATAAGCCTGTGATGATAGCAAGATTGTTTTTAACCCGGTGGTGCAATTCGGCCAATAAAATTTCTTTTTCTTTTAAGGTGGCGCGCACCTCTTCGCGGGTTAATAACAAATCCTTGTTCTGAACAATTATTTCCTGATTTTGATTATATATCAAACGGGTAAGCATAACACTCATCACTACGGTAATAATAGAAGAAATGACTAAATTGAAATACCACATTATTTTCATTTTTTCTTCAGAAAAAACCGCGCCCTTATTAATTGGTAAATCGAGCAACAAATTGCCTGCAAAAAATAAACCGCAAACCACCAAATGCAGGGTGGCAAACCTGTCGAACCGCGAAGGGTTGCTGAGCAAAGCCACACTGATGATTAAATTGTAATAATACAGATACGAGCCTGAGTTTTGTGGATAGTATTGATTGATAAAAAAAATAGCCCCGTTTACGTAAAAGGTAAAAATAAAAAAAGCCCAAAAACTTAGTTTGCGTTTATTTAGCCACAACGAAAAAATGCTGAAACCAAAAAAAATAAAATTGGAAAAAACAGGGTAGTTAGCCTGTATAATAATCGATACGCACAACCCCACAAGCAAACAAAAAGCCACAAATAAATTAAGAACGTTGATGGTTTTTATTCGTCGTCGGTCAGATGCGCTTAAACTACTCTCAATGCCTAAATTAATCAGGCTGTGAAAAATGTGTTTCAATAAAATTACGCGTGTTTAACAATACAAAAAGCAGGCACAAACGGCCTGCTACTTTAGTATCTCGTAAAAAGTAATGTTTAACAAAAGCTATTACGCTTTTTTCTCCATTACTACATTTCCCTTGTAGTAAAGTTTTCCTTCAAACCAGTGTGCACGGTGCATTAAGTGTGCTTCGCCAGTGGCAGAATCTTTGGAAATAGTCATTGATGGTGCTTTGTATGTGGCACGACGTGAATCTCTACGTGAGCGGGATAATTTTCGCTTTGGATTAGGCATGTTATTTTATTTTAATTTTTATTGAACTTTATTTTATTTAATTGCTCCCACATGGGATTGTTTGGTTCTTCGTTTGTTTCTTCTTTCTCCTGGCCTGCTGCTACTTCGTTGAGTTTGTCGAGTGTTTCTTTATCACACACAAACTCTTCGCTGTCTATTTCGCAGGGCACGCGCCTTGCGGGCAAAGCCAGAACAATGTATTCGTATAAATAGTGAGCCACATCAAACTCTTCCTGCCCTTCGGGAATTACCAGAATTTCGTCGGTACTTTCTTCAGGATTGCCATGTTTAATTACCAGATTTTCTTCGGCATCTACCGGAAAATCAAAGTTTTTTAAACATCGGTCGCAGTCCATACCCACCGTGCCTTCAATACTAAAGTGCATTTGCAGCAAATTGTTTTGCTTGGTAAGTCTGGCACTCACATCAATGGCAGCCGTGCTTATCTCACTATTTTCAATGTTTGCAAAGAACGAATCGTTTACTTCGAAATCAAAATCGTGTAAACCCACAGGCAGTCCGCCAAACTGTATTATGTACTGACTTTTGCCCATTCCCCTCTTTTTAAAAAGGACTGCAAATATAGGCTTTTAGTTTGATTTACAAAACAATATGCCCTGTTATGTTAAGTGATTTTATTTGAAGCCAGAAAAAACGAAGAAATGTTCAGTTTTTAGTCAAAATTGGCTCAAAACGACCTCATTTTAATCAAAAATCGCGATAAATGTTCCAAAAACTGGTTTTAAATGCCAGATAAATATAGGGGTTTTGCAGGGTGTAACGTCCGCTAATTTCTTCCGAATGCTGAATGTAGGCCAATTCAAGGCGCATATTCATGTCGGGAACAATAAAATAGGTAAATTTTATCTGACTTTGCATGATGGTACTTTTTACCCCCTGACCGGTTTTGTTTCCATACTCCAGTGTGTTTTTATTGCGGGTATTATAACTTAAAAAAATATTTTGCCCCACGTTTGAGTTGGTGCCCGTTGTGTCTTTACCCACAATGGCGTACATGCCCTGTAAACTCAGTTCCCAGTTATTGCGACGAAGGTTTACAAAGCCCAACACCTCTTTAAAGTTGGCACCCAGCGGATGTGCCAAAGACATTCCATAGTGTCCGTAGTTTTGCACCACATCGCCATGCGAATACGTGAATGGCCGCACCTGATTGTATTCGGCCTGCAGTTTTAAACCCTTTACGCCAAAGGCATTCACGTATTTGGCACCCAGTTGCCAGCCCTGTTTGTTGCCCCACCAGCCTTTGCGGGCCCTGATTTCCTTTAATAAAAACTCATCCACCGCTAACTGCCCATACAGCTTTACTTTTTTAAAGAGTGTGGCGTTTAGGTTCATGCCTACAAACGAATTGTCGGGCGAACCAATGGAGTATTCCAGCGGACGAATAAATATAAACGGATTGAGGTAGTTCACTTCAAAACCCCTTACCTGATTGGTGTCGGTGCCTTTCCAGATCACATTTTCAAATAAACCAACATTTAATTCTTTTAAAATATTGTAACTCAAATAATGAAATGTTCCGAACTTATTCTTGTAATTATTTTTTAATCCGCCCGAATACGTAACGTCGTACATCCAACTGTACCAAACGTTGTATTGCAAGCGCCAGATGTTGGTATTGATTCTGAAATAAGGATAGGCGGCTGCGTAATCGCTCAATAACAAACTGCGGTAACCATCGCCAATAAAATGTTTGTCGCGACCCAACTGAAAATTAAATATTTTGTTGTTGTTGGGCGAATAAGAAAGATAGCCTGTGTAATCAAAAAAATTGTAGCCCGATTTGTACTTGCCATAGCCCTGACCGTATTCAGGAAGTATGCCCTGTTTACTAAAAGCCGTATCCACATAAAATGGCAAGGCGCTTTTGCCACCGAATACCGAAGCGGCAAAGGTAAAATCGTTGTTGATGTTTATTTTTACATGTGTGCCGCCAAGGCTGGAAAGTAGTGGTTTTTTAAGAAGGGCATCGTAACCGGTTTCCACATCTAAAATTGGGTGCGCCTGCACATTGTACCAAATGCGTTTTTGCGGACTCTCGTTGAGTGTTTTACTAAGAAAATAATTTTTAAAGGCATAAAACCGAAATGGCACTGCAGAATCGGTGGCATTGGCAAAGGTGCTGCTAAGGTAAGGCTTAAAGGCTGAGTGAAAAGTAGTGTTGGGTTTGGATATGTTCCAGTAATCAAAGGCCTGCTGCACATCCCCATTAATAAAGGCATTGCGCGCCTGTTGGTCGTATTGGGCAAAATACACAAGGGGACAAAAAATTATTATGAGCAGTGCTTTTTTCACAGTGATGGTAAAAATAAGGAAAACAAAATGAGTGCCCGTGGCTGTTTTTGAAAATAAAAAACCCGTCCTGAAAAAAATCAAGACGGGTACTTATAAGAATTAAAATAATTAAATCGCTTTCATTTCGCTTAATACGCTGTTCATGTTACGAACGGCGTCGGCGCTTTTGTTAAAAGCCGCTTGTTCTTCGGCGTTGAGTTTGTAATCCACAATCGATTCCCAACCGTTTTTGCCAATGATTACAGGCACTCCCAAACAAATGTCTTTTTGTCCGTATTCACCGTCTAAATAAACGCAGCAAGGGAATAATTTTTTCTGATCGTTTACAATGCTGTTAACCAAAGCGGCTACTGCAGCTCCCGGCGCATACCAGGCACTGGTGCCCAACATACCGGTTAAGGTAGCGCCACCCACCATGGTATCAGCAGCTACTTTTTTAAGTGCTTCAGCATCCATAAACTGAGAAACCGGAACGCCGGTGTAAGCAGCAAAACGGGTTAATGGAATCATGGTAGTATCACCATGTCCGCCAATTACCACACCGCTGATATCGCTGGCAGGTGCATTAAGTGCGGCAGATAAATAATATTTAAAACGGGCGCTGTCTAAAATTCCACCCATACCAATGATGCGGTTTTTTGGAAGCTTGCTGTCTTTCAACGCCAGATAGGTCATGGTATCCATTGGGTTGCTCACCACAATAATAATGGCTTCCGGCGAATATTTTAAAATGTTAGAAGTAACATCTTTTACAATGCCTGCATTAATGCCAATCAGTTCTTCACGGGTCATACCCGGTTTACGGGGAATACCGCTGGTAATTACCACTACGCTGCTACCGGCAGTTTTGCTGTAGTCGCCGGTGCTGCCACTGATGCGGGTGTTAAAACCATTGAGGGTGGCGGTTTGCATAAGGTCAAGTGCTTTACCTTCGGCAAAATTTGGTTTAATATCCAGGATTACTACTTCGCTGGCAATGCGGTTAAGGGCAATGTATTCGGCACAACTGGCTCCTACGTTTCCTGCTCCAATTACTGATACTTTCATGAGATTTTATGTTTTAAAAAATGAATATGATTAAAGAGCGACAAAAGTAAATAATTTCTGCCACAGATTGCAGAGTTTTGAGCAAATGTATTTTGTGACGAATAAGAAATATGTAAAAGTTCAAGCCTTTGTTTAAAGTGGCTGAATTCTTGCTGCCAGGTTCAATAATTTGGATTCTTCAAACGAATCGGCCATTAACTGCAAACCCATTGGAAGCCCGTTGCTGTGCATGCCGCAGGGAACCGAAATAGCAGGAATGCCCACAATTGGTGCCTGCACGGTGAAAATATCCTCGAGATACATTTTTATTGGGTCGGCACTGTTTTTACCAAACTCAAAGGCGGTGCCGGGAGTGGATGGTGTTAAAATAAAATCAAAATCCTTAAAAATATCTTTGGTTTTGTCATGAACCAATCGTCTTACGCGTTGGCCTTTGGCATAATACGCATCGTAATAACCGGCGCTTAACACAAAAGTGCCTAACATAATGCGGCGTTTTACTTCCTTGCCAAAGCCCTCGCTGCGCGATTTTTTATAGGTGCTTTCCAAATCGGTGGCCTTGCTGCTGCGGTAACCGTAGTGAATGCCGGTGAAACGCGATAAATTGGAAGATGCCTCGGCTGTGGTGAGCACATAATAAATGGGCACCAAATAATCCAGATATGGAAAGCTGATGGCCTCTACGGTATGCCCGTCGGCTCTGAGTTTGGCAATGTGTTTTTCAACAGATGCTTTTATTTCCGGATCGAGGCCTTCGTTTTCGATGCACTCTTTTAAGTAAGCAATTTTGTATTTTTTGTCGGAACTTAATTCTTTTGAAAAGGCTGCTACTTTTTTAGAAGAAGAGGTGTTATCATGCGCATCCTGCCCACAAATTACTTCCAGCACGAGAGCGTTGTCTTCAACTGTTTTTGTGATGGGCCCAATTTGATCGAACGATGAGGCGTAGGCAATTAAGCCATAGCGCGACACACGGCCGTACGTGGGTTTAATGCCCACGGTACCCGTAAACGAAGCAGGCTGGCGAATTGAGCCTCCTGTGTCGGAACCTAAAGTAACATGGCATAAATTAGCAGCCACCGCAGCCGCCGCGCCACCCGAAGAACCACCGGGCACACATTTTTCGTTTAAAGGATTAAGCACATTTCCGTAAGCCGAATTTTCGTTGCTGCTGCCCATGGCAAACTCGTCGCAGTTAAGTCTTCCTATAATAATGGCATCTTCGGCCAAAAGTCTTTCCACAACAGTGGCGGAGTACAACGACTCAAAACCCTGAAGTATTTTGGATGAGGCAGAAACTTTATGGCCTTTGTAACAAATATTATCTTTTAAGCCCACAATTACACCGGCCAGTTTGCCGGCTGTTCCGGCCTTTATCTTTGCATCCACACGCTCTGCCTGCTCAAGAGCTGAAGCATCAAACACTTCTAAAAAGGCATTGAGGTGTTTCTTTTTTTCAATTTCGGCAATGGCCTGTTGGGTAATTGCCTTGCAGGTGGTTAGTGCCGAACGGAGGTCGGATTGCAATTGACGGATGGTGGTAAATGTGTACACTTTCTTAATTTTTAAAAACAACAAAAGCGTTATTCAGGCTGAACAACGCTTTAAATCTACTACAATAAATTTTATTTCTTTTCAGCTTCGCCGGCTTCACCTTCGCCTTTACTGGCATCTTTAAATTCTTTTACACCGCGACCAAGTCCTTTCATTAACTCCGGAATTTTTTTTCCTCCGAATAAAAGAAGAACGATGATGAGAACAACGATTATTTCGGATGGTCCCATCCCTAATATTAATGCAAATGCTGGTGTCATTTTATAAATTTTGAGCCACAAAGATAGAGATTTGATTAGTGTAAACCAAAAATATACGATTGTAGATAAAATTCATTTAAACGACGGTTATATTGCCGGATATAAAGAAGTGTTTTTGTATCTGATTCTTTTGGAGTAAATTAGCCACCTTGCACCACTAAAGGTTTAAAGATGAAAAAAATACTTCTTTTGTTAGTTGCTGTTCAATTGTTGTCGAGTGCCAAAGCGCAAAAATGGACAGAAATGATGAACGACACCAATGCCAATTTTTACGACATTGTTAAAGAGTTTGATAATTACTGGAAAGACCGCGAAGTGGAAAGGGGCAAAGGCTACAAGGCATTTAAAAGATGGCAGTGGTTTATGGAGCCAAGGGTTTATCCAACCGGCAACATGCGCTATGCCTCAAGAGGTTATGCTTTAGAACAACTTAAGAAATTTAACGAGGCGCAGGGAAATCAAAAACTAAGCAGCAACAGCACCAATGCTTTAACTGCCAACTGGGCGCCACTTGGGCCATTTGGCTCGCCTGCAAACGGCGATGCCGGAAGGGTGCAGTGCATTGCCATGCATCCAGCCGGTACAAATACCTTTTATGTGGGAACAGCGGCCGGTGGGTTTTGGATTACTAATAACGGTGGCGTGAGTTATACCACTACTACCGATCAGTTGGCTTCTTGTGGCGTATCTGATATTGCGGTTGACCCTCTTAATCCCAATACAATATACATTGCCACCGGAGATAAAGATGGCAACGATACCCATTCAACAGGTATTTTAAAATCAACAAACGGAGGTTTAACCTGGAGTGCAACGGGACTGGTATGGCAAGTTACTCAGCAACGACGGATTTACAGAGTACTGGTAGACCCTACCAATCCATCCATTTTAAATGTTGCCAGCTCTGTAGGCATGTACCGCAGTGCCAATGCCGGTGTTAGCTGGAGTTTGTGTGCTTCCGGTTCGTTTGTTGATGCAGAATACAGACCGGGCGATCCCAATACGGTTTATGCTGTTACTGCCGGAAGTGCCGTTAAATCAACCAATGGCGGGCAAACATACAGTAATCTTACAATTAGTTCTACCGGCTTATCGAGTACTCGTTTATCATTAGCTGTAACACCTGCCGATAATGACTATGTTTATATACTTGTTGGTTCAACCAATAATGGTTTTGGTGGTTTGTACCGGTCTACTAACCAGGGGTCAAGTTTTACCCTGATGAGTAGTTCCCCAAATATTTTTGACTGGAGTACAAATGGCGGCGGTTCGGGTGGACAAGCCTGGTACGATATTGCCATTGATGCTTCGCCAACCAATGCCGACGAAATTATTGCAGGCGGCGTTAATACCTGGAAGTCAACCAACGGGGGAGCCAACTGGGTACTTAATACACACTGGTATGGTGGTGGTAACAGACCTTATGTTCACGCGGATTTGCATCAGGTGCTTTATGTTAACGGCAGCACTGTTTTTTTAGGTACTGATGGTGGTGTGGCACGCACTACGAACAGCAGTCTAAGTTATTCAACAATAAATGGTAATATGAATATTGCCCAAATTTATAAACTGGGCGCTTCGGCAAGCACTGCCACAAGAATTATTACCGGGCATCAGGACAATGGCACCAATCTTATGAGTAACACTGCCTGGAGCGAGGTAAGAGGTGGCGACGGCATGGATTGTTTTGTGTCGTGGAACAACGACAATGTTTTGGTTTCGTCAATTTATTACGGTGCCTTTGCCCGTTCAACCAATGGTGGTGCTAACTGGACCAACATTACAAGTGGTTTAACCGGCACCAATACTGCGGCCTGGGTAGCGCCTATTGTGCAAGATCCGGTAACACCCACCACTTTTTATTGTGGCTACAGCCATGTTTACAAATCCACCAATCAGGGCAGTTCATGGACTCAGTTGGGCTCTATAGGGACCATACTTGATGAAGTAAAAGTTTCGCCCTCAAACACCAACTATATTTATGCAACTTCTGTTGGTGGCATTTATAAAACCATTAATGGCGGGGCTTCGTGGTCAAACATTACCGGAAATATTTTAGCCGGAGGTGGGCAAATAAGTGATTTGGCCATTAACAACCAAAATCCGAACAATGTTTTTGTGACACTTACGGGTTACGGCAGCAACAAGGTTTTTGTGTCTTACGATGGTGGTGGCACCTGGACCAATTATTCATCGGGACTTCCGAACATTCCGATAAATTGTATTGTATATAAAAACAACAGTCCACAAGCATTATATGTGGGCACCGATGTGGGCGTTTATTACCGCGAAGGCAGTATGAGTAACTGGATTCCGTATTTTAATGGTTTGCCTAACATAGTGGTGTTTGATTTGGAAATTTTTTATCCAACCGGTAAGTTGCGCGCTGCCACTTATGCCCGTGGTGTTTGGGAAACTGAATTGTATGGCGACCCGAGTGCGGTTCCTGCTCCTGCTTTTTATACCAATTTTTCGCCTGCCTGCATTAATGTTCCCTTGCAGTTTAATGATTTATCGGCCAACACTCCAACTGCCTGGGCCTGGAGTTTTAGTGGTGGTAGTCCGGCCACAGCCACTCTTCAAAATCCTATAGCCACATTTTCTGCTGCAGGCATTTACACGGTAAGCTTAATTGCATCAAACACTAATGGCAGCAGCAGTGCCTACACCACTACTATTTCTGTTGTGGGCTCTCCAACAGTGGCGCCGGTATCCGCTTCAATGTGTGTGGGTCAATCTACTAATTTTAGTGTTACCACCAATGCTTCGGTGGTTAACTGGGCCAACGGCCAACAGGGTTTTATGCTGAGTGTTTCTAACTCCACCAATGCCTTGTATAATTTCACAGCCAATCTGGGAGCCTGCAGTACCGTGGGCGCAGCGAGTCTTTTTGTTGATCCGCTACCGGCCAGTCCATCTATATTTGTGATGTCGGGTAACTTAACCACAACGGCAACGGGTGTTTCGTATCAATGGTACCAAAGTGGAAGTCCCATTCCGGGCGCTACTTCAGCCACCTACACACCAACGCAACAAGGCTATTACTCTTTATGGGTGAGTATTGGCAATTGTTCGGCCTCTTCGCCCTATATTAATTATTTATTTGAAGGCATTCAATCTCATGGTTCCATTGGCGCAGGCATTTCTATCAGACCAAATCCGGTTCGGGATGAATTAACGGTTTCGTTTACCAAAGAAAAAAAGGAAGTGACTTCGTTTGAAATTATGAATAGTTTAGGTCAACAGGTAATTCAATCTTCTCAGAATGCAGTGAATTCAGAGCTTAAAATAAATACGCGCGATTTGAGCGACGGCATTTATTATCTGGTACTTACCGAAGGCGCAAATAAAACCGTTTTTAAATTTGTGAAGCAATAACGAATTCTGGTATAAATTAATTCATTTTTCGGTTCATTTTTTTGATGGATTCTATAAAATTAACTAATCTTACAGTCTAATTTGTAAGGTTTATGGATTCAACCACACCCGTAGCGTTTTTGCCCATTTTTATTATGTTTTTAATAGCGCTGGCTTTTGCCGTGTTTATTCTTTACATCACCCACAGAACAGGGCCACACCGTAAAACAAAAGTAAAACTCGAAACCTTTGAGTGCGGTATTGAAACCAAAGGCAATGCCCGTGTGCCTTTTTCGATTAAATACTTTTTAGTAGCCATTTTATTTGTGTTGTTTGATATTGAGGTAATTTTTATGTACCCATGGGCAGCCAATTTCAAAGAGCTTAAAATGACCGGAATTATTGAAATGTTCAGCTTTATTATTTTGTTGCTTGTTGGTTTTTATTACATGATTGCCAAAAAAGCGCTGAAGTGGGAAGACTAATTTAAATTGACGATTTCCGGATTGACGATTTACAATTCCTAAATAGTCAAAACCAAAATTGTTAATTGTAAATCCTCAAATTGTAAATTAATTTAAGATGTCACAAGAAATTATTAAAAGAACAAAACTCGAAATTGCCAAACAACCCGAAGGCCTTGAAGGTCCGGGTTTTTTTGCTACTAAAGTGGATGAAGTTATTGGCATGGCCCGCGCTAATTCGTTGTGGCCTTTGCCCTTTGCCACATCGTGCTGCGGTATTGAGTTTATGGCCACCATGGCCTCTCATTACGATTTGGCCCGCTTTGGCATGGAGCGTTTAAGCTTTTCGCCACGCCAGGCCGATTTGCTAATGGTAATGGGTACCATTGCTAAAAAAATGGGCCCTACCCTGCGTCAGGTTTACGAACAAATGGCCGAACCGCGCTGGGTGTTAAGCGTTGGTGCCTGCGCCAGTAGTGGCGGTATTTTTGATACCTACAGCGTGTTGCAGGGTATTGACCGAATTATTCCCGTTGACGTTTATGTACCGGGTTGCCCGCCACGTCCTGAACAAATTATTGAAGGGATTTTAAAAATTCAGGAGCTTTCGCGCAACGAATCCGGCAGAAGAAGAAATTCGCCGGAATACAAAAAATTAATGAACAGCTACGGAATTGAATAACAAAAGGATTGACAATTTACGATGGCAATTACCAATTGTAAATTTTTAAATTGTAAATTAAAAAAATAATGAGTCAAGAAATTTTAGATAAGGTGAACGCACAGGTTTCGGCAAAATTTCCCGGCGCTGTATTGTCGGCCGAATTGCTGTATAATTTTCCGGTGTTTACTGTAGATCATAATGATGCCCATGAAATTGTCAGCTTTTTAAAAAATGATCCCGAACTTAATTTTCATTTTTTAACCGACCTCACCGGCATGCAAACTGCCGACGAAAAACACCTGGGTGTAATTTATCACCTGCACAATCTGCCAAAAAATATGCGCGTTCGCGTAAAAACATTTTTTAGCATGGATAAGCCCGAAATACCCACCGTTACTGATTTGTGGCCGGGCGCCAACTGGATGGAACGCGAAACCTTTGATTTTTACGGTGTTAAATTTAAGGGACATCCCAATTTGAAACGCATTTTAAATGTGGATGAAATGGATATTTTTCCATTGCGCAAGGAATATCCGCTCGAAGACCAAACCCGCGATGATAAAAGCGATAAAATGTTTGGACGTTGATTTTTTTATTAAGCATTAAACACTCTGTCAATGAGTAAAAAAGAAAATACCACCCCCTCTACTCCGCCTTCAGATACCATGGAGAAAGAGTACACCACCCTTAATCTTGGGCCCACGCATCCTGCCACACACGGCATTTTTCAAAACGTGTTAACCATGGATGGGGAAATTATTCATAATGCAGTTCCTACTTTGGGATACATTCATCGCGCCTTTGAAAAACTGGCCGAGCGCCGTCCTTATGCGCAAATTACACCTATTACCGACCGTTTAAATTATTGCTCTTCCCCTATTAATAACATGGGATGGCATATGACGGTGGAAAAACTAATTAAAGCGGAGGTGCCTAAGCGTGCGGAATATCACCGTGTGATTATTATGGAACTGTCGCGCATTGCCGATCATATTATTTGCAATACCATTATTGGTCAGGATACCGGAGCAACCACAGGATTCCTTTACCTGTTTCAGTGGCGCGAACACATTTACGATATTTTTGAAAGTATTTGTGGTGCCCGCTTAACCACTAACATTTGCCGCATTGGTGGTTTTGATAAAGAGTGGAGCCAAAAAACCTGGGACATGATCAATAATTTTGTGCGTGATTTCCCAAAAGGTTTGGAAGAATTTAATGGTCTGTTGGAACGCAACCGCATCTTTATGGATCGCACCATTAACTGTGGCCCTATTAGCGCCGAAATGGCTTTGGAATACAGTTTTACAGGGCCAAACCTGCGTGCAGCCGGAGTAGATTACGATGTACGCGTGGCCACACCATATTCTTCTTACGAGGATTTTGAATTTCAAATACCTGTTGGTACTCAGGGCGACACTTACGACCGCTTTACTGTAAGGCAGGAAGAAATGCGTCAGTCCTTACACATCATCCGTCAGGCTATTAAAAATATGCCGTCTGGTAAAATGCATGCCGATATTCCGGACTTTTTCCTACCTCCAAAAGATCAGGTGTATAACAATATGGAAGCGCTCATTTATCACTTTAAAATTGTGATGGGCGAAACTGATATACCGGCAGGAGAAATTTACCATTGTGTGGAAGGCGGTAATGGCGAATTAGGCTTTTACTTAATTAGTGATGGTGGCAGAACACCTTTCCGCCTGCATTTCAGAAGACCTTGTTTTATTTATTATCAGGCTTATCCTGAAATGATAAAAGGAGCCATGCTGTCGGACGCCATTATTACCATGAGTAGTATGAATGTGATTGCAGGAGAGTTGGATGCGTAAAACAATTTTAAAGTATAAGTTTTTAGTTTTTAATAGTATTAAACACTAAAAATTAAATATTAAAAACAACATTATAATGGGAGCACAGGTACACGGAACACAAAATTTTGATAAGGCCAAACGCAGCGGAATAAAATTCAGCGAGGAAGCCATGAACACCGTTCAGAAAATAATGACCAATTATCCTGAAGGCAAAAGCAAATCGGCATTACTACCGGTATTGCACATAGCGCAGGCCGAATTCGGAGGTTGGTTAAGTGCCGAAACAATGGATTATGTTGCTTCGGTTTTAAAAATAAAGCCTATCGAAGTGTTTGAAGTGGCTTCGTTTTACACCATGTACAATTTAAAGCCGGTTGGTAAATGTGTGTTGGAAGTTTGCCAAACAAGTTCGTGTTGGTTAAATGGTGCCGAAGACATTGTAAAATACATTGAGAAAAAACTAAATATTAAAGTAGGCGAAACCACCAAAGACGGTATGTTTACTTTAAAAACTGCCGAGTGTTTGGGTTCCTGCGGCACAGCACCCATGCTGCAATGCGGCGCCAGCTACCACGAAAAACTGACCTATGAAAAAGTAGACAAGTTGCTGGAAGATTACAAAACTGCCGGCAAACAAAGAAATTATACAGATTTAGATTATAAAAATACCTTGTAACCATTCAACTAATGGGAAGAAAATTATTAATACACAACGATAAAGTACCCGGCATTAACACGCTGGAAGTTTACCGTGCGCATGGCGGATACGCCTCGGTGGAAAAGGCACTGAAAACAATGACACCCGATCAGGTAACCGACGAAGTGAAAAAATCGGGTTTACGTGGACGCGGTGGCGCCGGATTTCCAACAGGATTAAAATGGAGCTTTTTAGCAAAACCCGAAGGTGTGCCCCGCTATTTGGTTTGCAATGCCGACGAATCGGAACCCGGTACTTTTAAAGACCGCTACCTGATGGAAAAAATTCCTCATGCTTTAATTGAAGGTATGATTACGGCTTCTTATGCCCTGGGTGCAAAACGTTCTTACATCTACATCCGCGGTGAATACTTTTACGTAGCCCGCATTTTAGAAACTGCCATTGCCGAAGCGTATGCTGCAGGTTTATTGGGACAAAATATTTTAGGTACCAACTTCTCTCACGACTGCTTTGTGCAGGTGGGCGGAGGCGCCTACATTTGCGGCGAAGAAACAGCTCTATTGGAATCGTTGGAAGGCAAACGTGGTAATCCGCGTATTAAGCCACCATTTCCTGCTGTGGCCGGATTGTGGGGTTGCCCAACGGTGGTAAACAATGTGGAAACTATTGCTGCTGTTTGCCCGATTGTGAACATGGGTGGTGAAGAGTACGCCAAAATTGGTGTTGGAAAATCTACCGGAACAAAACTAATTTCCGCTTCAGGTCATTTAAACAAACCGGGCGTTTACGAAATTGAATTAGGCATTACCGTAGAAGAATTTATTTACAGTGAAGAATATTGCGGAGGAATTCGCAACGGCAAAAAATTAAAAGCCGTGGTGGCCGGTGGTTCATCAGTACCTATTCTTCCAACCGAATTAATTTTAAAAACTGCCAAAGGCGAACCACGATTAATGACTTACGAAAGTTTGTCGGACGGTGGCTTTCAAACAGGTACCATGTTGGGCTCAGGCGGTTTTATTGCCATGGACGAAGACACCAGCATTGTGAAAAATCTGTTCACCTTTGCGCGTTTCTATCATCACGAAAGTTGCGGACAATGTTCGCCCTGCCGCGAAGGAACCGGCTGGATGGAAAAGATTTTGAAAAAATTTATAAATGGTACTGCCAACGAAAGCGATGTGGATTTGTTGTGGGACATTCAAAGTAAAATTGAAGGTAAAACCATTTGCCCATTGGGAGAAGCTGCTGCCTGGCCGGTTGCCGCTGCCATTCGCCATTTTAAACACGAGTTTATTGAAATAGCGAAGAGCAAAAAATTTGTGGACATAAGTCATTACGATAGGTTAAATAAAGTAATCGCTTAATAATGCCGTTAAATGGAAGTGGAAACTATCTTATCACAAAATGTGATAACATCAAAAAGCATCAATTATAAGTTCTTTGGATAAAAAGAAAAATTAAAAAAAATTAATAGGTTACAAATAGTTCTTTAATAACCGAATTTAAAAATGAAAGTAACGATAGACGGAATAGAAATTGATGTGCCAAAGGGCACTACTATTCTACAAGCAGCGCGAATGATTGGACCGGAGGTTGCTCCGCCCACCATGTGCTATTACTCCAAATTAAAAACCAGTGGTGGCTATTGCCGTACCTGCATTGTTAAGGTAACGCAGGGCAGCACAGCCAATCCCAATCCTATGCCCAAGCCGGTGGCCAGTTGCCGCACCGAGGTGATGGACGGCATGGTGGTGCAAAACATCACTTCGCCCGAAATTATTGAAGCACGCAAAGGCATTGTTGAGTTTTTACTCATTAACCATCCTCTGGATTGCCCGGTATGCGATCAGGCAGGTGAATGTAAATTGCAGGATTTAGGTTACGAACACGGTTCAGCCAACACCCGCTACGAATTTAAACGCCGCGAATACGAGCCTATTGATATTGGCGATAAAATTAAACTGCACATGAACCGTTGCATCCTTTGTTATCGCTGCGTTAAAACCGCCGAGCAAATTACCGATGGCCGCGTGCATGGCATGATTCACCGTGGCGATGCTGCCGAAATCTCCACCTACATTGAGCAATCACTTAGCAACGATTTTTCAGGGAATGTAATTGATGTGTGCCCGGTTGGCGCCCTGACCGATAAAACCTTCCGCTTTAAACAACGTGTTTGGTTTACCAAGCCGGTGGATGCGCACCGCGATTGCAAAAAATGTTCAGGCAAAGCGCGTGTATGGTTAAAAGGCGAAGAGGTGTTGCGCGTTACGGCCCGCAAAGACCAATGGGACGAAGTGGAAGAATTTATTTGCAACTCGTGCCGCTATGACCATAAAAAGAAAAGCGATTGGGTAATCGAAGGTCCGTCGCCAATTCATAGAAATTCTGTTATTTCTCAAAACCACTATCAGCACCTAAACGAATTAAAGGTAGAGGCCATGAAACATCAGAAAGCACTGGGCTTTATGAGCATTAACAAGAAACCGTGAAAATTTAAAAAAAGACTATGTTAGAATTTGTCATTTATAAAACAATCATTTGTGTGGTAATATTTGCCGTGTCGCTGGGCATTGCAGCATACTCTACCTGGTGGGAGCGTAAATTTGCCGGACTTTTGCAAGACCGCTGGGGACCAAGCCGCGCGGGCTGGGCAGGCTTGTTGCAGCCATTGGCCGACGGTGGAAAAATGCTTTTTAAAGAAGAGATTATTCCTAATGTGTCGAACAAATTTTTATTTGTGTTGGCGCCGGGCTTGTTCATTATTACCGCCATTGTAGCGGGAGTGCTTATTCCATGGGCACCTCCTTTAAAAATTGGTGACACCTTTTATCCATTGCAAATTGCGGATGTGAATGTGGGTGTGATTTTTTTACTCGCTGTAACTTCTATTGGTGTTTACGGAGTCATGATTGGCGGCTGGTCTTCCAATAACAAATATTCTTTACTCGGTGCCATCCGCGCATCGGCACAAATGATTAGCTACGAACTGGCCATGGGTATTGCCCTGATTGCATTAATCATCAGTGCCGGCGGAACTTTAAGTTTTAGCGAAATTGTAAAACAGCAGGATGAAGGAGTAGCAAACATTGTGTGGCAGCCGCTTGGCTTCCTTATCTTTTTTGTGTGTGCCTTGGCCGAAACCAACCGTGCACCTTTTGACTTAGCAGAGTGTGAAACTGAATTAGTGGGTGGATATCATACCGAGTACTCTGCCTTTAAATTAGGCTTGTTTTTATTCGCCGAATACATCAACATGTTTGTTTCTTCAGCAGTAATGGCAGGATTTTATTTTGGAGGTTATAATTTTCCATTCGCACATGAGTTCTACGATAAAATGGGATGGCAAGAAGGTTCGTGGTTAATTTCACTTACAGGTTTCTTTATCTATTTTATCAAAACACTTATTTTCATATCGGTGTTTATGTGGATACGCTGGACCATTCCAAGGTTCCGTTACGACCAGTTAATGAATTTAGGCTGGAAAGCCTTGTTACCATTGTCACTGTTAAATCTGGTTATCACAATGGTGTATGAATACTTTAGAGGTAACCTGCAATTTTAAAAATGAAATTGATAAAAATATTTGTAATAATAGCCCGTGCAGTAGAAGCATATCCAGTTTATGCCTTAATGTGTGTTGCCATTATTGAATTAATAAAAAACTAAAAAAATGCAATTAACCAACAGAAGCAAACAGGTCTCCTTTAAAGAAATGACCGTGGCCGAAAAGATTTATTTTCCGGCAATTGTTAAGGGAATGGCAGTTACCTTCAGTCACTTGTTTAAAAAACGTCCAACCATTATGTATCCCGAACAAAAAAGGGAATACGCAGCGGTTTACCGCGGACAGCACGTTTTAAAACGCGATGATAACGGCGCGGAGCGTTGCACCTCTTGCGGCATGTGTGCGGTGGCCTGCCCGGCAGAAGCCATTACCATGGAAAGCGGGGAACGCAAAAAAGGCGAAGAGCATTTGTACCGTGAAGAAAAATACGCTAAAACGTATGAGATAAATATGTTGCGTTGCATTTTTTGCGGTTTGTGCGAAGAAGCCTGTCCTAAGGAAGCTATCTTTTTAACCGACCGAATTGTAGATGCAGAATACGAGCGTGATACGTTTATTTATGGTAAAGACAAACTGGTGGAGAAAATGGACAAACGCATTGATGTTACCAAACGTCAGACTCCCGAAGTTTTGGCATTTAAAAAAATTCCGGGATTAAAGCATAATGAATTATATACCGGAAAACTAGAAAAAGGAAAACATTAAAATTGACAATTATAAATTTACAATTGACGAATTATTTCAATTGTAAATAGTCAACAAAACACTTGTAAATAAAAATAGTATGTTAGGATACACAATTACACAATGGCTTTTCGGGATACTTTCGTTTTTGGCGATAATGTTCGCCCTGATGGTGGTATTTAGCCGCAACCCTGTTAACTCAGTTTTATACCTGGTGCTTACATTCTTTTGCATTGCCGGACATTATCTTTTATTAAACGCACAGTTTTTAGCTGTAGTGCACATTGCAGTTTACGCCGGAGCCATTATGGTGCTCTTCCTGTTTGTGATTATGTTAATGAATCTGAATCAGGATAACGAACCACAAAAAAACATTTATTCCAAACTGATTGCCGGAGTTATTGGTGGTCTGCTGCTGTTTGTGATGGTTGGCGCTTTGCGAGGAACAGATCATTTAGAAATGAAACGTTACGGACATCCGGATATTGGATTGGTAAAAAATCTGGGCCAAGTGCTTTTTCACGAATATCTGTTTCCGTTCGAAATAGTATCGGTGTTGTTGTTGGCTGCACTTGTTGGAGCAATTATGTTAGGAAAGAAGGAGTTAAAATAATTTACAATTTTAAGATTGACAATTGAACATGAGTTTGACCCCCGAAATACTTAAAAAAAGAACCTTTGATTACGCATTGAGGACATTGAAAACAATTGATACATTGAAATCTACAACTGCCAATGAAATAATGGGTAAACAGGTGATGCGCTCTTCAACTTCAGTTGGTGCCAATTACCGCGCTGCCTGTAAAGCAAAATCTACTGCAGACTTTATTAATAAATTAAAAATTGTTGAGGAAGAATCTGACGAATCAGTTTATTGGCTGGAACTAATAAAAGCATATAATAATATTAACTCGTCTGAATTTGAATTATTACTTAAAGTATCAAAAGAATTAGAAAAGATTTTTTCTGCATCTGTTATTACAGCTAAGAACCGAAGAAATAACACACTTAACAAATCGTAAATTGTAAATTAAAAAATTGTAAATCAAAATGATTAACGGAATATCTATCAATTATTATTTAATGTTAAGCACAGTGCTTTTCATTATCGGTGCCGTGGGTGTTATGGCAAGAAGAAACACCATCATCCTTTTTATGTGTATTGAGTTAATGCTCAACGCTGTTAACCTTTTACTGGTAGCATTCAGCGTTCTACACAACGATGCAAGCGGACAGGTATTTGTATTTTTCATTATGGCAGTAGCCGCCGCAGAGGTGGCAGTGGGGCTGGCCATTTTAAGCATGATTTACAGAAACATTAAAAGCATCGACACCGACTTATTAGGCAATTTAAAGAATTAATAAATAAACACATTTATGATTAAACTGGCAGCACTCATCCCCTTATTTCCATTGTTAGGATTTCTAATCAATGCTTTTTTTGGGAAGAAAATTTCGAAAGGTCTCAGCGGAACCATTGCTTCAATCACCGTTTTGGCTTCCTTTATTGTATCCATATTAATTTTTATGGAGCTTCATGCCTCACACGAAAAACAACATGTGGTAAACGTGTTTTCGTGGATAAATTCCGGCAGCCTTCAGATTCCATTCGAGTTTTTAATCGACCCGCTATCCAGTTGGTTTTTACTCATCATCACCGGCATTGGCTTTTTGATTCATGTTTACTCCATTGGTTACATGCACGATGACGAAGGCTTTACGCGCTTTTTCACTTACCTGAATTTGTTTGTGTTTTTTATGTTGTTATTGGTATTGGGCAACAACTTCCTCATCACCTTCGTGGGTTGGGAAGGCGTAGGACTTTGCTCTTACTTACTCATTGGTTTCTGGTTTAAAAATACAGCCTATAACAATGCTGCTAAAAAAGCCTTTATTATGAACCGCATTGGCGACCTTGGTTTTTTACTAGGTATTATCTTAATATTTGTCACCTTTGGAAGCATCAGTTACACCGAAGTTTTTGATAAAGCCGGTACCGCAGAAACTTCAACTATCACAGCCATTGCCCTTTTATTGTTTATAGGCGCTATGGGCAAATCGGCGCAATTACCACTTTACACCTGGTTACCGGATGCGATGGCAGGTCCAACGCCTGTGTCGGCGCTCATACATGCTGCCACTATGGTTACAGCCGGTATTTTTATGGTGGTACGTGCCAATGTGTTTTATTCGATTAGCGATGTGGCCAGCAATACGGTAGCCATTGTAGGTGTTGCCACGGCACTTTTTGCGGCTACTATCGGACTGTTTCAAAACGATATTAAAAAGATTCTGGCTTACTCCACCGTTTCGCAATTGGGCTTAATGTTTTTAGGATTAGGTGTTGGCGCATTTAGCTCTTCGGTGTTTCATGTTACCACTCACGCTTTCTTTAAAGCCCTTTTGTTTTTAGGTGCCGGCTCAGTTATACATGCCATGGGTGGCGAACAGGACATTCGCAAAATGGGTGGTCTGTGGGGAAAAATAAAAATTACTGCCATTACCATGCTGATTGGAACACTTGCCATCAGTGGCGTACCCGGCTTAAGCGGATTCTTTAGTAAAGATGAAATTTTAGCGCATACCTACGAACACAGTAAAGTGTTGTGGCTGCTTGGCATGATTACTTCCATGCTCACTGCCTTTTATATGTTCCGTTTGTTATTCCTTACCTTCTTTGGTAAGTTCAGAGGCACACACGAGCAGGAACATCATTTACACGAATCGCCTTTTTCTATGACAGTTCCTTTAATGATTCTGGCTGTGCTTTCTATATTCGGTGGTCTCTTAGGTTTACCTGAGTTTTGGGGCACCGGCAACTGGATGCACCACCACTTGGATCCGGTAATTCTTCGTAAAAACGATTCTGTTCTCAGTCACGAAACCGAATGGACACTGATGATTTTGGCAGTGGCCGCTGCTGCCGCCGTCATCCTTTTTGCCTGGATGGTTTACATGAAAAACAGAGTGCTGCCGGTAAACAAGGAAGAACAACTGAAGCCATGGCAACGCGTTATTTACAACAAGTATTATGTGGATGAGATTTATGATTTCCTGATTCGTAAACCTTTGGACGTTCTTTCAAACATTTTCCACAAATTTTTAGATGTTCAGTTAATCGATGGTATTGTAAATGGTATTGGCAGCGGTGTTAAATCTTTGGGTTCTGTGGTAAGACTTGCACAAAGCGGTAACATTGGCTTTTATATTACAAGTATGGTGCTTGGTGTGGTACTGATTATTTTATTAACCTTTTTGAAGTAAAATAGAATTTAGAATTTATGTTAACAGCTTTATTAATATTATTTCCGTTTTTGGCAGCACTGCTGGTATTTTTTACGAAGGGCAACAATGCCCGCAACATGGCCATGTTGTTTTCGGTAGTGGAGTTTGTGATTTCAATGGCCGCGTTTTTTCAGTTTAAAAACAATCCCGACTCGGCTCTGCTTTCCTTTAATACCGCCTGGGTTCCTTCGTTGGGCATTCGCCTATCGGCTGCTATAGATGGTCTGAGTTTGTTAATGGTACTGCTTACCACCTTTTTAGTACCGCTAATTATTCTTTCGTCTTACAAAAACAACTACAACACGCCAAACTATTTTTATGGCCTGATATTGATGATGCAAATGGCACTGGTGGGTGTGTTTGTGGCCAACGATGGATTTTTATTTTACGTGTTTTGGGAGTTGGCACTTATTCCAATTTATTTTATTTGTTTGTTGTGGGGTGGCGAAAACAGATCGGCCATTACCTTTAAGTTTTTTGTTTATACGCTCTTAGGTTCTTTATTTATGTTGATTGGTTTAATTTACCTCTACAACCACACCAACGTGGAAGGACTTAAATCATGGGCTATTCGCGATTTGTATGAGGCAGGAAGAAGCCTCACCGCCTCACAACAAAGCGCAGTCTTCTGGCTTATTTTTATTGCCTTTGCTATTAAAATGCCCATCTTCCCGCTACACACCTGGCAACCCGACACCTATGTGACCGCCCCAACACAGGGCACCATGCTACTTTCGGGTATTATGTTAAAAATGGGAACCTTTGGCGTGATTAAGTGGTTGTTGCCAATTGTTCCTTTGGGACTTGCCAAATGGGGCTCTACAGCTATTTGTTTATCGGCAATCGGCGTTGTGTATGCTTCCATTATTGCCATTCAGCAAAAAGATTTTAAACGTTTAATTGCCTATTCTTCCATTGCACACGTAGGATTAATTGCTGCCGGTATTTTAGCTGCCAACCAACAAGGCATTCAGGGTGCCATGATGCAAATGCTGGCGCATGGTGTAAATGTAATCGGACTTTTCTTTATCGCCGAAATTTTGTTACAACAAACAGGCACCCGCGATATTCCTAGTTTGGGTGGCATTCGTAACCTCAACGCCAACTTCGCCATTCTGTTTTTAATTATTGTTTTAGGTTCGGTTGCTTTACCATTAACCAATGGTTTTGTTGGCGAGTTTTTACTCATTAACGGCATTTACCAATACAATGCAGGTTTTGCAGCTTTTGCCGGACTCACTGTTATTCTTGGTGCAGTTTATATGTTGCGTGGTTATCAAAACATTATGCTGGGCGAAGTAAAACCATCCGTGCATTTTGGTAAACTCGCCTCCACCGAAAAAGCCGTGCTGGTTATTATTTGCATTACCATTATTGCCTTTGGTGTTTATCCAAAACCATTAAACGACATTGCAGAGCAGGGTACCAAAGCCATTTTGCAAATGATGAAGTAAGTGCTTAAAGGAATAGAAATTGTAAATAGTCAATAATAAAATTGTAACAGAATATGAAAGGTCTTTTGATAATCAGTGCCCTCGGAATAATAGCCATGTTGGCGGAGATTTTTAAGTTTAAAAAAATGCTTTTGTGGATTGTTCTGATTGGCATTATTGGTGCCTACGCCGCCACATTAATGGAATGGCAAACCGGCATGAGCATTTCGTATTTTAAAGACATGATTGCTTTTGATAAACCTGCCATTGCCTTTTCGGGAATTATTCTTGCCACCGCATTCTTTTGGTTTATTTTAGCCAACGACTATTTTGAAGAAGACACCAATGTGACCGATCATTTTGCACTGGTGCTGTTTGCCATTGTTGGCGCACTCATGCTCACCTCCTTTAAAAACATGACCACTTTGTTTTTAGGTATCGAAATCATGAGTATTCCACTTTATGTTTTAGCTGCCAGCAAAAAAGGTGATATTAAAAGTAATGAAGCCGGTTTCAAATATTTAATCATGGGTTCATTTGCATCGGCCTTTTTACTTTTTGGCATTGCATTAATTTACGGTGCCAGTGGCAGTTTCGACATTATGGAAATACGCAGTTACATCAGTACACAAGGCGGAAACCTTCCTTTGTTTTTTAATGTGGGCGTGGTGTTTATGCTAGTGGCCATGTGCTTTAAAGTATCGGCTGCTCCCTTCCACTTCTGGGCACCCGATGTTTACGAAGGTTCGCCAACACTAATTACTGCCCTAATGAGCACCATTGTTAAAACCGCTGCATTTGCTGCCATTCTGCGTTTGTTTATGGTAGCTTTCGGAAACGTGAGCGTTACCTGGACTGCTGTGTTAGCCGGAGTAATTGCATTGTCTTTGGTTATAGCCAATTTTACAGCTGCTGTACAAAGCAGTGTAAAACGTATGCTCGCCTATTCAAGCATTAGCCATGCCGCGTTTATGTTGATGGTAATTTTAGCCAACCAACGCAGCAACATTTCGGTGGACGCAATTATTTATTATTCGCTGGCTTATTCAATAGGAAGCATCACCGCATTTGGTGTACTTTACAATGTAACACGCAATGGCAACGAAAACTTTGAGGCCTTTAACGGCCTTGCCAAACGCAGTCCTATGTTGGCTTTGTGCATGACCATTGCCATGTTATCACTTGCCGGTATTCCAATAACCGCAGGTTTCTTTGCCAAATATTTTGTTTTTACCACCATGATTGGTACACCGTATAAATGGCTTCTGATTCTTGCCGTGCTCACTTCGGCGGTTGGCGCTTATTACTATTTGAAAGTGGTAATAGCCATGTACTTTAAACAAGGTCATCACAACGAAACGTTACCGGTAGAAACTTCCAACAAAATTGTAATTGCAGTTACAGCGGTTATTACCGTATTGTTGGGTCTTGCTCCTGCTTTCATTTCAGAATTATTCAAATTTTAATTTTTGTTATTTTACTTACTATGGCAGATATTAAAATAAACATTCAAAATCCCGACAATAGCATTACCACTCTGGAAGCCCCAACCGACATGGGATTGAGCCTAATGGAATTTTTAAAAGGGAATGAATACGATATTTTGGCCACTTGTGGTGGCATGGCGCTTTGTGCTACCTGCCATGTGGAAGTAATTAATGGTTTTGATACGCTGCCCGAAATAAGTAACGATGAATACGCGATGTTGGACACTTTGCCCAATATTACGCCTACTTCACGCCTGTCGTGTCAGTTGCGATTGCACGAAAATATTGATAACATCACCGTGAAAATTATGGGTGATGGTCTTTCCTGAATTATTTAAGCACACTTAATTTGTTGAGCCACTCCTGCACTTCGAAGCGCAGATTGTTTTCGTATCCAAGCAGTTCTTCTCGTTGAACAATTTTGTAGTCGTCCAATTCTTCATTCAGCACAATTTCTCCGTTTGCCAAAACATGGTAGGACATAATAATTTGTCCCGCTCTTGAAAACGGAAACAAACCAATAAGAGTAGCCGAAGTTGACTGTAAGCCCAACTCCTCAAGGGTTTCTCGTTTGGCAGCATCTTCCGGACTTTCGCCCATTTCGAGAAAACCGGTTATGATGGAAAATATTCCTGCAGGTGTGCGCTTATTATGTGCTAACACAATTCCATCTTTGGTTTCAACCACCATGGCCACTACCGGTGTTGGGTTGTTCCAAAAAATATAATTACAGGAATTGTTATTTGAACAACGCAACCTTCTTCGTCCATCTATGTTTTCCTTTGTAAGTTTTTCACCGCAATTAGGGCAAAACTTCATGGTTAAATTCATTCCTGAACTGTATAGTAAAATCAATCTCTCCGACTTGCGGAAAAGTAAGGCCTTATGTGATTATTTTTTTGCCTCTGCCGCTTTAGCATCAGCTTTGGCTTTTGCATCTTCTAATATTTTGTTACAACGTGCATCGCTTTCATCCAATAGTTTTTGTGCCTTTTCATCCACCTTTTTCTTTGCAACTTCCGCTGCTTTTTTGGCTGCTATTTTGGCTATTGGGTTGCTTGCCTGATTTACCAATTGGTCGGCAGCGGCATAACCTACCTGTTTGGTTTTATCAACCAGAGCGGCTGTTTCGGCTTTTATACGTTCCACCTGTGCCTTAGCATCTTCCAGAATCTTTTGTGCTTCGGCATTTGCTTTATCAATTCCTGCGTTTAAGGCTTGTGTGGTTACGGTTGCTACAGCACTTTTTGCATCGTCTTTCATGCTGGTTTTAATTGTTGGTTTTGTAACACTTCCGCCAAATAAGGCAGTTACATTTACTTTTTCGCCTAAATTTACATTGGTGCCTGCAGCAGCATTGGCCTGACCAAGTAAGCCGTTTAAGGCCGAATTGGCCGCGCTTCCAAACATGGCGCGAGGTATTTCCATTTTCCACTTATAGTCGATACTTTGATCGAGTCCGGTGCTGCCCGAAATGTTGGTTTTAATGGCATTTATTTTGGTATCAAACGGTTCAAAATTAATACGACCGTCTTTAATAAAATATTTCAGGTTGAGGTCGGTAATGTCCATGCTTTTTAATTGTTCAATTTTTAGGGCATCGCCTAGTTTTACAAATGGAGGGAAACCACCTACGTTTACTTTATTGGTTTTAAAAACACCTTTGGCATCCACGGTTTTTAAATCGGGTTCCATCTTATCATTAAGTCCCACTTTAAAGTTTTCTAAGGTGGCTGTAAACAAACCTTTGGCATACTCGCCCACAGGGGCAAGTTTTTGCATGGAATTAAATGTTTTAAAGGTATTTTGTATGTCAAAATTCTCAATTTTTAAATTGAGTGAAGTAGTAGGCTTTTTAATATTTGTTGTTTCATAATATCCGTTAACTGTAAGTGCGCCGCCCATGGTGTTCATTTTCAAATTGGTCATGTCCACTTTTTCATCACGAATGACAATGTTGCCATCCATGTTTTCGAGCACCATGTTGGTGTAAAGCACTTTTGCAATTTTGGCATCCAGATTAAAGTCGATATTGGCCGGCACCGGAAACACACCCATGGTGGCATTTGCAGCAGCGGCGCTGTCGACCTTGGCTGTAGCGGCATTTGTTGGGGTGGGCGGTCCCATAAGTTCGTTTAAATCCATTAAATTACTTTTAATGGCAAAAGTTCCTTTTATTAAATCGTCTTTAAATACATACTGCATAAAATTTTCTATTCTACCGTTGGCGCTAATGTCGCTTTTGCCCATCATGGCATCAAATTTTGCCAGCTCTACATATTGCGTGGTGAAATTGAGTTTCATGCTTTGCAGATTTACCGGAAATGGCAAACTGTCGGATTTATAATTCATTTTGTCGATTTCGAGAGCGCCACTGGCTTTGAATTTATCGTACTCTTTTTTATCAATGGCGCTCATGTGGCCATCCACGCTAATGTCGGATTTAATAATGCCGCTCAGATTATCGCCTTTATCGAGTGGAATAAATTCTTTTACACTTTCCAGATTAATTAATCCTTTTAGGTGAGCTCTTAGCCCCGGATCGGACATTGGAGTTCTTACGTGAGCACTCATATCAATTGGATTTCCGGCAAGTTCAACATGAAATTTGTCCACATCCACTGTGGTGGCATCGAGCACGCCATTTGGGTTGAGCACCTTTACATTCACATTTATGTTATTAACTGATTTTGGAAGGCTTGGGTATTTAAACATCGCATCAATAATACTCAGATTAACACCAAAAGCCGGCATTTGTGAAGCATTGTAGCGCCCCTTTGCATTGCCATCCAGTGCCAGTTTTCCGGCGGTTTTAACCGATTCAAAATCTTTTGAGTAAACAGATGGAATGAGCGACAGTATGGATTTGAATTCGGTTTGTTTGGCCGCAAATTTAACGTCCATGTCAATGTTGGTATCGGGCATCAGCACGTATCCGTCAAAACCCAATGTTAAATCGTTGAGGCTAAATTCGTTTTCCTTAAATGTAAATTTCATCTTCGGCATGTCCATGTCTAAATCCATTTTGGCTTTGGTGTGCACATTGCTGAGATAGGCCACGCCGTCCATTTTAAAAGTGGTTTTGGCAATGTCTAATACGTTATTAAGTATAAAGTTATCCTGCGTAAAATCTCCCTTAAGGCTGTAGTTAAGGTTTTCGAGTTTTGAATACATGTTGCCTTGTTGGTCGTCGTAAACGATATAAGCTTCGGTAATTTTAAACTCGCTGAGTTTCATGGCAAATTTTGTGGCAGCGGTATCGGCAGGTGCTGCGGCAGTGGTATCGGTCGATGGTTTGGCAATGTCCCAATTGGCTTTTCCGTTTTTTAGTACTTTGCCTAATATTCTGGCTTTATCAATTATAATGGAGTTAATTTTATATTGGTCGCCACTGATAACGCTCTTTAAGTTGATGTCGGTACTCAACAGTCCAATGTAGGCAAGGGTGTCGCCTTCAAATTCATTTATGCCCACCACGCTAACGTTATTTATTTTGAAACGAAAATCGGGAAATGAAGAAATGAGGCTGAGATCGAACTCACCAAAATCGACTTTGGCATTGAGGTTAGCATTGGCCTGCTCTTTAACCAGGGCCACAATTTTTCCTTTAAAGATAAAGGGTGCGGCTATTAACAACACAATGATTGTTAGTAACGAAATTCCGGTCCATTTAAAAATCCGTTTTAAAATGCTTTTTTTTGGTTTATCAGTGCTCATAAATTTCTTTTTATTAGGTGCATTAAAAATAAGAAGAATTTATGGAGTTTTGAGGGTGGTTAAGCTCCTGCGTTTATAAAAATTTACAGTAAAAAAGGGGTCTATTCTGCCTTTAAATTGATGGCTTTTAAAAACTCTTCTTTTTTATTTTTGGAAACGGGAATGGTTTTTTTGCCTTGCATTACCACATATCCACCGTCTTCGCGCAGATAGCGCACAACATGGTTGAGATTAATGATGAAAGAATTGTGAATGCGGATAAAATGATTGCCGCTTTTGCAGAGCAAGTTTTCGTATTCTTTCAATGATTTGTTCACTTCCAGAATTTGCTGACCTATTATCAGAGCCTTGCAGGTGTTGGAATTAGCCTCGATGTAAACTATGTTTGAGGATTGCACATATTCAACCGAATTTTTTCCGGGCAGTGGCACACGCATTTGGTCTGTTATTGGCAGTTCAACAAACAAGCTGGTAAAGTCGGGCAAGTCGAAATGTGTGGATAATTTTTTTCTTGCACGTTCTACGGCCTTCCTTAACTCTTCAATGTCCACCGGTTTAAGCAGGTAATCCGTGGCATTTTGTTTTAAGGCCTTCAAGGCGTGTTCGCGGTGCGCTGTGGTAAATATGAGGCAAAACTTTTTGTAGTCAAGATTTTCAAGCACCTGAAATCCGTTTAAAACCGGCATATTAATGTCTAAAAAAACAATGTCGGGACGAAAGTTGTTAATAAGGTCAATTCCTTCCACGGCACTGGTGGTACTTGCTACCACTTTTACATCCGGAACAAATTTTTGTACCAGAAGTTCAAGGCTCTTCACGCCGTTTGCTTCGTCGTCTATAATTACAGCATGCAACATTTCTACTTCATGATGGGTATTATTATTTCTACAAGTGTTCCTTCGCTTGCGCCGGCGGTATTGTGTTTATCAATAATCTGCAAGCTGTTTTTTAAGCCGGTAATTTTTTCATGAATTTCGAGGCGTTGTTTTATAAATTCAAGTGCGAGCGATCTTTTCTTAATCGGATCTTTTTGCTTTGCACTTTTTTGGCGTCCCACACCGTTATCGTCTACTCTGCAAATTAAGCGTTTCTCGTCTAAAACGTCGAAGGTAACACTTAGTTTTTTTTCGCCTGATTTTGGCAGCAATCCATGCCAAATGGCGTTTTCGAGCAGTGGCTGTATGAGCATAAATGGTATTTTTATTTTACCGGGCTCGGGTACTGAATTGGTGATGCTAAATTCAAACGAGTTGCCAAACCGCAATTTCTCAATGTCAACAAATGCTTTGAGAATTTCCATTTCTTCTTCAAGACTTATACTTTCGGAATCACTGCTTTCGATTAGGCGACGGAGTAATTTAGAAAACATGGCCAGGTAATCGTGTGCTTTGTTAAAATCCGATTCGAGAATAAACCGCTGAAGCGTGTTGAGCGAGTTAAACATGAAATGCGGATTCATTTGCATGCGAATGGCGCGGGTTTCAAGTTCAGCCATTCGGGTTTTAACACGATTATAAGCTTCGATTTGTTTTAACTTGTATTTATAGCGGCGCACGAAAAACCAGACCAATAATGCCACTAATGCTGCGATTGCAGAAAACATGGCACCCCATTTAAGATATGAATTAAAACGGTTGTGATCGGGTTGATTATAAAGTTCTGTTATTTCATCTGCACTCAAAACACGATTATAAATGTTTATGTCATCTACGTTGGCACACAAATACCTCTCGTTTTTTTTACTACCGGTGCTGCCTATTAATACTGAATCGGTTTGCAGGTATTCGGTACGAAAATTTTTTTGAATTTTGGAATTGAGTTCGCCATCAAGGTAAAATGCCAGAGTGTCGTTGTTAAAGGCCATAGCAACGTGGTGCCATTTGCTAAGATTAAGCGTGTCGCCGGTGTAAAGTTGAACCTGTAATTTTTCTGATAGAGACGTGGCTACCACCACTTTTTTTGATACATAGTCGTAGGCAATGGCATAGGCTTCGTTAAAATCTTCGCCATTGTTGTTTTTGGTAAGCACAATTGGATTGAATTGATAGCCTTGTCCACCCTGCATGGCCACATCAATTTTTATCCAAAGAGCAATCGTTCCAATGTCAGGTTTCAGGCTTTTGTCGGTTCCCAAATTCAAATATGAACCGGGACTGCCATGCAGGTAGCAGGCCGATTTTGGGTTGCCAAAGCGATCGTTTACAAATAACACGCTTCCTGTTTTTGCATTTCTGCCTGAAATTTCTTCGGTTGCCTGTCCTTTATTGAAGGTGAATTTAGCAGCAGGGCCATTGTGTTGCTGCGCAATTACAACTCCCCTTAGGAAGATAGAGAAATATACTAAAATGATGAATGGCCTCATTGGTGTTTGCTCTAAACTAAACATTAGGGCATGATTGTGCAAAATAATTAAATGCAGCAGGGCTAAAATTACGTGTCAAATACATGATTGGCTTTACAGGTGGTTGGTTTATTGATGTAAAAACTGATATAGGCTTATTATTCTAAAAAGCCTTGACGGTGCATTATAACAAACCATTTATGAATTCAAAATCAGTTTTGGTCATGGGCTTGATTTTCAAAAATTAAAAAACATTTAGTTTTAAAGCCAACAACAAATTGACGGTTTCGGAATTGAACTAAAACAGATTAAGTCTTTTAGCCTGTATTATGTTTAATAGAAATAAACATTGCCCATAAAAGAAAAAAAACAACCCTGGTAAAAAGCGATTCCATTCGAATCGCTTTTTTTTATTGTTCAGAGTGCTTATTGCTGGCAAAAGTTTGCTCAATGCCTGCTTATATTTTTAAGTGCAAGCATGCCATATCAAAAACGGGCTTTGTTTAAAGCTAAAGTGGCTAAAAATTTGTTGCCAAAATAAATTTTTTGTTTACAGGTGGTTGATTTTAATGTGTGGATACATATTTGTGAAGTTGCGTTGAAAAAAAACGAAGGCGTAGCTTATTTTCTTCCACATATAAATTCAAAACGATAATTGGTAATTGATGCCTTTGTAAAAGAAATTATTGAAATACCTTTACTATGCGATTACTTAACAAGTTGAACTATAACCCGGAATAAATGACGTCAAATTCCGAAAAAATAAGCGGATGCCGAAAAGCTTTAAAAGAGTAGGTAAAAGAAAATTTAACTCATTAATATCATGAAAACAAAATTAATTTTAGGGAGCATTCTAGCTTTAACAAATCTGGCATACGCGCAAGTATGGACAACGGGTCTAGGAGCAGTAACAACAACTGGGAAAGTAGGTATTGGTAACAATTTACCAAGTTTTAAACTTGATGTAAAATTGGCGGGCTCTTTGAATCCAACGTTTGACGGGCTATCCATCGATAATACAGGTTCCTCCATAGAACCCGGTATTCTTTTGAAGAACACTAATGTCGGAGCTATAAGTTGGTCAATGAAATCTGTTCCAGGAAATTTGGGAGGAGGAGCCTGGAGATTGTCCAATGAAACTAACCAGGTCCCCGTAATGGAAGTACTTGGTAATGGACAAACGTTTATACGAACTGTTGGTATAGGACCTAGTAATGGAAGACTTAATGTTGCTACAGTTAGTGAAGCCTATGCTGTAAGTGCCGATAATATTGGGCAATTTCATGCAACTGGTGTCCGTGCAGAGGCGGCGGGTAATGGTGCGGCAGGTAGTTTAAGCCGGGGAATGTTAAGCGTTGTTTATAATGCAGAAGAAAATCAAGGTGGGGATTTTAATGCTTATGGAGGAAGTAGGGCGAAAGGAATTATTTGTAAAGCCAGTGGAGGCACATCCAATAATACTGGTGGACATTTCTTGTCTATCGGAAACTCTGCAGGTTCTGGAAGTAATTATGGAGCGTATGCCGAATCAAACACGAGTGGGTATGGCGTAGGTATTTATGCAAAATCAATCGGAGCGTCACCAAATGGCTTTTACCACTATGGTGGAATTTTCGAATCCAATGGTGCAGGTAGTCCAAAAAATATAGGGTCTGCTTCTTATGCCGGCGGCGGTAGCGGATTTAATATAGGGGTTGTTGGCGCTGCCGATGGAACCGGGTCAAGTTGGATTCCAATGTTTCCCTTAACACATAATATTGGAGTTTACGGAACTGCTAATTTATCAGGGCCATATGCAAGTCCCAGCAACAATTGGGCCGGCTGGTTTGATAACGATGTAATGATTAATGGTACGGGCTACAATAGTGCGTTTAGTATTTTTACTTCCGATCGTAGGTTTAAAAAAGATATTAGAACTATCGAAAATGCAAGTTCTGTCATCGCTCATCTTAATCCAAGTACCTACTATATGACAACCGAAAATGAATACGGAATGCACTTTAGCTCTCAAAAACAATTTGGTTTTATATCTCAAGAAGTGGAAGCTATTTTACCGGATTTGGTAGCCACTGTTCATAAGCCTGCCAATGTTGACTCTACAGGAAAAGAGGTTACAAAAGCCATCGATTTTAAAGGGCTAAATTACATGGGCTTCATTGCTCTATTAACCAAAGGTATGCAGGAACAGCAGTCGTTGATTCAATCGCAGCAGCAACAAATAGATGAACTCAAATCGCTTGTTTATTCATCGAACGGAAACAATTCTGCTAATAAAGGAGGAGCTAATTCCATCTCTGTTACTTTAAGCGATAAAAACGTACTGGTGTTAGATCAAAACGTGCCAAATCCTTTTGCTGAAAGCACAGTGATTTCTTACAACATACCTGAAGATTTTACCAAAGCACAAATTATTTTTATGACCAACGAAGGTAAAGTTATTAAGTCGCTCGACATTACTGAAAAAGGTGCAGGAAGTTTAAATGTGTTTGCCAATGACTTAAGCCATGGCATGTACTCTTATTCATTAATTATTGACGGTAAAACCGTGGCCACCAAAAAAATGATTAAGGAATAATTGAAATTAAACCCATAAGATTAACAAACAACCCAAAAGCGGTTCATTAAGTTGAACCGCTTTTTTATTTTTAGAAATGCAAAAAAAATCCGCCCCGATAGCTTTCGGGGCGGAGTGATTTTTTATGTGCTCCCCCCTGGGCTTCACGCCTCCGATTTCCTTCGGCGGATAAACTTCTCGCCAGGTTGGGTAAAATAAAAAACTCCGCTTGCGCGGAGTGATTTTTTATGTGCTCCCACCTGGGCTCGAACCAGGGACCCTCAGCCCCGATAGCTATCGGGGGAGTCTGATGCTCTAAGTGTACTTTAATTTAAGCTTTAACTGCATCTCAGGATATTTTATGAGATTGAAAATATAAACGCTGCTTTTCATCCGCTTTATGTGCTTTTCTATTTTAAGTGCCTGAGAATAGGTTTCACATTCTATAGCTAATACTAAGCGCCAGTCTTCTGCTTTTGCTGTAAACCTATTCTCACCATATTCGTGAGCATTGTGTTTCTTAATCCTTGACTCCAAATCCTGTTGACAAGCACCTATGTAATGACATTGAAGTTTTTCACTATACAATATGTAACAACAAATCATGGTACAAAAAAAACCCCGGAATATTTCTCCGGGGTTCAGTGCTCCCACCTGGGCTCGAACCAGGGACCCTCAGATTATGAGTCTGATGCTCTAACCGGCTGAGCTATAGGAGCGGTTAGTTTTTTGGCTTACGCCTATTTCAAGTTCTTCATCCAAACTTCAACTCCGATAATTTTCGGAAGAGTTTGATGCTCCCTGCCTGCCGTTGCTCCGGCCTGCGCGACGGCAGGCAGGTAACCGGCTGAGCTATAGGAGCGTATTAAATTTCCGGTTTAGGCTTGCAAAAATAGATAAATACCCCATATTTGCAAAATAAATTGAAACACGTAAAAAATATCATTTTCGATTTGGGTGGTGTTATCATTAATCTGGACATCGATCAAACCATCTACGAATTCAACAAACTTTCGTCGGTGCCTTTTGAAAGTTTTTACACCCAAAAAAAACAAATCGACCTGTTTAATTCTTTTGATAAAGGCACAATTTCTGACTACGATTTTTTTAATCACATTCGTACTCTTTTGCGTTTTACCGGGCCCGACGAAGCACTCCTCAACGCATGGAATGCCATGCTCTTGGGCGTACCCGAACACCGGCTGGATCTGCTCATAGATGCCAAACAAAACTACAACACTTTTTTACTTAGCAACACTAACGAAACACACATTACCTCTTTTGAAAGAGATTTGTATTTAACCCATGGCGTAAAAAACTTTGCCGATTATTTTGAAGAAGTGCATTACTCCTGCCGCATGGGCATGCGCAAACCTGACAAAGAAATATTTGAATTTGTATTGCAAAAAAACAAACTCATTCCCGAAGAAACTATTTTTATCGACGACTCCATTCAACACGTTAAAGGCGCCGGCGAATGCGGCATAAACGCTTATCTGCTGCAACCAGGCATGGAAGTTGGCGACCTGCTTGCCGAACTTAAACTGTTATAAAGCCTGTCACGGCTTCAAAAAACTCTTTTGGCTTTTCGGCATGTACCCAATGACCGGCATTTTCAATAGTTACAATTTTTAAATTACTGAATCGGTTGTTAAAATCTTCCAAATCCTGAGCGTTTACATAGTTTGATTTTTCTCCGCGCACGATCAAAGTATTTGTTGGGCTTTTAAATTCCGGCACGGCCACACCTATTTCATGGTATTTTTCATAAATCGTGTTTAAATTAAATCGCCAATCCATGCGGCTGTTGGCCGTATCCTTCCAATAAATGTTCTTGAGTAGAAATTGACGTGTGCCAAAATCGGTAATATGCTGTTCCATAATGGCTTCAGCCTCCTTACGGTTACTCACAAAATCAAAATCAACTGCATGAAGGGCTGCAAACACATTGTCGTGATGTGGCTCATAGGCTCTGGCAGCTATGTCGGCAATTATTAATTGTGAGGCGATTCCCGGAAATAGTTTTTCGAAAAACAACACGGTTTTGCCGCCCATGCTGTGGCCAAGTAATTTCGGCTGTTTCAGGGCATGATCGTTTATAAACTCCAATAAATCTTCGGCCATTAATTCATAGTTCCACTCATTGCTGTGCGGCGAAAGGCCATGATTTCTTTGATCAACTGTAAAAACTTTGAATCCTTTTTCAGCAAAATTTTTGGCCAATGTATTCCAGTTATCACTTTGTCCAAACAATCCATGTAATATAATTAATGGCTGCCCTTCTCCAAATTCTCTGTATGCTAATTTCATCTATGCTCTAAAGTTAATCATTACCGGAGGCAAACAACTGGGCTATCACTTAATCTTTTAATTGCCGCAAATACATCTGTACGGTGTTTTCCATTCCAAAATACAAAGCATCGCTTATTAAAGCGTGTCCAATCGAAACCTCAAGTAATCCAACAACATGTTGTTTAAAATATGCCAGATTCTGAAGGCTTAGGTCGTGCCCGGCATTAATGCCCAAACCCAGATCCAGTGCTCTTTTTGCGGCCGCACTAAATGGAGCCACGGCACTCTCTTTTGTGGTACTGTATAGCCTGGCGTATTCTTCGGTGTAAAGTTCAATACGGTCGGTTCCTGTTGTTTTAGCGCCTTCTATCATCCGTACGTTTGCATCCACAAATATGGAGGTGCGTATTCCGGCCTGTTTAAAAAGCGCAATTGTATCTGTTAAATAATCTTTATTCAAAATGGTATCCCAACCGTGGTCGCTGGTTAATTGCCCTTGTACATCCGGTACCAATGTTACCTGATTCGGTTTTACTGCTAACACCAGGTCCACAAATTTTTTTTCTTTTGGATTACCTTCAATATTAAACTCGGTGCTTAGTATTGGTTTTAGTTCCCTCACATCGTTGTAGGTGATGTGTCGCTCGTCGGGACGCGGATGCACCGTGATGCCCTGAGCGCCAAAGCGTTCAATGTCTTGCGCCATCTTAACAAGATTGGGCACATTGCCGCCACGCGCATTACGCAGGGTGGCAATTTTATTAATATTAACGCTTAGTTTAGTCATTTGTTACGTGTTATAAGTGATTTGCGATTTTTTATTAAAACCTCAGCAAAACTAATTAATTTACTACTTTTGGAAAAGTAAAATGTTAGCAGGCGATTTAATAACCGACGAAATACCTCCTCTTAAAACAACCGACACCGTAGAAATGGCGCTGGACTGGATGGAACAGTTTAAAGTGTCGCATCTGGCTGTGGTAAACAACCGGGAATTGGTAGGCCTTGTTTCTGAAACCGATTTGCTGGACTATGAACATCCTGAACAGGAAATCAGTGCCAGTAAATTGCACCTCATGCGTCCTGCCATTCATCATTACCAACATACCTACGATTTGCTGCGCTTAATGAGCAGCCTTAATCTTACACTTATTCCGGTAATTGACGAAAAAGAACTTTATAAAGGCTGCATTACTTTACAAGGCATTGTGCAAAACCTTAGCAACATGGCATCGGTGCAAAACCCGGGCGGTGTTATAGTTTTGGAAATGAATCAACACGATTATTCGGTAACACACATCGGAAATATTATTGAAGGTAACGAAGCTAAAATATTAAGTCTTCACGTATCGTCGCAACCCGACAGCACCAAAATTGAAGTGACAATTAAAGTGAACCGCGAAAACCTGAGCCCAATTATTCAAACCTTTAACCGGTATAATTATTCTGTAAAGGCCACCTTTCAGCAGGGCGACTACAACAAGGGTTTAGACGACCGCCTAAATGAATTCATGCACTTTTTAAACATCTGATTTAACACTCAGCGTTTCAGAAAACTGATTGGGTGTAACTGCATCCAACAATTTAAAATCGCCAATGCGTGTGCGACACAGTTTGGTAAGGTGTGCACCGCTGCTTAAGGCCAAACCAAAATCGCGGGCAATGCTGCGGATATAGGTGCCTTTACTGCACACAATTCTAAAATCAACCCTTGGCAATTGAATGTTACTCAATTCAAATTCCTTGATTTCCACTTCGCGCGATTTTAATTCGGTTTCCACACCAGCCCTCGCCAGTTCGTAGGCACGCACACCATCTATCATTACCGCGCTAAATAATGGCGGCACCTGTTGTATTTTTCCTATAAAGGTTTTAGCAGTATCCTGTAGCATTTGTGGCGTAATGTGTTCTGTTGGATATTCCTTATCAACCGGTTTTTCCAGATCGTAACAAGGCGTGGTTGCTCCAATAAAAAAAGTGCCGGTGTATTCTTTTTCCATGCCCATTAAATCGTTAATGGTTTTGGTTTTTTTTCCGGTACAAACAATCAGCAGGCCGGTTGCAAGCGGGTCGAGTGTGCCGGCATGACCAACTTTTGGTTTGGTTTTAACCCCATCGTGTGTTAATGAGGAATGGTTTTTAATAGCGTGTTTGATTTTATTAACTGCCTGAAAGCTGCTCCAGGTGTAGGGTTTGTCTATCAGGATAATTTCGCCTGTGTAAAAATTGTAACTCATTTATTCCTGATTGTGTAAGCGCCTATTTTTAAAACACTTCGCGGGCAACGGCTTTGGTGGCTTCTGAAGCGCCCATGGTATAAAAATGCAGACAGGGCACATTGGCTTTAACCAGTTCTTTGCTTTGTTGTATGCACCACTCAATGCCCACCTGTTTTATTTGCTTGTCGTCCTTGCATTTTTCCAACTGCTCGTAAAACGGTTGTGGAATGTCGATGTGAAACACTTTTGGCAGGGTGGTAATTTGTTTTTTGCTGCTGAGTATTTTTAACCCAGGTATGATTGGCACATTAATTCCGTTTTTCCGGCAAAGGTTTACAAACTCAAAATACTTGCTGTTATCAAAAAACATTTGGGTAACAATGTATTCGGCTCCAGCATCCACCTTAGCTTTCAGGTATTTTAAATCGCTGATCATGTTGGGCGCCTCAAAATGTTTTTCGGGATAACCGGCAACGCCGATGCAAAAATTGGTAGGCGCGGCATCTTTCATTTCTTCATCAAGGTACTTGGCCTGATTCATTTCAGTAATTTGTTTTACCAAATCCAAACCGTAGTGATGGCCATTAGGTTCGGGCACAAATGAGGCTTCGGTTTTTATGCTGTCGCCGCGTAAGGCCAACACGTTGTCAATTCCTAAAAATTGCAAATCAATAAGGGCGTTTTCGGTTTCTTCTTTTGTAAATCCGCCACAAATAATGTGAGGCACTGCTTCCACCTGATACTTGTTCATGATGGCCGCGCAAATACCAACGGTGCCCGGACGCTTACGGATGCTCACTTTTTCGAGGTAACCGCCATCGCGTTTTTTGTAAATGTATTCTTCGCGGTGGTAAGTAACATCCACAAAGGCGGGTTTAAACTCCATGAGCGGATCAATGCCATCGTAAATGCTTTGAATGCTTTTGCCTTTGAGTGGCGGAAGTATTTCTATTGAAAAAAGTGTTTGCTTGCTTTGTCCCAGTTTTTGTGTCAGCTTCATAGTTTTAAGCCATTAAGGAATTATTTTTTTCCTTTATTTATTTTATCAGGAATTTATTGAAACGATTTGTTTTATTTCCGGCACCGCTCTGCGAATGGTTTCTTCGATGCCCGAACGCATGGTCATGTGGCTCATGTTACAGGTTTTGCAGGCGCCAATAAGTTCTATTTTAAGCGTTTGGTCGGCTGTAATTTCAACTACTTCCACATTTCCGCCATCGGCTTCAAGGTAAGGCCGTATGGTGTCCAGTGCTTCTTCTACTTTACGGTAAAGCGTATCCATGTTGCTTTTAATTTGGGCAAAGATACGAGTAAAGAGGCAATATACAAGGGTTTAATAATAGCTCAAACTGCCCTTGTAGGAATTGATGAGCTTCCCTTTTTTGTAGTGATTAATCTGGATTTCGGATTTGTTGGTAAAAACAAATTCGATTTTCTTTTTTAATTTGTTTTTGCTACCATACACGTTCGAACTTACCGGCAATCCTTTATCTGAATACTCCTGAACTAAACGATAATACTGCTGCCCACGGCTGTTGTAATAATAGGCCTCACCTTTTGAAATTATTTTTTTAGCCGATTCGTATTGCGAATAGTCGGTGCGGTTATGAATAATTGCGACACCTTTTTCATTAAAAAACCTGTAATCGAAATACGGTTCAATACTGTCGGGAACGTGGTATTTTAACACCATTATTTCCTTTCCTTTTACAATCACATATCTTTCTGTTTCCGAAACGTACTCATTGCCATTAACTGTTCTTTTATAATACACTTCCTTGTACTCTCTTTTATGATTACCTGAATAATGTTTCACACTAATGCTTCTGCCTTTGTTGTCAAAACCCACATTGGTGCAAATGGTTGCCGTATCTTTTTTTATAAATTTTCCTTTTTCATCACACTCGTAGTTCCATGTGTATTTTAGTTTGTTGTTTTTAAAAAGCCGTGTTTGTTTTAGCTTTTTATTTTCGGCGTAATCGTATTCGTAGCGCCGCTTTGAAAATTGCTGTTCTCCTTTGATGCGAAAGTTTTCTGAAACAGTTAAAAGGCTGTCGGCGTTGTAGGCAAATTTATTTTGATACAACAATTTTCCTTTGCCTTTTACCTGCAATTGTTTTACCAGGTTTTTGCTGTAATATTCCCAGTTTTGCGCTCTTACAACATTTCCCTTTTTATCGTATTTGGTTTCTTTAACCAATCGCCCAAGTCCGTCGTATTCGAGTGTCCATCTGGTAATGCGTCTTTTCAGGCCTTGCCAGTTTGGCGAATTTTTACCAAGTTTTATTTCGGTTTGTTTTCCCAGCGCATTAAATTCATAATAACTGTGCTCGGCATTTTTTACGGTGTTCAACAAGGTCAAACTTTTTAGCGTTTTCCCTTCTGCAAAAATTAGCATCCATGGGTATTGATTTTCAAAATAAGCGTTGGTAAACTGTGCCGGATAATAGGCCCCGGACTCCATAATGGGATTGTTTTGCGAATGAACAAAACTAATTGCACTTATGAATGCGAGTAAGAAAATGTGTTTCATGAATTATCTGTTTGTGCATTATAACGACGCTTCACTCTAAAGTTACACTGTTTTTTTAATTTGTTTAATGCTTAAAATTTGATGTACTTTGTTTTGATGGAAGACAATCTCATATTTGGTACCAGGGCTGTTTTGGAAGCCTTAAACGCGGGCAAGGACATTGAAAAAATTCTGATTCAGAAAGGCCTTTCGAACGAATTGTACAATCAATTACGGCAGGCTTTGCGCGGACAAACCGTGCCCCTGCAATTTGTGCCGCCTGAAAAACTGCGCCGCATTACCGATAAAAACCATCAGGGTGTGGTTGCTTACTTAACCGAAATAACCTATTACAGCACCGAAGATTTGTTAAGTAATGTGTTTGAAAAAGGAAAAATTCCGCTGGTATTAATTCTTGACCGGGTGACAGATGTCCGCAATTTTGGTGCCATTGCCCGTGGAGCTGAGTGCGCAGGTGTTGATTTTATCATTATTCCTTCGCGCGGAGCTGCGCAAATAAACGGCGATGCCATTAAAACCTCGGCCGGCGCCCTGCACCGCTTAAAGGTTTGCCGCGAAGACAATTTGAAACAAACCATTGAATATTTAAAGGAAAGCGGTTTACAAATTGTATCGTGCCACGAAAAAACCAACACACTTATTTACGATGCTGATTTTACCAAACCTACTGCGGTAATAATGGGCAGCGAAGAAAATGGCATTAGTAACGAGTATTTAAAACGCAGCGATATTCAGGTAAAAATTCCAATGGCCGGTGAGATTGCCTCTTTAAATGTTTCCGTAGCTACCGGTATTGTTTTGTTTGAAGCGGTGAAACAACGTTTAGGTGCTCGCTGAGTTAAACATTATAATACAGAATAACATTTTTAAATAAAATTAAAAAAAGAACTTTATTTGTCCGTTCAAATGAATTTCAATTTCAATATCCATTTCCTGGTGGAATTAATTTTCTGAATTCAAAATAGGTTGAAAAGTGGCAGGTGATAGCTATTTATGAATTTGCGCCAGGGATGGAGTGGCCTGTTTGAGCTCCTTAATACAACCGCCTTAGATGAAAACTCAGGGGGCGGTTGGATTAAGAGCGAGTAACGACAGCCCGCCCGGGCGCCCTGATAAATGAACTTATAAGTGTTCACTTAGTATGAAAACTGACGAAATAATTTTAAAACTGCAATTAAACACTGTTGAGGTTTTAACCTTTGTAAAAGGCATTCCTTCTGCTGATTTTAATAAACAACCTTCAGGCAAATGGAACATTTTGCAAATTCTGGAGCATGTGTACATTACCGAAAAACTGGTGGCACGTTTACTTTCTCAGCCTTCCTCACATACGTCGCAAACACCTGAACTTTTAGGAGACGATAAATTAAAGCGTGCTGTGGTGGATTTAAGAAACCGCAAAGTGCAGGCGCCCGAATTGTTTCATCCCAAAGGAAAATTTAAAACCATTGAAGATTTTGAAAAATTATTTTCGGAAAACAGAACGGAATTAATTGCTGCTCTTGGCTCGGGTAAAATTGTGGTGGATGGCCGCATTCAGAAGCACCCGTATTTGGGAGAAATGACCATTACCGATTGGTTGTATTTTATACCACACCACACACAAAGGCACCTTGAGCAGATTAAGGACATTATTGCCGCCGATTAATTTTTGCTGCTTGCCTTTTGCAGAACTTTTAATTCTCCACTTTCTAACTGCAATTTTAAAAATGCTGTTTCTTTTTTCCACTCTTCCTCATCCGCATCCCGCGCCTGCGTTTTTGTAGTGATGCGCATTTCATTTTCGGTTAATTGTGCAGTGGTTCTTTTTTGTAAAAAGGAAGGTGGGTCGCCGGCGTTATACGACTCATCAATCACCACATGTGTTAGGCCACCTTTGTTATTCGTGTAGGAGGCAATGATGCTGGTGCCCGAAAAAAACGGATCGGCATCAAAGCTGCTTTCGTTAATGCCCCAAAGCAATAAATGCGTGCCATCTTTCAATTCTATTTTGCCAACTTTAAAGGCCATGGCGTTTTTAATCATTCCAGGACTCAAACTATCCAGATAACCCTGATAACGACCACTTTGTTTTAGTTTTTCAATAAACAGACACTCTCCTATACTGGCATTGAGCGTGCCCGCCAATTCTTCTTTCACGGTATCGGTTTGAAGTGTTTCGAGCAAGGGCAAATCCATTGCCTCCAGGGTATCGAGTTGGGCAATAAAAAGGCTATCGGCTGTTAATGGCAGGCTTAGATGTCTGTTGAATTCGTTCACAAAAGCCTTTTGACTGTCGCTTGATTTGAAGCGCTTGCAGCTAACCAAAGTCGAAAGTAACATTACTAGCAATACTATTTTTTTCATGATGTCAAGGTAAGAAAACTTTAGTTTATTTTTGTAGATAGTCCTGCACGGTTCCTCATTCAAATTTACATCACCTGCCAACAATTGCCTACATGAAAAATATTCGCCTGCATTTATTTCTACTCGCCATGAGCTGCCTGCTATCGGCCCTGGCACAGGTTCCAAAAAAAATAATGGTGGAACACTTTACCAATACCAAATGCAGTATTTGTGCTTCGCGTAATCCCGGATTTTACAGTAACCTGAATGCACAGAGTAATGTGGTTTATCTTTCCATTCATCCCAGTTCACCTTATGTTGGTTGTTTGCTCTATCAACAAAACCCTAGCGAGAACGATGCGCGTACCAATTTTTACGGCATTTATGGTGGCACACCACGCCTGGTATTAAACGGTTCGGTTATTTCTCCAACAGTAAATTACAGCGACAATAGCTTGTTTACGCCCTATCAACAACAAACCTCTCCGGCTCAAATTAAAATTACTCAAACCAAATATGGCAGCGATTCTATTCGCGCAAGAGTGGTGGTAAAAACAGTGGCCACTCATTCGCTTGGTGCCTTGAATTTGTTTATTGCTCTGGCCGAAGACACTGTGTTTTATACCGGTTCTAATGGCGAACCAAAACATTTTAATGTGTGCCGAAAAACCCTAAGCAGTACCTTGGGCTGGGCGGTTACACTTCCAGCAACCATTGGCGACTCCGTTGTTATTAGCGTTAAGACAAGTTACAATCCTGTTTGGAATTTCAGCCGGATAAACACCCTGGCCATTTTGCAGGAGAGTAGCAACAACAATTTAGTTCAGTGCGAAAGTTACAGCACGCAACAAATTCCGATGTCGGTAGGCGAAAACACAAAAACAACACCTTTGGTATTTTATCCTAACCCGGGCAAGGGTATTTTTCAATTTGAAGCGCCTTTTCCATCGCGTATCGAAATAAAAAATTATTTAGGTCAAATTGTTTTGGTAAAAGAAAGTGTTTTTGGTGCCAATGTGCTTGATTTAAGTGATTACTCAAATAGTCTCTACATTGCCACTTTGCAGGTTGATGGAAGGGTGATTGCAACTACAAAGCTGGTGCTTGCTAAATAGCCACTTTTATTCCGGTTTAATCTGCAGTTCCTGTTTTGGCACAAGCGAATCGCGCAACACTTCAAGTTTCACACGGGTTAGGCCCTGCAATACAAAATTAAGTTGTTTGGCACCGCGCTTTGTTAAATCAATGCTTCGTTTTGAATTTTTAGGAAGGCGGTCGTTTATTTTTACAACAATAACACTGTCGTTTTTTAGATTGGTGACTCTAACACGGGTTCCAAATTTCAGCGTTTTGTGTGCGGCTGTTAAACTGTCGTGTCTGAAAATTTCACCGTTACTGCATTTGCGGCCTTCAAAGGCTCTGGCATAAAAGCTGGCAATGCCGGTGTCGGGTTTTAGGGCAATGGTAATGATGGTATCGGGTTTAAGGGTGCTTGTACCACTGGTGTCGGTTTGCGATGTGGCGCCAATGTAAAGCCAGATAAATAATATGGTGAGTATAAATCGCAGAGGCTAAATATAAAAATTTTCTTTTAGTTTTATCTTTCACAAATTGCTTGCCTGAATTGAAATCAAAATCTGTTATACGACTTACATTAATTATCTGCCTTGTTTTTTTTAGCGGCCTGATGATTAATCTCAGCCTTCCGTATTTGTCCGGCAGAATTGATGTGGCGTTTTTGTTAACCAAACAGGGCATCATTCATATTAAGCATTGGCGCTATGCATTTTATTTGCATGTGTTTTTAAGCATTTTCACTCTGACTGCGGGTTTTACTCAGTTTTCGGGTTACGTTGTTCGTAAGTACAAAAAATTACACCGTGCACTTGGCTACTTGTATGTGTGCGATGTTTTGTTTTTGGCTGGCCCTTCGGCTTTAATTATGGGCTTTTACGCCAATGGCCATGGTCCGGCAAAACTAAGTTTTGTGTTGTTGGCTGTTTTGTGGATGCTGTTTACTTTTTTGGCTTTGCACCAAGCCAGGCAAAAACAATTTACGCAACACCGCAACTGGATGATAAGAAGTTATGCCCTGACATTATCAGCAATCAGTTTAAGGCTACTGGCTTATTTTTTGCCAAAATTCTTTATAATGGATGGTGTAACGGAATACACGCTAATTGCCTGGCTCAGTTGGACAGTTAATCTGTTAATTGCCGAAATAATTATCTATTTGAATGCTAAAAAGGATTTAATTTTTTGAGCTTGCCAGCTCCTCCTTGCTTTCGCGAATTACTTCGTTGTTAGTGTTCAGCACTAAAATTTCTTTACCTGTTTCGGTATTGGAAATAATTTTGTTGTTGGCGTAGCCTGCTTCGGCAGGATTTTTTTCCCATTCGGTTTTATAGCTTGTAACGTTAATTTTAAAATCGCTGCCAATGGCGCAACTCTTTCGTTCGAGGGGAGAACAAAAACAGGAAATGACTTCGTTTGAGATGGTTTTTCCTAAAGTATCGTAGGTGATTACGTATGTGGTCACCGGATTGAGTGTGTCGGCAATTACATCAAACATTTTGTAAAGTACGGCATGGCCATTTGTAATTTTAAATTTACCCAGCACCATGTAGGAGTTACTTACATCCCGCGAAAATTCGGACTTTAACATGCCCGGAATAAATGAGGCATAATCGTAATCGAAAGAAATTTCATGATTATAGGCGGCCACCGAATCCACTGGAATTTCAAATGGTAAATTTAAATCGGGAAGAAATTTGAGATAGGAGGCAAAAAGTTTCCGCGTGAATACTTCCTCATCGCCGAAGTTAGCCACTACCAATGCCTGAAAACCCTGCTTGTCCTTTACAAAATCGAACATAGGTTCCTTCATTATTTTATCCTTATTTATAAATCCATAAAAAAACGCTTCGTTCAAATTGGCAAGGCAGTTTGCAGTATCTTTTTTTGCAGCGGCAATTAAGGCAGAATTAAATGCAACTTCTTCTATTTGCCCTCCGGCATACAAGGCACTGTTATTAGCGCTATCGGCCATTAAATAATTGTTGGATTTAAGATAGGCATCAAACAAAAACAAATAACTTTTGCTATCGGGGTAAAAATAAATGGCTTCTTTAAAATACTCTACGCTGGTCTCAGGTTGATTTTTATTGGCCAGCAAATCCAATCCCAACATAAACATTTTTCTGCTTTCCGATTTTTGCATATTATCAGCCACCGTTAGCGCCTTTTCAATCGAATCACGATTAAAAAGATTATTGCTGTTTAAAACATAAGGCACCTTGTGTTTGGGCATTTCGGCCGATGTTTCGGGTTTGCTTCCTGAACATGCTGCCAGAAAAAATAGTGCCAAAAAGCAAAAAAATAACTGCTGTTTTTTCATTCTGCTGTTGTTTAATTTTTAGCGGTTGAACTCCCAAACAATTTGTTTTTAATTTTTACTGCCGGGTTATAAATCCAGGCCAGAAATTGTTTAACCGGTTGATCCGATTTTACGTGCCAATCGGTGGTGCGGGGTTTTTCGATGTGATGTTGGTGAGGCATGTAAGCATACGCGGCAATAGAAGTACGGAAAACACCCTCCGGAAAATTAGTAATGTTGTAGCCATGCAAAGTGTAGTTGTTGGTAAGCTGAATTACAAGGCGGTTAAACGGCACCTCCACGTCCTTTTTTTCGCCGGTTCTTAAATCCTGCAAACACAGGTGGCCACCATATTCCGGTTTCCAGTTTTTGTTTAAGTAAAGCAACAGGTTTAATGAGCGGTACCAGTTTTTATTTATCGGGTGATAATTAAAATCGAGGTGCATGTCTAAAAAACTTTTCTTTTTACCCTGATGGATGCCGCCACCATGAAACGCCTTATCCACAAACACATCCAGATTGGTAATGTGTTTTAAAAAATCTTCGAAATCTTTGGATATTAAATCATTGTGTAACTCCTCAAACAAGGGTGAAATTTCCTTTATTTTGGATTTTTCAAACTTGTTGGCAGCAAAAACGTAATCGCGGCTTTTGGTGCTAATTTCCGGTATCTCGTTATACAAACGGTTAATTTTTTCTTCGTCGCAGATATTATCCAGCACAAGGTGCGGAAAGGGTTTGGCAAGTAAAAAATCCAACCGGTATTTATCTCTGTTATTTTTTAGTTCTTCAAAAAGAATCATAAATTCAAAACCTCTTTATAAGCCTGCAAAGTAACTTTTGCAGCAGCGTCCCAAGTAAAGTTATTAAAAATTTGTTTTTGTATAACATCATTCTTTGGTGCTTGCCATGCCTTATCCACCGCGGCTTTTATCGATTCGGGGCTACCGGGTTCGCAGTAATAAGCGTGTTCTCCAAAATATTCGCGCACATCGCCCCTGTTGCCAATTACCAAATTACAACCCATTGCTCCTGCTTCAAGATTACTCAGTCCTGTGGTTTCGAACCAACTGGCCAATACGTGAACGCGCGCCCTGTTGTAATAAGCAATTAAATCGTGTTGCGACATGACGTCAATAAATTGAATGTTGGGCCCCGCGGCCTCTTTGCAGGCCTTTACATATTTTTTTTGATTGGTTGAGGCTGCTCCGATAAACACCACTTTGTAATTGGTGTTACTTAAAGCCTTAATCACATTCAGTTGATTTTTTCTGCCTTCCATTCGCGCCACACACAAAACAATGTCTCGTTCAATGCTGTTGTTGGGTTTAAACAAAAACGGATTAATGGCATTTGGCACCACTTTGTATTTTTGCTGCGTACCATAATCTGCTTTTAACCGTTGGTATTCGTTGTGCGAATTAGGTAAAAGCATAGCCGCGTTTCTCAAAATATATTGAATGGATTTTCGATGCCCTTTTAAAAAAAAATCGACCGTGCTTACGTTTTCGTTCTTTAAAAGATATTTGGCCAGTGTTTTAAAATATTCAATGGAATCGCGCGGCAACACTTTGCTTAATAAACCCAACAAATCGTTTCGGTGCAGCTTATCGAATTCGCGGTAATCCACATAAATGGTTGATACCACATAAGGCAACTTGCTTTTTTTTACATGGCCTAAAATATCTTCAGGGTCAATAATATTAAAAAAATGTATGAGGTCGTATTTACGATAATCAATTCCCCGGTTAATTATCAGGTCGCCCTCCACACCAAGTCTGGTAAGCCCGCTGGCCGTTTCGTTTATTTGTATTGTGTCGCCACCTCTCACTTTATAAAGGTCAGGTCGCGCCAACATTAGCACTTTCATAAAAAATTTAGATAATAAATGTACTTATTTTTGCCTGTGTAAAGTCTTTTATTACTTTTACTTGTAAGTTGATTTAGATTATCTTTTTCAATTTTTTATTTCACTAAAAATTAAATTTATCCGGTATGAAAAAAATCTTCATTGTTCTAGCAGTTTTTTTTATGATTGTTGTAGGCCTTGTTGGATTATTTTGGCAACCCGCCTGGTGGGCTTACCTTGTTGTAATACCTTTAACCGCGCTTGGCATCCGCGACATGGTTCAAAAAAAACAAACCTTAAAAAGAAATTTTCCGGTAATTGGTCGCATGCGCTGGTGGGCCGAATGGATGCGACCCAAAGTGTATCAATACTTTGTTGAATCCGATACGGATGGTGCACCATACAATCGCCTAAGCAGAAATGTAATTTATCAGCGCGCTAAAAAAGTGACCGATAGCACACCATTTGGAACGCAACTCAACGTTTATGAAACCGGCTACGAGTGGCTCAACCATTCCATTAGCCCTTTGCCACTTGAACATGGCGAACACGACCCACGCATAACTGTTGGCGGGCCTGATTGCAAACAACCCGACTCGGCCAGTATTTTCAACGTGTCGGCCATGAGTTTTGGTTCGCTAAGTCAAAACGCCATCATGGCTTTAAATGGCGGCGCCAAACTGGGCAACTTTGCGCACAATACCGGCGAGGGCGGCTTAAGCCCTTATCACTTGCAACCGGGCGGCGATGTTATCTGGCAAATTGGTACCGGCTATTTTGGTTGCAGGCATCAGGACGGTACGTTTAATTTTGACGCCTTTAAAGAGCGGGCCACTTTGCCCAACGTTAAAATGATTGAGATAAAACTTTCGCAAGGTGCTAAACCCGGCCATGGTGGCATTTTGCCGGCAGCAAAGGTTACCGACGAAATTGCAAAAATACGGTTGGTAGAAAAAGGAAAAGATGTGTTGTCTCCTTCTTATCACAAAGCATTTAGTACGCCGCTTGGATTATTGGAATTTGTAAAAAAATTACGCGAACTGAGTGGCGGCAAACCAATTGGCTTTAAATTATGTATTGGACAAAAATCGCAATTCATTGCCATTTGTAAAGCCATGGTTAAAACGGGTATTATGCCCGATTTTATTACGGTGGATGGTGGCGAGGGTGGAACAGGCGCTGCACCTATTGAATTTAGTAATTCGGTA